>SVPJ01000061.1 GCA_015065885.1 Oscillospiraceae bacterium | reverse complement strand
TTTTTCGGGGGTCGCGAAGCCTTGGGATCAAAGGACGTTCGCCTGCGGCGAAGTCCGTGCAACATTTTTCTTGCCGCCCTAAACGGGCGTCATTTCGCCGAAGGTGAAACCGAAGAAGTTGCCCCCCGGGGGACTGCCCTGTTCGTGAGAAGAGAATCCCCGATCATACGACCGAGCAGGGATTGCGTGTAGACTAAAACAGCCGCCTCCTTTCGGAGACGGCTGTAAATCGTTTTATTTCCCCAATACCAAAAATACACCTTGAAACGCCGGAATGTGAAGCGAGATCTTCTCTTCGGGGATAAGATCTTCCGTTTCGCCCGTTTCGGGTATCATCTTCAAAAGCGTCTTACAGGGCGGCAATACAACCTCGCCCACGAAGTCGCCCGAACCCATGTTGCACAGAAAGACGATCGTCTCGTCACCGTTCACACGCACGTGTGACAGCATGTTTTTGCAAACGATCTCAGTGGGCGTTTCTTCCAACATCGCGCCGTAGGTGCGGAACGCAGGGGCGTGCCGATAGGGGATCAAACGAATCGTTGCAGGCAGAATATCTTTCACAGGGGCGAAATCGTTACCCGTCACGAAATGCAACCTGCCTTCCGCACGCAGGGACAACAATTCCATATATTCCGCCGCACGTTCACCGCTTTCACGCGTAAATTCGGGCAAGCGATCCACTACGATGACTGTGCCGCCGTTTTGGGCGAAGTCAATGATCTTCTTGAAGCAAGCCTCTTGCAACACGTATGCGCAGGGCAACACCAAGCATTCATAGCAGCGGGTCAGCACTTCCAACCTTCCGGAACCCGGCGTGGCTTTTGTTAACTCATTTTCATCGATGTAATCGAAGTCGATCTGTCGCTTCAAGAGTGCCCATGAGGTGTTAGTGAAACTTTGGCTCACCTGCTCCATGATCACGTCCTGCCCGCTGTTGCGTTCGTGTTCGGTAGGGCGGAAGGAAGCCCACGCCGCGCTTTCGGGATACAGGATAGCTGCACGGCTGTACCGCTCGCCCTTACGAAGCGCCAATCCCAAACGGGCAGTGTAGCGATTCCAGTGCTGCAACTGCTCGTCAGTATAGTGATCGGTGACGTAATACGAGTTGATGTTGTTGACCCCCTGTGCAAAGTGCCAGTTCACGGATGCTTTCGCCCATTCGATCGGTATTCGAGTGCCCGCCATACGTTCGTGCAAGTCAGATGCTTCGGTCATACATTCCTTTTTGCCGTATACATCAGCAAACGAAGCGGCAAGGCGTCCGATCGGCAAATTCTTTTCGTCCATTAAGGTTTTGGGTGAACTACATAGAATATCAATGCCGGGATAACCCATCTCTTTCGCAGAACGGTAATAGGAGCCGTAGTTGAACACGTGTGCCGTCAGATATTCTTCTTCGAGCATATGACCCGACAGCACCGTTCCGTGTTCGACACACCAATCGTTAATGACTTTGAAGAAGTTCTGTGCCAATGTATCGGCTACGTATTCCCAATAATCGCAGCGGCGGCGGATCCACGCGGGACCGCTGCCTGTACAAACAGCGACCATTGCAAGGCCTATGTCGTAACCGTATCGTACTTTAAAACCTTCGGCAAAGCCGATACCCCACGGAAGCAGGGGGTAGCTGGCTTCGGGAATGTTCCAGGCGATCAGAGACGGCTCGTCGGTGAAGAATGCCTTCATGTTCTTGCCGAATTCGTCGCCCATTCGCTCGGCATACGGTTCGTAGGTGGAACGGATAAACGCACGTGTGGCATCCGCATTGAACAAGTCGACGTAACGGCGCGGTTCGCTCCAACTGTGTACTACGTGGGTGGAATCGTACAAACGGCGCTCCACAAACATCCAAATATAGTACGCACCTTCCGGAATTGTGAAGCGTAGAGTGCCTTTACCGTTGTCGGTCGCGGTGACGTCGATCGGCTCGCTTGCGCCGTCGGCGGGAACAAGCAGTACGCTGATCAGTTTTCCGTCGGGGACATCCAAGCGATAATCCTGCGGCCCGTTCAGCAACATCCAGTACTTTAAGCACAAAATACCGCGTGCTTCGTAATCGGGGTTTTCTTCCAACACGGCACCGCCAGCCGTACCTGAAGGATACCCCTTTTCGTCGTATATCCACGCGCCCATACCGCGGTCGATATAGGTGCGGAATCCATTGACAGCTTTATCCCATTCCGCCTCATTGTGCGGAAAATCCGGGGTGTAGTCCAAATTGGCAACGATACCGCCGAAGCCTTGTCGATCGTGCGCGTCCACCAGTGTTCCAGCATCGGAAATTCGTTGGTGTATGATGGGATAGACCCCATACCGACGCGGCGGGTTTTTGAACTCTTTTTTCCAATCCATTATGATTCCTCCTTTGGTTTGTGAAAATATATCCATTTGCCGCTTCGCCAACGGTAGACCGTAGCCACCGCACGAACGGTTTCATCCAACGCCAGACCGATCCAGCAGCCGATCAATCCCCAACCGATCGGGATAGACAGTATGTAAGCAAGGCTGACACTGAACACCCAACAAGAAACGATTAAAATTTTCAACGTAAACATCACGTCACCCGCGGCGCGCAGGGCGTACTCGTATACTTGGCTTACGGCACGCGCTTGTTCTGTGATGATATCCACCAAAAATATGCCGAGCGACGCCTGAAGGATCCACGCATTGTCGGTGAAAAACGAAAGCAGCGGCGCACGCAGCAGAACGATAGACAACGAAACCAAGAAGTTTACCGCTATGGTGACTTTAACGACCGTGCGGTTAAGAGCATTTGCGTGTTCGTAGCGTCCCGCGCCGCACAAACGTCCGACGAGCAACGAGTTGGCGTTGCCCACACTGACACTGAAAAGGTAAGCATAATTTAAAATGTTGGTATAGTACACCTTAGCGGAGAGGGCAGTTGGCCCTAATACCGCCACGTACGAATTGGTAATTACCTGTGAAACGGTAAACGACCCGCTCGACAGTCCCGTGGGCAATCCGATGCGCAACACGCTGCCGATCAAACGCCAAAACTCGCGTATCGTCGGGCGGAGTATCGGAATGGCAGTACGCACAAACGCAATAACAGCAATACCGAGAGATACGATCTGTCCCGCGACTACCGCCAGAGCGATACCGCGTACACCCACGACCCATGGGTGGGTGGCATAATACACGACGTACACGCTTAGCGATAGATTACAGACGTTACTTGCCAAACCGGCGACGATGGTGGAACGCGGGTGTCCGTAACAGCGGAGGAGCGCCAACATCACCGAAGATGCGGCGGAGACGACCAACGCCGCCATACGGACGCGGAAATATAGGACCGCTTCCTCGTATACCATGCCTTCTAAGTTCATACACCGCACGACGGGCGGTGCAAAGATTGCAAGCACAATACCGCACAGAAGTCCTGCAACGGTACACAGCGTAACGGCAGAAAACGTTGCTTTAGCGGCACGGTCGAGTTTTTCGGCACCGATATCGTTGCTGACGACTACCGTGGCACCGATAGCGATAACCGAAAAAATCAGTGAAAACATATTGATCAGCGGCATGACCGCGCCCGTGGCGGCAACCGCTTCCTCGGAATATCCGCTGAGCACTGCGGTGTTGACCGTTCCGAGCAGTACGTTGAACACGTTTTCCAAAAACATGGGCAACGCCAATGAAATTAAATTCACCGTTCCGAGCGAGGTAGTTACCGAGAGCAGGCTTTTATCAAAACGTCGCGGTTTCGGTGCTGTGGCGATATCGGACGGGGGAGAGGCCTGTCCGCTTTTTAAAGACTTTTGAAAAATACGATGCATCTTTGTAACCCACCTCGGTTGCAATACGCTCAACGGAATAATCGGTTGTAAGCAGCAGATTTCGCGAAATTTCCATACGAATGGTCTCGAGCATCTGAAAGATCGAAACATTGAAAAAGCGGTGAAACTGTTGGTTTAAGTAGTCGAAATTATAGGACAACTCTTTTTCCAATACAGCGCCCGTCAATTTGCGGGAGTGGTTATCGTACAGGTACGAAATAATAGTATACATACGTTGCTCGCTGATGCCGCGCTGCTTTTGATCCGATAACACAGACAAACGGCGTAATTGCAAAAACGCTTGTTGTACCAAGCATGCACAATCGATCTCCCAGTTTTCGAGACGGGTATAACTTCGCGTGATGGCGTCTCCGATCGTTGCAAGCAACCGTTTTGATCCTGCAACGTCCTCAATGCGTAACCGCTTCGGCAAGGTAACGAATCCCTGCGATGATACGTCCGTCGGGGCGTTTTCGTCCGTTTCAATGCGCTCGATCGCCGGATGATGAAAATGAATATAGCGGATCTGGTAACGCGAATCTTGCGTCCCGAAATGTAAAATATCGGGTTCAAACAGGAAGCAATCGCCCTTATGAAGGTGATAGTCTATACCGCCTTCGTTAAAGAACATCTCACCCTCGGTCACGAGGTAGAATATGTAATCCTCCGATACGCGTCGAATGTTTTGGTGCATACCGGTTCGTATATCCTGACCGATCAACGTGATGGTAGGGAGAATGTTGGCATCGTAGCGAAAGAAGACCATATAGGCACCGCGCTTTCGTTGTAATCTGACGACTTAAGCAGAGGAGGCATATCCGAACCCGATTTTAACGGGCCGATTTTCCCCTCGGCTGTGTTAAAATACTCGTAAATCCGCAAGGATTTACTGCGTTTTTGCCTTGCCGATGAAAAAATCGGCTCT
>SVPJ01000024.1 GCA_015065885.1 Oscillospiraceae bacterium | reverse complement strand
CCGGCTTGGTGACCCGTAGCGGATTCGAACCGCTGTTGCCGGCGTGAGAGGCCGGAGTCTTAGGCCACTTGACCAACGGGCCGTAAATGGTGCACCATCAGGGACTCGAACCCGGGACACCCTGATTAAGAGTCAGGTGCTCTACCAACTGAGCTAATGGTGCGTGTCTCGCAAACCGCTTGACTATAATACACTATCCGCACCCGAATGTCAAGAGAAAATTTCAATTTTTTTGAAATTTCTTTCGAAGCACAGTTTTCCCGTTGTTTTTCGGTTTATTCATCGCCCGTTCATCAACCATTCGGCGGCACGCACGCCGTCCGCCGCGGCGGACATGATGCCGCCCGCGTAACCCGCGCCCTCGCCGCAAGGGTAGATACCGCGCACGGCGCTTTGTCCCGTCTCGTCCCGCCATATCCGCACAGGAGACGACGAGCGGGATTCCACCCCCGTCAGCACCGCGTCGGGGCGATCAAACCCCGCCATTTTTCGACCAAACAGAGGCAACGCCGTTCGGAGTGACTCCGCCACAAAGGGCGGCAAACATTCTCTAAGGTCGCACAGCGTCACACCGGGGCGATAGGACGGCAACACGTCGCCCAGCGTGCGGCTGGCACGTCCCGCCCTAAAATCCCCCGCAAGTTGCGCGGGCGCACGGTATCCGCCGCCACCCAGGCGAAACGCCGCCTGCTCCATCTGCCGCTGCAACGCAAACCCTGCAAGCACGTCATCCGAGCCGAGGTCTTCGGGATCCACCCCCACCAACAGCGCGCTGTTGGAATTGCGGGCGTCGCGGGCAAACTCGCTCATACCGTTGACCGCCACCGCCCCCTCTTCGGACGCCGCCGCCATCACCACGCCGCCGGGACACATACAAAACGTGTACACACCGCGGCCGTTTTCCGCCGTAACGTTCAATTTATAATCCGCCGCACCGAGGGCGGGATGCCCCGCAAACCGCCCGTACTGTGCGCGGTCGATCATCTCACGCGGATGCTCGATACGCACCCCCACCGCAAACGGTTTTTGCCCCATCGGCACCCCGCGGCGGTGAAGCATCGCCACCGTATCCCGCGCACTGTGCCCGATGGCAAAGATCGCACGGGAACAAGGCATCGTCTGCTCGCCGTTCGGCGTTTTCACCGTCAGTGCCGTGAGCGCGCCGTTTTGCACCGCAATATCGGTCACACACCAACCGAATCGCACCTCACCGCCGAGCGAGAGCAACTCCTCCCGCATACGACGCACCGCACCGCAGAGGCGATCGGTCCCCACGTGCGGTTTCGCCTGCCACAAAATGTCGGGGCAATCCCCCGCGCGCGCCAATTCTTCCAGCACGAAACGGCACCGCGCATCCTTGATGCCGGTGTTGAGTTTGCCGTCCGAAAAAGTGCCCGCACCGCCTTCGCCGAACTGCACGTTGCATTCGGTATCCAGTTCGCCCGCAGCGCACAACCGCTCCACCTTTTGGCGGCGGGTATCCACGTCCTGCCCGCGTTCCAGCAACACGGGGCGCCACCCCGCGCGGGCCAGCACCAGCGCGGCAAACAGGCCCGCAGGCCCGCTTCCCACCACTACGGGCGGCAGGGCACGGTCGGCAGGCGCGGTCACGGGAACGTACACCGTCGGTGTTACCACCGCGGCATCCCGCGACCGTTTGGCAATCTCCGCTTCGCGGCCCTTCACCGTAACGTCCAGCGTTGCTTTAAAGCAGACGGCGTCCTTTTTGCGGGCGTCCACCGCCCGCTTATACAGCGTACACGCCGTCACCTGTGATACGGCGATACGCAGCAGTCCTGCCGCCACGGCGGGCAGTTGCTCTGCCGTGTAGTCGAGTGGCAGGGTCACGTTTGTCAACCGAATCACGCGTCACCCCGCCTTTCCGCCAAAATGCCTTGTGCGGCAACGTACGCCGAACTCCACGCCCACTGCAGGTTGAACCCGCCGCAATCGCCGTCGATATCCAACACTTCGCCTGCCGCATACAGACCTTTTACACGGCGGGAGCGCATGGTATGCGGGTCAAATCCGTCGGTTTTGGTACCGCCCGCCGTCACCTGCGCCGCCGCAAGTCCCTTCGTACCGCTGACCGTAAACGTCCAGTTTTTGATCACACGAACGATCGCCTTCGCCTGCGCTTCGGTGAGTTCTTCCGCCGTTTGCGTGAGCGGCACGCCCGCGGCACGCACCGCCGTCTGTCCGATGCGTTTGTTCAAAAGCCCCGTCAAAAACTCTTCCATCGTGCGACCGTGAAGCGCACGGCGGCGAAGCACTTCCCGTTCCACCGCTTCTGCCGTCCAATCGGGCAGAAGATCCACCACGGCGGTCATTTCGCCCTGCTTTTTGCGCTCCCAATCCCCCGCCGCGCGGGAGATGGCAAACGCCGCGGGGCCCGAAAGACCGTAATCGCAAAACAGCAATTCGCCCGTGCTTTCGGCAATCGTTTTTTCACCCAAACGCAACGACAGCCGCACGTCCGCGCGAAGACCTTTTACCGCGCGCAGAAACTCACTGTTCGCCGCGATCTGCGTCACCGCAGGGAACAGCGGCGTTTTTTCATGTCCCAGCGCCGCAAGCAGAGCGTATCCGTCGGTCGTACCGCCGAGCGACGGGGACGCCGCTCCGCCCGCCGTGACCAACACCTGCGTCGCTTGCAAAGTGCCCTTCGCCGTTTCCAGCACGAACCCGTGCTTTTGCGGACGAACAGCGGTCACGGCGGCGTCGGTCACTTCCTCCACCCCGCGTGCCGCACACTCCGCCCGCAGTTGCGACAGCACCGCCGCCGCCTGCTCACACAGCGGGTATACCCGCCCGTCTTCCCGCGGACGGCAGATCACGCCGATCTCGGCAAAAAACGCCATAGCCGCCGTCGGAGGAAACGCCTCCAACGCCGGCTTGACGAAGGATACGTCGCCCCCGTGATAAAACGCGGGCGCGGCGTGCATATTACTGATGTTACAGGTGCCGTTGCCGGTGGAAAGCAATTTGCGCCCCACGCGAGACGCTTTTTCCAACACCGTCACCGACAACGCGGGACGTTCCCGTTTCAAGAAGATCGCCGCCGCGAGTCCGGCGGCGCCGCCGCCCACCACGGCGACGTCAAACGTTTTGTTCATCGTTTAAAAACCCAGCAACGCAGGCAAACCGTAAGTAATCGCAGACATAATAAACCCTGCGATCAGAACGCCGAGTGCAATGATCGGCAACGACTTTTTCATCGGCATATCCAGCATCGCCGCCACCAACGCGCCCGTCCAGCCGCCCGTGCCGGGCAGAGGGATCGCCACAAACAGTAACAGACCAAGCACTTCGTATTTCAACACTTTTTCCTTGTTCTTTTCCGTCTTGCGTTCCAACCAATCCGCCACTTTCTTAAGATGACGGGTCGTTTTCAGCCAATTAAAGAAGGGGCGGATCAACCACAAAATAAAGGGGATCGGCAACAGATTACCCACCAAGCAGATTAAAAACGCCTTGGTAAAATTCACACCGAGCAACGCCGCCGCGATCATACCGCCGCGCAACTCCAGAATGGGCAACAGCGAGATCAAAAAAATGGTCAATTCCGCAGGAATGGTGTCGCCGAAAAAGGAAACAAGCGCTTGCGCAATACTTTCTGCCATACAAAAACCACCTTAATCGTAATACGTGACCCATTATACCCGATTCTGCCGAAACGGTCAAGGGGAAACCGCAGAGAAACCGAAAAAACCGATTGACGGTGACCGAAAAGCGTGGTAAACTGTCTCTTCGGTACATTCCACGGCGAAAGGACGTTTTATATGAGCAATTCTTCCCGCGGGGCGTGGGCTTCCCGCAGTACGTTTATTTTGGCTTCGATCGGCTCGGCGGTCGGGCTCGGCAACGCGTGGCGTTTTCCCGCCTTGTGTGCCAAGCACGGCGGCGGCACCTTTTTGTTCGTCTATCTGCTGGCTATCCTCGCCATGGGGCTGCCGCTCTTGATGATGGAGATCGCCATTGGACGGCGTATGCGCGGCGGCGTGGTGACGGCGCTCGGCGGTTTGAACAAAAAATTTGAGCCCATCGGCTGGGCGGCGACGTCCAACGCCTTTTTCATCGCCGTCTATTATGCGGCGGTGTTCGCGTGGGTGATCCTGATGATGCTGAACAGTTGGCAATTTGCCCCGCTCACCGGCTCGCCTGCGGCGGCGGGCGCGTTGTGGACCTCGCTCACCCGTACCACCGAAACTACGAGCGGTTACGGCATCATTTCGTGGCCGACGGTGGGGTGTCTGGTACTCGCGTGGGCGGCGATCTGGCTATGCATCCGCAAGGGGACGGACAGTATCAACAAGGTGGCAAAATACACCGTTCTGCTTCCCGTGCTGTGCCTTGCAGTGATGGCGGTCAAGGGTGTGACCATGCCGCGTGCGGGGGAAGCGCTCCATCAACTGTTCGTGCCGCAATGGGCACAACTTGCCGACCCGAAGCTCTGGATCGACGCCTTTTCGCAGGTCTTTTACAGTCTGTCGATCATGATGGCGATCATGTTTGCCTACGGCTCGTTTCTCGACCGTGACAGCAACATTGCGGCGGACGCGACCGTTATTGCGCTGGCGGACTTGTTCATCTCCGTTCTCGCGAGTATCGTGATGTTCACCACCATGTACGGCACGGGCCTTGCGGACAAGGTCGCCTCGCTCGGCATGGGTGCCACCTTCAAGGTCTACCCCACCGCCATCGTCTCGCTGACCGAAAGCGGTATCGTAAACGCGCTGTTCGGTTTCGTATTCTTTTTCTGCCTGTTCACGCTGGCACTCGGCTCCGCCTTCTCGATTTTGGAGGGTGTATCCACCGCCTTTGCGGATAAGTTCCGCCTTGAAAAATCCCGTTGCACCGCCGTTTTGTGCGTGGTTGCAGGGGTCCTCTCGCTGTTCTTCACCTGCGGCGCGGGACTCGCGTGGCTGGACGTGGTGGACAACTGGTGCAACTCCTTCAACCTCATTTTGGTCGGCGTTTTGGAAACGCTTGCCATCGGTTGGGGGTTCAAAACCGCAAAAGTTTTGAAAGAGATCAACCGTAACGCCAAATCTTTTCACCTGCCTGCGTGGTGGTTCAACGCTTCGGTGAAAATACTCTCCCCCCTGCTGCTGTGCCTGTTCTTCGTGTGGAATCTCATCACCCTCTTCCAAAGCGGCGGCATCTACGGCGCGGCAGCGAACTATTCGTTGCTTTCCAACCTCGTGGGTGGTTGGGGCATGATGGCGGTGGTGTTCGCTTCCGGCTTTATCGTGCGGCTCGTCGTGCGCCGCAAGACCAAGAAAGGCTTCGTGGAATCGCACGTTGCGTGGGACGATACGGAAGAATGATCGCTGTCCGTACGGAGCAGTCTGTAAAAGGCTGCTCCGTTTTTTTATTTTTTTCGGTTTTCCTCTTTCTTTTTTAATAAATATGCGCTATACTAAACTATATGTTCCCTATTACATATGGCATCACCCTGCGGAAAGGATGATTTTTTTGATCTGGCACAGTGAATCCATCGACGCCGTACTCGGCGAACTCGGCACCGACCGCGAAGGCGGTCTTACCACCGAAGAAGCCGCGACGCGTTTGCACCAAAGCGGTAATAACATCGTGGACAAACCTGCCGACCTCTCCTTTGCCCACTGTCTCGGGCGGCTGTTTCGCCTCCCCTCGGTGTGGTTGCTGTTGGTATCGGCGGTCGTCGCGGCAGGACTGGCCGTGTACAAGACGCTCACCACCTACCGTGAAGGAGACTGGGTGACACCGCTGGTCATTGCCGTTCTCGCCGTAGTGCGCTGTTTGTTGGTGGCGTTTCGCGCGTGGCGCGCCGAGCGGGCGTTGCCGTCGATGAAAGCGCTCGCCGCGCCGCTGGTGCGGGTACGACGTGACGGAGTGCAGGCCACCGTGTCTGCCGCCTCGTTGGTGGCAGGTGATATCGTGGAACTGTCTGCGGGCGAACTGATCCCCGCCGATTGCCGCCTTCTTGAAGCGTTTGAACTGCACTGCGACGAATCCTCGCTGACGGGGGATGCGTTGCCGATCGAAAAGAACGCCGCCGCCACCGTACACGCCATTGCGCCGCTCACGGCACGCGCCAATATGCTGTATGCCGGCTGTGCGATCCTACGCGGGCGGGCGCTGGCGGTGGTGACCGCAACCGCCTCGGCTACCGAAGCGGGCAAACAAGCCTTGTTGCGCGAGGAGGAAAAGGACGCCTCCCTGCCGATGCAGGCGACGGTGGCCCGCCTCGGTGAAAAACTGGCTACCCCCGTGTTTGCCGCCTGCTTACTGGTGGCACTCGCCGCCCTGCTCGCAGACATCGGCGTATTGGAAGCCCTGCTGCTCGGTTTCGCGCTGGCGGTGGCGGTGTTGCCCGAAGAACTGCCCGCCCTCGCCTCCTCGGTGGTGACGGTGGCGGTGCGCAAAATGGCAAGACACGGGGCGGTGGTCTCCCGCCCTTCGGTTACGGAGGAGTTGGGACGTACTGCCGTTTTGTGTACCAACAAGACGGGCTCGTTCACGCAAAACGCCATGACTCTCGTGCGAGCGTATACCGGCGGGCGTATGATAAAACTCGATCACAACCGTCCGCCCGAAGACCTGCACACCCTCATCCAGATGGCGGCGCTGTGCAGCGGACGCGTTCCCACCGCCACCGAGCAAGCGGTGCTGGATTACGCGCGCATGCACGGCACCGATCTTTCGGACCTTGCCGCTTCCTTCCCGCGGCTGGGTGAGGTGCCGTTTGACCCCGACCGTCGGCGTATGACGGTGGTGCATTTGGTGGACGGACGCAATCTGGTCATCTCGATGGGTGCGCCTGCCGACCTGTTGCCGCTGTGTCGTGACCTGCCCGAGGATATCACCGAATCGGAAGAATTTATGTGTGCGGAAGCGTTGCGCGTGTTGGCAGTGGCGTATCGCACCATTCCCGAAGCCCCCACCGAATGTTACGCCGAGGAGTTGGAACGTGACCTCACCTTCTTAGGGCTGCTCGGTCTGTCCGACCCGCTGTACGACGACGTCAACAAAGCGGTCGCCACCGCACGGCAAGCGGGTGTGCGCACCGTGCTGTTTACCAACGAAAGCCTGCTCACCGCCACGGCGGCGGCACGGCGCGCCGGTCTGCTGACCGACCGCGACCAGGCCATCGACGGGCGCGAACTGCAGGATATGCCCGACGACGCGCTGGTCGCGGTGGCAAAACGCTGCTGCGTCTACTCCCGTATCTCCCCTGCCGACAAACAACGGTTGGTGAAGATCTGGCAAGACCGCTCACTGCCCGTGCTGGTAACGGGCGAGGGTGCCGAGGACGTTCCCGCCCTGCGCGAAGCCGAGATCGGCTGCGGTATGGCGCGGGGCGGTGCGGAGATCGCCACCTCCACCGCCGACCTGGTGCTGACCGACGACCGTTTCTCCACCTTGGTCGCGACCGTGTGCGCGGGACGTACCGTCTTTATCAATCTGCGCAAAACGGTGGGTATCCGTCTCGCGCATCTGCTTTCACTGATCTTGACGGCACTGCTCGCACTCTTGCTGTTCGGTGTGTCACCGCTCTCCCCCGCCGCACTTTTGTGGACGGGGGGCGTATCCTCGCTGCTGCTCACCGCGGCGCTCGGGCGTGAGGTGGCACAGCACGACACGATGAAGCAAGCGCCGCGCACCAAACGGGAAGGACTCTTTGCCCACGGCGTGTTCTCGTCGGCGGCGAGCGGTGCGGTACTGTGTGTGCTGACACTGATCGCACAGTACGCCGCGGGCGTTCCCGCCGCGGCGGCGATGCTGACCCTCGGGCAAACGGTACTGTTCTTGATCGCCCGTTCCACGGTGCCCGTCCCCTTCACCCGCCTGTTCCACGCCCCGTGGGCGTGGTTTGCAACGGTGGTGTCGGCGGCACTGTTCCTGCTTCCGCTCACCGTGCCCGCACTGGGCGCACTGCTCGGACTTTCCGCACTCACCGCCGACGCGTGGCGCACGGTCGGTATACTGCTTGCCGTGTTGTGGCTTGCGGCGGAAGTATACAAATGGGTGCGTTTCCTGCTTCGCGCCGCCGTCCGCCGCACAGAAAGCAGGTGACGGGATGTTTGCAAGACTGAAAAGCATGGGGCTTTCGGGTATCCACGGATTTATGGTGGAAGTCGAGGCTGATCTGTCGGGCGGCCTTCCGGGGTTTGACGTGGTCGGCTTACCCGGCCCGGCGGTCAAAGAATCCCGCGATCGCGTGCGTGCCGCTCTCAAAAACAGCGGTTTCACCTATCCCGTCAGCCGTATCACGGTGAATTTGGCGCCCGCCGACGTCCGCAAGGACGGCTCGGTCTACGACCTGCCGCTGTTGCTCGCCCTCTTGTGTGCCAGCAATCAGCTGCCGCTGATCGGTGAGGATCACGCCTTCGTGGGCGAGCTTTCCCTCACGGGGGAGGTACGCCCCGTACACGGCGTATTGCCGATGGTGATCGCCGCCAGAGATCACGGCATCCGTCACGTGTTCGTACCCGCCGCCACGGCCGCCGAAGGTGCGGTGGTGGACGGCATTGCCGTCTATCCCGTGGAAACGGCGTTGCAGTTGATCCATCATCTGGTGGGCGACACGCCGATAGCTCCGCTGACGGCGGCGGATATGCCGCCCCCGCCCGCACTGCCGCTCCCCGATTTTGCGGATGTGATGGGGCAAACGGCGGCACGCCGTGCGATGGAGATCGCCGCGGCAGGCGGACACAATATTTTGCTTATAGGTCCGCCCGGCTCGGGCAAAAGTATGTTGGCAAAACGCCTGCCTTCCATTCTGCCCGATATGACGCGGGAAGAACAACTGGAGACCACCAAGATCCACTCGGTGGCGGGCACTCTTCCCGGCGGCATCGGTCTTTTGACCGCCCGCCCGTTTCGCTCGCCCCACCACAACATCTCCTCGGCAGGGTTGGTGGGCGGCGGCACCGTGCCCCGTCCGGGCGAGGTGTCGCTCGCGCATCACGGGGTGCTGTTTTTGGACGAGTTGCCCGAGTTCTCCCGCAGTGCGATGGAATGCTTACGGCAACCGCTTGAAGACGGTAAGGTCACCATCTCCCGCGTGGCGTCTTCGCTGACCTATCCCTGCTCATTTATGCTGGTGGCGGCGATGAACCCGTGCCCCTGCGGCTTTTTCGGGCATCCCACCCGTCCGTGTACCTGCAGTACCACGGCGGCACGGCAGTATCTTTCCCGCATTTCGGGGCCTCTGCTCGACCGCGTGGACCTGCACATCGACGTGCCGCCCGTGGAGTTTACCCAGCTTTCGCAAAAGCAAAAGGCGGAAAGTTCCGCCGCTATTCGCGTGCGCGTCAACGCCGCCCGCGAAGTACAGCGAAAGCGGTTTGCCGCGGCAGGTGCCGCGGGGCTTACCTGCAACGCGCAAATTCCGAGCGACCTTTTGAAGGCCCTCTGTCCGCTGACCGAGGGTGCCACCGCTCTTCTCGGCGGTGCATTCGACCGTTTGGGGCTGTCCGCCCGCGCGTACGACCGTCTGTTGAAGGTGGCGCGCACGATTGCCGACTTGGACGGCAGTGAGGTGCTGGACACTCCGCATATTGCCGAAGCGATCCAATACCGCAGTCTCGACCGCAAATATTGGATGAAATAAAGAAAGGAAGTCTTTTCAATGAGTGAATGTACGCACGATTGCAGTTCCTGCAGTCAAAACTGTGCCGAGCGTGACCCCCACGCCAAGCTGAACGAGTACAGTCAGATCAAAAAAGTGATCGCTGTCAGCAGCGGCAAAGGCGGCGTGGGCAAATCCTCCGTCACCGCACTGCTTGCCGTGATGCTTGCCCGCCGCGGTTACAAAGTGGGCGTGCTGGATGCCGACATCACCGGTCCGTCCATCCCGAAGGCGTTCGGTCTTGTCCACAAAGCCAAAGGCTCGCCGATGGGCATTCTGCCCGCCGAGACCCACATGGAGATCAAGGTGATGTCCATCAACCTGCTTCTCGAAAACGAGACGCAACCCGTGGTGTGGCGCGGTCCCGTGCTGGCGGGTGCGGTCACCCAGTTCTGGACCGACGTGGTGTGGGGCGAGTTGGACGTTTTGCTGATCGATATGCCGCCGGGCACGGGTGACGTGCCGATCACGGTGTATCAGTCCCTGCCCGTGGATGCGACCGTCATCGTCTCCACCCCGCAGGCGTTGGTGCAGATGGTGGTGGATAAGGCGTATAAGATGGCGGATATGATGGAGATCCCCGTGGTAGGTATGGTCGCGAATATGAGCGGTGTGGTCTGCCCCGATTGCGGCCGCCGTATCGACGTGTTCGGCTCGATGGAGAAATTCCGCGAAGCCGCCGAAGGCATGGGCCTTCCGGTGCTTGCGGAACTGCCCATCAACGCGGATATCGCCCGTCTGTGCGACGAAGGCGAGATCGAACGCGTGGTGTGCGAAGAGATCGACCCTGCCGTGGATGCGGTCGAAGCGTTGCTGAAATAACGGCTCTAAAAAGCGGGACGAAATTTCGCCCCGCTTTTTCTTTGGCGATCGTAAGCCACGACGAGTATTGTCGTGACGGGTGTAGCGTAACGGGCACTTTGTAAAGGCAATTCCAATAAAACCTCAACAAACATTAGCAAATAGCGTTATTTCAACTCTATTTGCTTATTCAAAAACGATCTCATTTTCCATATACTAATAACATAGAAGTAGTGCTATTTGCTTGGGGGATGAGGACTTGGACAAAGTAGAACTCGGAAGGCGCGTGCGAGAAGCTCGAAACGGTGCCGGTTTTACACAAGAGGCTTTGGCGGAAAAGGCAGATATCGGCGTTATGTATCTTGGCGAGATCGAACGCGGTATCAAAATGCCGAGTTTAAAAATTTTCACCAAAATCGTTGAAGCTCTGAACGTCTCCGCCGACTACCTTTTACGCGACGAAGTCAGTTCCGGAAAATCTTTTGTATATGACGAAATCACACAAAAGTTGGAGGGTTTGACACCAAAACAACGCAAAGGTGCAGCAGAAATACTGGATGCCTATTTACGAACTTTATGATCATATACTTAGCGGAAGATGTTCGGCATCTTCCGCTTCTTTTTTCAAAAAACTTTTTGTCTCCCCTTTTTTCGACAGCTTTTTCATTTTTTGCGGAGTAATATAAGCGTATAGCATAGATTTAATGCTATACGCTAACGAGAAAAGAGGAATATTATGACAATCATTGGAATCCCCCGTCATATTGACAATCTTGGGCGCATAACCCTACCGTCCGAAATACGAAAAATGTATCAACTTGCAAAAGACGATACCGTGGAGATCGTAGGCACGCCCGACGGCATTTTACTCCGTATCCCTAACATCACCGTCGTCCGCTTGTGCGACGAAGGCGAGATCGAACGCGTGGTGTGCGAAGAGATCGACCCTGCCGTGGATGCGGTCGAAGCGTTGCTGAAATAACGGCTTTAAACGGAAACAAGGGAAAGCGAATCGCTTTCCCTTGTTTTTCTATAAACTTTTCCGTGTGCGGACTGCTTGTCCTATTGGGCAAACCACACGGGGTTTATACCGACTTCTCGCAGCGGGCGCCCTGCCTTATACCGTTTCCTCCGCGCGGCTTAAAAAATGCTTCAGCTGCGGGGTTTGGGGATTGCCGAACAGTTCTTCGGGCGCACCCATTTCGGCGATCACGCCGTCCGCCATAAAGATGACCACGTCCGCCACGCTTCTGGCAAACTCCATTTCGTGGGTGACCACCACCATCGTGCTGTCCGCCCCCTTCAGGCCGCGGATCACGCGCAGCACTTCGCCCGTGAGTTCGGGGTCGAGTGCCGAGGTCGGCTCGTCAAAACAGAGCACGTCGGGGTCCATCCCCAGTGCGCGGGCGATGGCGACCCGCTGTTGCTGACCGCCCGACAGTTCGCACGGATACGCATCGCGGCGATTTTCCAGTCCCACGCGGCGAAGCAACGCTTCGGCGCGGGCGTTGATCTCGCCCATACGGCGATCCCGCTCGGCGTGCCGCTCGGCACGCGGCAAAGCACGCAATTCCTCTTTCAGCGCCAGCGTAGGTGCCAGCGTGAGGTTTTGCATCACGGTATATTGCGGAAACAGATTAAACTGTTGAAACACCAACCCGAAATGCAACCGCCGACGGCGCAGTTCGGCATCCGACGGGGCGGGGGCGGCAGCGTCGATCAACACCTCACCGTTCACCGCAACGGTGCCGCTATCGGGGGTAACGAGTGAGTTGAGGCATCGAAGCAGGGTCGTCTTACCGCTGCCCGAAGAGCCGATGATGGCCAGCACGTCGCCTTTCTCGATAGAGAAGGAGATGTCGCGCAGTACCGCCGTTTGACCGTAGGACTTCGACACTCCGTTTACTTCCAAAAACGCCATACGTCACCCCTCCTCACTGCCAACGGCTGAGCCGTTTTTCACACTGACGGAAGATCACCGTCAAGAGACCGGTAAACAGCAGGAAGAAGACGCCCGCATAAAACGGCGGCCACAAAATGCCTTGCTGTTTGGTCAGGTTATCCGCGCACCAAATGATCTCCAGCACACTGATGGTACGGGCAAGCGAGGTGTCCTTCACCAGCGTGATGATCTCGTTGCTCATTGGGGGCAGGATGTTCTTCACCACCTGCAACAAGGTCACACGGAAAAAGATATCCCGACGGGTCATACCGAGTACCTGACCCGCTTCGTACTGACCGACCGACACGCTTTCGATACCGCCGCGGAAGATCTCGCTGAAGTAGCAGGCGTAGTTGATGATGAACGCGATAACCGCCGCCATAAAGCGGTCGATCACCTGCCAGGTAGCCAGCCAGTTGATAAACCAGTTGCCGACTGCCTGCTCGCGCGCCCACACACCGACCATGCCCGGCACGTAGAACACCACGATCAGTTGCAACATCAAGGGTGTGCCGCGGATGACCCACACCACGAAGCGGCAAAGCCAACGAAGCGGCAAAAATTTACTGCGGGAGCCGAAACTGATGATCAGACCGAGCGGCAGCGAGAACACCAGCGTGAGTGCAAACAACTCCAGCGTTTTGGCAAAGCCACGCAGCAATTCCAGAGTTACTGTCCAGAACATAGGGAATAGTTTCCTTTCGTGAAAGAAACTGCCGCACGCGATCGGGTTGCACTGTCACTCCGCCTTTTTCGCGGCTTTTGCCACGAAAAACCCACCTCCCTCGGCAAGGGGAGGCAGGCTTCGTTTTTTCGTTTGTGCAAACGCCTTTATGCGACGTTCCTTCTTGATTTTACAGAGAATCAGTCGGCGATCGCCACGTCGTACTTCTTACCGAACGCTTCGAGCGTGCCGTCCGCTTTGTAGTTCTTGATGATCTCGTTCATCTTCACGGTGAGTTCGCTGCCCTTCTTGAAGGCGATACCGTACTCTTCTTCCGCCAGTTCTTCCGCCACGACCAAATTCGCGTAGTTGCCGCCTTCGACCAGCATATTGTTCGCCATCGTGATATCGATGAGGCAAGCCTGCGATGCGCCCGACTTCACTTCGGTGAGTGCATCGATCTGCGTCTTCACGGGGGTGAACGAAATATTCATCTCTTCCAGAATACCTGCCGCCGCGCCGCCGTTTTCCACCGCGATCTTCAAGGTCTTCAGCGTATCCGCCGTATAGGTCGCCTTCAGATCCTTGTTCACGACCACGACCTGCGCGTTCTTCGCGTACGGATCGGTCACGTCGGCGCCCGCCTTGATCTTATCGGTGATGGTCATACCGTTCCAGATGCAGTCGATCGCGCCGGATTCCAACTCGTTCAACTTGTTGTCCCAGTCAATGATGATGAATTCGACGTCGTCGTACCCCAGATCCTTCGCCGCTTTCTGTGCGAACTCGGTGTCAAAACCCGTCCACTCACCCTTGTCATCCTTGTAGTTCATGGGATCGTACTCGGTCATACCGACCTTCAGCACGTTCTTTTTACCGCAGCCTGCAAACGCCATCATACCGAAGCAAAGCACCACTGCCATTACCAAAGCCAACATCCGTTTCATAACAAAAACCTTCTTTCAAAATTTATCCCTTTTCGGGAACGTTTGCCACATTATACCACACCTTTTATGATAATGCAATACCCAATTAGCACATTAGCGCACTAAAATTTAAAATTTTTCGGTTGCGCAGGACACCGCGGTGTGGTATACTGGAATTCCCGGGGGATGTGGTATCCTATCCCTCCGCCGCCTGACGGCGGTCCCTCTCCCTTTAGGCAAGGGAGGCGCGATGGTTGCTATATGTTGGAGGATTCGTTATGAACGATCAATTTTACGCCGTTTTGGCACGTATGAAATACATTTCCCGTTGGGCGCTGATGCGCAACACCCGTGCAGAATCGGTACACGAGCATTCCTTTGATGTGGCTCTTTTGGCGCACGCACTGGCTGAGTTGCACAACCGCCGTTTCGGCGGGCAGGTCAACGTCGAACAGTGCGTGTTGCAGGCGATGTATCACGACGCACCCGAGATCTTCACAGGGGATATGCCCACCCCCGTGAAATACGATAACGAGGATATCCGCCGCGCCTACCGACAAGTCGAGCAGTTGTCGGCGGAAAAGTTGCTTGGGATGTTGCCCGACGATTTACAGGAGGTCTACCGCCCGCTTTTGTTGCCCGACGAGACGAGCGAAGAAGCGCGCATCGTAAAAGCGGCGGACAAAATTTCCGCCCTCTTGAAATGCGTGGAAGAACTGGGGCAGGGCAACCGCGAATTTGCCAGTGCCCGCCGCACGTTGGAGGCGGCGATACGCGGGATGAAACTCCCCGCCGCCGATTGTTTTTTAGAAGAATTCCTGCCCGCGTTTGAATTGACGCTGGACGAACAGGGATAAAGCAAGACCCGTTCGCGGAACGTTCCGTGAACGGGTCTTTTTTATTATCGCGGGAAACGGTTTTTGTATTCCTGATTCATCTTATTCATACGACCGGTCAGCCATCCGCTCAAATGGTCAATGAACAGTTGATATTCCTCGCCCTCATAGAAGGAGAGCATCGTCTCGTCGGTCAAACTTTCTTGATTGTAAAGAATATGTTTTTTCAGAATATCCCACCGCTCGAAGTTGTAGATGCGACTCTTCTCGATCAGTTGTTGATAGTCTTCAAAGACGTCGTACCAATCCAGCGTGTTCACCGTGAAGGTCTGCCACGCACGCTGCAAGGCGGCACGGCCGTTGTCGGTGTTAAACGCCGCCCAGCACCAACGGGAGTTCAGCACGTTGCCCACGTTCTTGTTATCCCAGTACGAGCAGTTACCCGACGAACGGTCGAAGTCCCACGCGGGGCCGAAGGTGAACTGGCCGTCCACGTCCATATACATATATACGCTTGAGTGGAAGGTGGAGTCGGTGTTGTCCATCATCTCCTGCACCAGTGCCCACGCGGCGAAAGAATCGAGGTCCAGCATGTCATAGATAACGTTGTGGTTGTTCGCCTCTAATGCAGAATCCAACTCGCGCACCTTTTGGAAGATGTACTCCCGCATGGCAGGGTTGTGATTCAGGTTTTCGGTGGAGGGCTTTTTCACCGTCACCCATTTGCCGAGGAAGGGAAGTTTGAAGAAAGTCTCGTCGGTTTCAGGGTTATAGAAGACGTAATCCATCGCTTCCGTGTCTGCTGCATAATGGAAGTAATCGCATTCGTACCGTTTCCAGCCGACTTTGGCAAGTTCCTCCCACGTTGCCTCATCATACGGGTTAAACACGCCGACGTTTTCGAGCAGACCGCCCGCGTTGGTCTCCACCACGTGCGCGTCAAATTCCAAAAGGTAGCCGACTTGATCCGCCGGAAGATCCACAAAATTCTTGTCGGTCGGTTTTTCCACGTCGGTGATGTTCACGCGGTCGGGTTCGATCTCGATCTTTTCGGTGAGGTTGTAGGTACCCCAATATTCCCCGTCGATCCACATATCCACGGGACGCACCTGCATCACGACCGGCACACCCGCCGCCGTGGCGAAGTAGTACCCCATCGCATTACGGAGCAAGGTCTTATCTTCGTAGTTTGCCACCAACGCCCAGTTTTTGGAAGCCGCCATATCCAAGAGCGCGGTCTTCTTATCCAATTTCAGCGTATAACTCTTTTTCTCATCCAACAGCCAACTGGAGTTGCCGCGGCCCTTGATGGTGCACGCCACCAGCACGGGAGTCTCCTGCGCGTAATCGCACACGGCGCTGTCGCCGCCGCCGAGATAGAAGTTACCCGCGGTGTATTCTTCCTTTTGAATGGCGTCGGCACCCACGTACCCGTTCAAGGTGACCGCCATCGACGGCAGACCGGTGTCGAGCGTTTGCACCTTCACCGTCACCTCGTGGGACGTGCCGTTTTGCGACGTGAGCGTCAACACGAGCGGGGCGGAAAGATCCAGCACCGTGATATCCGACTGCACCGTTGCACCGCTCGCCGTGACCGACTTGCCGTAATAGGTGAAGGTCGGGATCAGCGCGGTGGTATCCACGCCTGCGGGTAACACCGCCGTGAGGCTATCCCCGCCATCGTACAGTGCCACGTTGAAGGGCAGTCCTGCATTCAACTCCGTCGTAAGTGCAAAGTAGCCGAAGTGCGCGGTCGTCCCTTCCACAACGGGAGGGCCGTCCCCTTCCAGTTCATCCGGCGTAGCAAAGGGTCTGCCCGCCGCCTCACTGTTGGGCGAGATGATGCCCGACGTATCCTCCTGTTCGTCTGCAGGGAATTTGTCGATCTTCTTCACCGCGTATTGCAGGATCAAGCGAGCGTCGGTGGAATCCGCTGTGCCGCTACCGTCCACGTCCGCCGCTTCAGGCACGTCCAACGACGCGATCTTCTTCACCGCATATTGCAGCACCAAACGGGCGTCGGTGGAATCCACCTTGCCGTCGGCATTCACGTCACCGAGAGCAGCGGTCTTTGCCCCGACCGACACGCCCACGGCACCGCTCGCCACGACGAGAACGAACGCCAAAAAGAAAGCCAAGATCCGTTTCATAGGGTTTCTCCTTTTGATTAAGATACACATGTAGTATAGCATATTCCTTCGTTGCCCTGCAATCGTTTCGCATTCGTTTTTTTGGCCAAATTTGTAAATGCTTTTTTGTGTAGGGTGAACATCGAACCTCGCCTCCCCTTGTCAGGGGAGGTGGTTTTCGGTCGTGAAAGCGACCGAAAATCGGAGGGGTAGTAAGGACGCGCGTCCGCATCTCACCCTCGCGGACAGTCGAGGACGGCTGTCCCTACGAAGGCTGACCCAAAGTTTGTGCAATTCGTAGGGTGCGGCGCTTGCCGACGCACCGTTACACGACCGACCGCAAAATTTGTGTTACGCACCCGCAATACGCCCAACCGTGTAACCCCGCATTGCGGCACGTCGTAAACGCCGTGCCCTACGATGGGCATACCATATACAACAGCGGGCGTGCAAGAAAAGGAAAGCGGCTGTCAATTATGCTTTTTGCCTATTGACAGCCACTTGACGCCTTATTGCCGAAATCCAAAAATTTTGCGTGCAAGAAAAGGAAAACGGCTATCAATTATGCTTTCTGCATATTGACAGCCGTTTGACACCTTATTGCACGTAAAATTTATTCGGGCTTGGTGAGGGATTTGTACATACGGATATACTCATTCGCCGACTTACCCCAGCTGAAATCGGTCTCCATCGCGCGGCGGCGCACGGCGGTGTAGTCTTCCGCCGAACGGTAGACACCCAGTGCGCGGTGGATGGCGTTCAGCATATCCCCCGCGTTGTAGGTCTTGAAGGTGAAACCGATGCCTTCACCGTCACCGCAATCGGTAATGGAGTCTTTCAGACCGCCCGTTTCACGCACCACCACGAGATCGCCGTAGCGGCAAGCGACCATCTGTGCGAGACCGCACGGCTCGCTCTTGGACGGCATTAAGAAGATGTCGCCGCCCGCATAGAAACGGCGCGCGAGGTCGGGCACGAAACCTTCGTAGAAGCAGAATTTGTCGGGATACCGCGCCTGCATCTCGCGGAAGAATGTCTCGTACGCCCAGTCGCCCGAACCGAGGATCGCCACCTGAACGGGTTCTTGCAGCAGTTCGTCAAGAACGTATTTGACGAGATCCAAACCCTTATGCGACACCAAGCGGGTGACCATCACAATAAGCGGAACGTCCGCCATAACGGGCAGACCCAACTCCTTTTGCAACGCCGCCTTGCAGACCGCCTTGCCCGCAGGATCCTCCGCCGTGTAATTTTGTGCGATGACACCGTCGGTCGCGGGGTTGTAGGAATCCACGTCGATACCGTTCAAGATACCTGCGAGTTTCCATCCGCGTGCCCGCAAGATGGAATCCAGCCCGAACGAGAACCACGGGTCGCAGATCTCCATCGCATAGGTCGGGCTGACGGTGGTGACCTTGTCGGCGGCTTCAATACCGCCTTTCATCAGATTGACACAGCCATCCTGCTCCACCAGCGAGGCGGCATATTCGGGAATGCCGAACACGTCACCCAGTATCTCCATACCGTATTTGCCTTGATACTGGATGTTGTGGATGGTGTACACCGTGCGGATATTCTCATACCCCGGACGGCTCGCGTAGAACAGATTATAGTACACGGGGGTCAGACCCGTTTGCCAATCGTTGCAGTGAATGATGTCGGGACGGAAGTCGATGTGGTCGATGAGTTCCAAAATCGCCCGCGAGAAGAAGGCGAAACGCTCGGCATCGTCGTAATGCCCGTACAGCCCCGCGCGCTTGAAATAGTACTGGTTATCCAGCAAATAATAGACCACACCGCCCGAACGTGCTTCAAACACGCCGCAATACTGACGACGCCACGAAACGGGCACCGAAAAACTAGTGACGAAACGCATCTGTTCGCGCAGCTCTTCAGGCACCGATTCATACAGCGGCATCACCACGCGGCAACCCACCAAACGAGCGCGGATCGCCTGCGGCAGCGAGCCTGCCACGTCTGCCAGACCGCCCGACGCCGCAAACGGACGCGCTTCACTGGTCGCGTATAAAACCTTCATTATGACACCCCTTCTTAGATCTTCATATCCTTTTTCACGTAAACGGGATAATGCGCCACACCCTGCAAGGAGGCGGCGTCGCACACCTGCACGTTCTTGTCGCAAATGACGTAGCCGAGTTTCGCGTCGGCGCGGATCTCACTGCCTTGCATAATGATGCAGTCGGTCAGTGTCACACCGGGGCCGACCACCGCATCGCGGAACACGATGGAACGGGTGACCGAGCCTTCGATGATCGCACCGTCACCCACCAGCGAATCCGACACCGCGGAGTGCAGACCGTACTGTGCGGGCGCGCAGTCGCGCACCTTCGTGTAGATACGTCGTTCGGGCAGGAACACCTGACGGCGCACTGCAGGGTCGAGCAACGCCATATTGGCTTCAAAATAACTCGCCAGGGAATACACCGTGGCGGCGTATTCGGTAAGTTCGTACCCGCACAGCTTCAACTCGTTCTGCCGCTGTTGCAGGATATCCCGCTCGAAGTTGCCTTGATTGCGGCTGTATGCCTCCTCCACCAAGCGGAGCAACAGGTCGCGGCGGATAACGTAGAGACCGATACCGTACGCGGTCTCCCCTTCTCCCCCGCCGATGCACAGATCGCACAGACGGTCGCCGTCCACCGTCAAGAGGAGATTGTCCTCGCGGCGGGGCGGTTTACCCACGCGGTAGCCGACCGTTACGTCCGCACCGCTTTCGATATGGCGATCGATCAAGGCGGCGTAATCGAAGTTACCCACCGTGTCGCAATCGGTCATCAGCACATAGTCCTCCTGCGAGCGGCGCAGGAACAGACGCATCTCGTACAACGGAGCAATACGCCCGCTGTACGCCGCATCCGACATGTGCATCGGGTGGAAATACAAACCGCCGTTTTTGCGGTCGAGATCCCAGGGCTTGCCGGTACCCAGATGGTCCATCAACGACTGATAGTTGCTCTTGGTCGCAAGGCCGACCTTACTGATACCCGCGTTGACCATATTGGACAGCGCGAAGTCGATCAAACGGTAACGGGCACCGAACGGCACCGAGCCGAGCGAGCGGTGGGTGGTAAGACCGCCGAGGCACGCGTCGTGCTGATTGGGGAATACCAAACCTAAAACGTTCATGTTACGCATTGCCGCTCACCTCCTTTGCGGGGACATCGCTTTCTTGCATCGCTTTCGCGGGCACCGCGGCACCCGCGCCGACGGTGATGCCCGAGGCAACCACCGCGACCCCCCAGTCGTCCGTATTTTCCATATCTTCGGGACGGGCACCGACCGCGGCGCCCTCCTCCACGACGGCGTTTTCCGCCAAGATGGCGTATTGCACGCACGCGCCCTTCTTCACGACCGCGCCCGGCATCAGGATGGAGTCACGCACCGAAGCGCCCTCCTCCACCGTCACGTCCGAAAACAGCACCGAGAAATCCACGTCGCCTTCGATGACGCCGCCTTCCGAGATCATGCTGTTCTGCACGTGAGCGTGCGGTCCGACCCAGTGCGGAGGCGATCCCGCACTGCGGGCGTAAATGCGCCACGTGGGATCGTCCAGATCCAGCGGCACGTGCGGGTCGAGCAGATCCATGTTCGACTCCCACAAACTGTCGATGGTACCGACATCCTTCCAATACCCCTCAAAACGGTAGGCAAACATCCGCTCGCCCGCTGCGAGCATGGTCGGCAACACGTTTTTACCGAAGTCGTTCGAAGAATTCGGGTCTGCCTCATCCTCGGTTAAGTACTTGCGCATCTTGTCCCACGTGAAGACGTAGATGCCCATCGACGCCAAATTGCTCTTCGGCACAGCAGGTTTTTCGTCAAACTCGTAGATCGAGCCGTCGGGGTTGGTGTTCAAAATACCGAAACGGGAAGCCTCGGACATTTCCACCTCAATGACCGCGATGGTGCAGTCGGCGTTGTTCTTCTTGTGTTCGGCGATCATCTTGGAATAATCCATCTTATAGATATGGTCGCCCGACAGCACCAACACATATTCGGGTGAATACCGCTCGATGAAGTTTATGTTTTGATAGATCGCATTGGCGGTACCTTTGTACCAATCCGCACCCGCATTACGCTGATACGGCGGCAACACGTGCACGCCCGCACCCGTGCGGTCGAGATCCCACGGCTCACCCGCGCCGATATAGTCGTTCAATTCGAGCGGCTGATACTGGGTGAGCACGCCCACCGTGTCGATACCCGAATTGGTGCAGTTGGACAGCGGAAAGTCAATAATACGGTACTTGCCGCCGTACGGTACGGCAGGTTTGGCGATATTGCGTGTCAAGGCATACAAACGGCTGCCTTGTCCGCCCGCAAGCAACATCGCCACACATTCCTGTTTACGGTACATGAATTGGTCGCTCCCTTTCTTTGATCCGTGCAAATACCGCACAGACATAATAATCCGAGTACATTGTAACAGATATTACCAAAAATTTCAAGGGGGAAATTGGTTAAAAACAGTATTTTTTTGTGATTGTTTGAAATCTATTTGTTTACTATGCACAAACACTGCTTTTGTTTTTCGGTAGGGTCAACAGATACGCCCAGTATACTACACCATCGTTGCCGTTTTTGTCGCTGTTTGACACACGTTCGCACAAAAAACTGCCGCATTACAGACGCAACGCGACAGTTCTTGGTTGTTTATCGTTCGGTATCGAGCCCGAAACTGATCTGGAGTGCCTGGTCGATGCGGGACATCGACTGCTCGTCCAGCCGTCCCATGTGTTCTTTCAGCCGCCGTTTGTCCAGCGTGCGTATCTGTTCGAGCAGCACGATGGAATCCCGCGCGAGCCCACTCCCCTCCGAGCGCAGTTGAATGTGAGTAGGCAGTTTGGCTTTGTCTTTTTGACTGGTGATGGCGGCAGCAATGACGGTGGGGCTGAAACGGTTTCCCACGTCGTTTTGCACGATCAGCACGGGGCGGATACCGCCCTGCTCCGAGCCGACCACGGGACTCAAGTCGGCGTAATATATATCCCCTCTGTGGACAATCACACGAATCACACCTTTATCGAAATCGGTAACCGTAGTGTAACCGATTTATCGGCCGTTTAATCATGCCGCGCAGACTTTGTCCGCATGACAGTGTATGTCCGTTTGAGAGGGTATGTGCGCGAGAAACGGTCCGCGACCGCGTACCAACCCGCGGCGTACATTGTAGGGGACGATGCCCACATCGTCCCGTTCCACGACCAAACACATAACAACAAGGGTACACGATTGCTCGTGTACCCTTGTTGTTATGTTTCGCCGTCGGCGGGTGGCAGGTTGCCGCCCGTACATTTACGCCATTATGCCGCGGGAGTCAACACGGCGTTTTCATCCGCCGTGTACTTGCCTGCCGCGCACAGACCGTTGGTCTTCGCCGCACTGATGGTGAACGTCGCGCTCTTACGCAGCGCACCATGGGTGCCGCCCACGTAGTAGAGTTTACCGTCCACTGCCTTCACAACGCCCGCATAGCTCGGTGCTGCACCGGTCTCGTCGTAATACTTGCCGTTCACGACCTTGTTGGTCACCATATGACCGTTCTCGTCGAAGTAGCAACGCGCATTCTTCGCCAAACCGCTGTTGTTCACGTTCACGAGAATCTGCTGCTTGTTCTTCACGTACGCTGCATTATCGGAGACATAGTACCAGTGGCCTTCGTACTGAACCATACCCGCATACGGCACGCGGATACCGTTCTCATAGTAGAAGCCGTCGCCGTAGATACGGGTCTCTTCCAGCATCTTACCATCGGGATAGAAGGTGTACGCACGCGCCTTCGGCAGCAGATCGTTCAACTTCGAGATGAAGTAACGTCCCGTCGTCACGTTACCGCCGTCGTTCACGTAGTACTTCGCGCCGTTCCACTCGATGAGGCCCGCATACGCTTCGGACTTACCCTGATCGTTGTAATAGTAGTTGTCGTACACACCGCGCTCAAGATTCATCTTACCGTCGGGGAAGAAGTAGTAAATACCGCTCGGAATATCCAAACCGTTGGTATTGAAGACCGAGTACCGCCCCGTCTTCACTTTCGCCCCCGCCAACACGTAATAGTAATCATTGTGAATCTTCACCAGACCCGCGTTCGGCACTTTCACGCCGTCGTAGTAGTAATAACCATCGCGCACTTCCGCACGGGTCAGCGGCGGAACCTCCAAAAGTTCGGTCGCACCGCACGCGGTGCAGGTCACGCGGCGATACCCGCACGCCTCATACGTCGGCTCCACCGTGACCGTCCCCTCGTCCCACGTATGACCGAGAGCGGGGATCACGTTTTGTTTTTCGAATACGTTGCCGCACGCTTCGCAGTGGCTGCCCGCCGTCAAGCCCGTTTCGGTGCAGGTGGGGGCTTTTGCCGCATCCTCCACCACGTTCGTGTGCACCGTCACATGTGTGGCACCGCAGAACTCGCACAATTCGTCGCATTCCGCCGTCCACTCGTGCCCGTCAAAGCACGGCGCGTTATACGCGAAGGTCGCGTTCGTGAGGTCGGTATTGTAGGACTTCACGTCCACAGCGGCAAATTCACCCGCCGTGCCGACGAAATGCACACTACTTAAGTTGCCGCACAGATAGAACGCGTTCGCGCCGATGGTCGCGGTGTTCTTCGTAAGATATACGGTGGTCAGCGCCGTCACCTCACGGAACAGGCGCGGCGGCACGCTTTCAACCGTCTTGCCGATATAGGCGGCAGTCAACGCCGTACAACCATAAAACACGGGGTACGCGTTCACACCCGCCGCGGTGCAGTTCGTCGCGTTATAGTACACCGCAATCAACGCCGTGCAGTCCCTAAAGGCATAATTGCCGATAGTCTCAACACTTTCGGGAATGGTGATGCTCGTAATATTCTTACAATCGCGGAACGCGTTGTTGCCGATCGCCACCACGGGGCAACCGTCGATCATGGCGGGAATGGTAATCTTCCCGCTGACGGCGGTGTCCACGTCGGTAATGGTGAGTTTGCCGTCGGTGACAGTCGCGGTGTAGTAGTCCCGCATCGTATCCTCACCGCAGGCATCACACAGGTTGTCATCGCCAAAGTTATGACCCGCGGCCGGGATGATTTCACCGCCCGTCGCCAACACCTCACCACAATCCACACACAGGGTATCGCCCGTGTAACCGTCGGTGGTACAGGTAGCACTCACCGTATTACCGAGTGTAGTATTACGGTGTTTGCAAGTATAGTGCCATGAGGCGTATATGAGGTCGTCATTATCACTTCCGATCAATATGTTCGCACGGTCAATCGCATCCCCGCCATAATACACATTCGGATAGACGTAACAAAAAGCCTGTTTCCCAATTGTTTTAACGCTATCCGGAAGTGTAACCATAGAAACGTTGTGGCAACCGTAGAAAGCCCCCTCACCAACGCTCTCCACGCCTTCCGGAATAACAATCGATGTCAGACTGCTGCAACTGGTAAAAGTATGCTTTTTAATGTCCGTTATTCCCTGCGGAAGGGTAAGGTGTTCTACCAATTCGCCATTTAGGTACAGCTTCTCGCCCCAAGATAGCGGATTGGCTATCTCATCATAAAAATCAATGTTGCACCATGCCGTAAGATTCGTAATATGGACAGCCTTAAGTGACTTATTATAGGAAAAGGCGTAACTTCCAATACTTCTCACACTTTCGGGAATCGTTACCGACAAAAGCGAAGTACAGTACTGAAATGCATCTCTTCCAATCTCTGTTACACTGTCGGGAATGATTACCGAGGTGAGCAAACGACAATCTCCAAACGCATCCCCTCCAATGCTCGTCACGGGATACCCGCCGAGGGTGGAGGGAATGGTCACCGCGCCGCTGATCGCAGTGTCCACATCGATGATGGTAGCCTCACCGTTTGACACGGTGTAGGTGTAGTATTCCAGTTTATCCTCACCGCACTGGTTGCAAACGCCGTCGTTGCCGTAGACGTGGTTACACCAGTTGTAATGCCATATGGCGCCGAAGAGATCGGCATTCCCGTCGTAAATCCACATATTGGCGAGATCCGCTTCATCGCCACCGTAACATACGTCGGTGAGCGCGCCGCAATCCTCAAACGCCTCCATTCCAATCCACATCACGCTGTCGGGAATCGTTATCAACGTGAGCGCGTTACAACCCCAAAACGCATAATTCCCAATGTACGTCACACCGTCCAGAATCGTCACCGAGGTGAGCGCGACACAACCTTGAAACATCAAATCCCCGATGCGCGTCACGCTGCCCGGAATCGTCACCGACTGAAGCGAAATGCAGTCACTAAACGCCCAGGCTCCAATGCTCGTCACGCTGTCCGGAATCGTCACCGAGGTGAGCAAACGACACTTTTCAAACGCATACTCTTCAATGCTCGTCACGGGATACCCACCCAAAGCGGACGGAATGGTCACCGCACCGCTGATGGCAGTGTCCACGTCGGTAATGGTGGCTTCTCCGTTATTTACGGTATACGTGTAGTAGTATTCCAGTCTCTTGTCCGCACCGCACACATCACAAAGGCCATCGTCGCCGTAGGTGTGTTCTATAGTGGGGATGACTTCGCCATTTTTCGCCAATATCTCACCGCACAGGGTACACACGGTATCACCGGTATAGCCATTCTCCGAACAGGTGGCATCCACCGCCCCGCTGGTCGCTGTGTGCATACCGCCCGTCAGCATACCCGCATGCAGTGCCGTGCGCATTTCGCCTGCCGCGTGGGCAAATTGCGTATCCGCAATTGTAAGCGACAAAATATACGTGTTCACGCCTGCCGCACCGGCACCGGTAACATAACACGGTGTATCGTTATTCAATCCCGTCTTCTGTGCTTCGGAAAGCGGAATAACAAGCAGACTTGTTTTCTGTGCCGTCAGCCCGTGACTTTCTACACCGTAGACGGCGTTGCCGGCGACATTGACACGCACCACCGAACCGGTCGGAGCCGCCTGATCAATGTAGTACTCAAGCACGAGTACAACATCATCTTCGGTATCCAGTGCGCCCTTAACGTTAAACCAGAAGCCGCCCCAGTTGCTGCCCAATTTGATGCCGTATCGCCCTGTCGAGCCGATCGCTGTCGCATCTCTTGTGCCGCCGAGAGAGACTTCCTGAGCACCGATACCTGTCAGGTTGGCGTGCGTCAACTGACCGGTTGTCTGATCAATATTGATCCATGCATAGACATTGCGCGTTTCACCGCACAAGCGACAGACGTCCCCGTCATACACGTGATCGGCAGGAACCGTCTCCCCCTCTGCCAGAACCGTTCCGCACGCCGTACACACCGTGTCGCCCGTGTAACCCTCGGTAGTACAGGTGCCCGCTACCACCCCCTCAAGAGCAGTGATCGCATGAATGCAGTAGTCATAATGCCACGTGGCCGCAGTAAGCCAGCCGTTCTCTTCACCAAGCGTGATAGCGGCACGGTCTGCCGCACCGCCACCGTAGTAAACGTTCGTAAGGCGGTAACAATCGTAAAACGCATAACTTCCAATATTGGTTACGCCGCTTCCCATATACACCGCGGCGAGTTCGGTGCAACCGCAAAAAGCATCCCCCCCAATACGTGTTACACTGTCGGGAATAGTAAGCGAAGTGATCGCGCAACCGTAATAATCGAATTCCGGATCAAAGAAAGAAAAGGCATTGCGGGCAATCGTTTTGGTGCCGCTCATAACGGTATAACTCCCACTGAGCGTGTCCTTAACTTTGATCAAGTGCTGATCGATATACAGCACACCGTCTTTCCAATTGGAAGCATCGTTGCAGTACGCCGTATTCGAAAACGCACCACTTGCGATCTCCGCATTGTTGGGAAGGGTTATCGTTGTAAGTGCCGTACAACTGTAAAACGCACTTTGCCCGATATATGTCACGCTATCCGGAATCGTCACCGCGGTAAGCCCGGTGCAACCCTTAAACGCAGAATACCCGATGCCCGTCACGGGATACCCGCCCAAAGTGGAGGGAAGCACCACGTCGCCGCTAATGCCGGTATTCACGCCGGTGATGGTGGCTTTGCCGTCGGTCACGGTGTAGGTGTAATAGGACAAGAATTTGTCCTCGCCACACACACCACAAAGATTATCGTCACCGTAGTTATGACCCGCGGCGGGGATGATTTCGCCCGTTACTATGATCTCATCACAATCGGCACACCCCGTGTCGCCGGTGTACCCGTCTTCGGTACAGGTCGGCGCAACGTAACCGCTCACCGTAGTGCTTGTATGATCGCAAGTGTAGTGCCACGTGGCGGAGGTAAGCGTAGTGTTATACGAACCAATGGTAATCTTGGCACGGTCGGCTTCGCTGCCGCCGTAGTATACGTCGGTGAGCGCCTTGCAATTGGAAAACGCCAACTCCCCAATGCTCGTCACGCTGTCGCCGATCGTCACCGAGGTGAGCCAGGTACAACCTGAAAACGCTTCTCTCCCAATGCTCGTCACGCTGTCCGGTATCGTCACCGACGTGAGCGAGGTGCAACCAAAAAACGTAGAATCCCCAATGCTCGTCACGCTGCCGTCTGACGGGATCACACTGGTGTTACAACCGACCACCAACCGTTTATCTGCCGTGTGGATCACGCAGTTTCCGTCGCTGTGATACACCGTATTACCACCGTCCACCGTGATGGCGGCAAGGCGGTAGCACTCAGAAAACGCTTCTCTCCCAATGCTCGTCACGCTGTCCGGTATCGTCACCGACATGAGCGAGGTACCGTAAAACGCATAATCCCCAATGCTCGTCACGCTGCCGTCCGACGGGATCACACTGGTCCTACAACCGACCACCAACCGTTTATCTGCCGTGTGGATCACACAGTTTCTATCGCTGTGATACACCGTATTGCCACCGCCAACCGTGATGGCGACGAGATTGTCACAGCCGATAAACGCACCTGTTCCAATGCTCGTCACGCTGTCGGGGATCGTCACCGTGGTGAGCGAGGAACACCAGCTAAACGCAAAACTCCAGATACTCGTCACAGGATACCCGCCGAGGGCGGACGGAATCACCATATCACCGCTGATGGCTACACTCACATCGGTAATAGTGGCTTCGCCGTTCGACACGGTGTAGGTGTAGTACCCGCTCGTCGCCGCTTTTGCCTCAAACGCAAACTCCACCGCACCCGCGGGAACGAGCGACAGCAACAGCACAACTGCCAAAAAGACGGATAGCATTCGTTTCATATACTTTCTCTCCTTTTTCGTTTGTCAAAAAGTCACGATATATGCTTCTGTGCAAAGAGCAGTAGTTATTATTTTAGCGGATTTTCCGCTAAATGTCAATAGCGGATTTTCCGCTATCTTATAATGGAAGCATATCATGCATGAGGAGGTTTGACCGTGCTGTACCGACGAATCCGTGATCTGCGGGAGGACCGCGATCTGACCCAGGCACAAATGGGTATCGTGCTCTCCTGCAGTCAGAGGGTATACAGCAATTACGAGCGCGGCGAGTTGGATATCCCCACCGAGATACTCATAAAACTTGCCGCTTTTCACGGGGTGTCAATCGATTACATCTTGGAACAGACCGACACACGCGAGCGCGCGTGATTTGCACCGCCCTCGTACGGTCCGCGACCGACCAGCCCGCGGGCGTGCCTTGTAGGGACCGACGTCCTCGGCGGTCCGCCCCGCGACCGCGTACCAACCCGCGGGCGTGCCTTGTAGGGACCGACGTTCTCGGCAGTCCGCCCCACGACCGCGTACCAACCCGCGTTTGGCGCAATCCCGCGGTGCGTCGGCAAGCGCCGCACCCTACAACGGTTGTTCCGATGTTGGTGGTCATCCCTCGGACGCGCGATGCGCGAACCGTATTGTGCGGTCGGTCGTGGCAATCCCCCAGTCATTTTCTCCTCGCTTTGCTCCTCGAAAATGCCAGCCCCCTTTAACAAGGGGGCCAAGGGTCACAGCGTCGATTTGAACCGAGCGGTAGGGGACGATGCCCACATCGTCCCGCCCCGCGACCGCGTACCAACCCGCGTTTGCCACGGTGACCTTGCGGTGCGTCGGCAAGAACGTACCCTACATCCCATCCCAAATTAACAACAAAACACGGGCAAGCGGTTTTCGCTTGCCCGTGCACGTTTACTTTACGCCGTGGGGAATTGTTTGATCTTTTTCACCTGCATACCGAACGAAGGGCTTCGCCCTTGTTCTGCAAGTTTGCCTTCGGCAAACGTTGCGCCCACATTAAGCAGATGTAGGGAATTTTGTGATCTTTTTAACTGCGTATTGCAACACAAGTCGTGCGTCGGTGGAATCCACCGCACCGCTGCCGTCCACGTCGGCGGCGGCGACGGTCAGTGCCGCAGCATCGATCTTTTTCACCGCATACTGCAGTACCAACCGCGCATCGGTGGAATCGATCTTCCCACTGCCGTCCACGTCACCGAGTATATAGAGCGGTGCACGCGTAAATCCACACACATCGCACGTCGTATCGGCATCGTCGGTATAGGTGTGATCGATCATGGGCAGGACTTCCTGCACTACCAACACTTCGCCGCACACGTCGCAGTGTGCACCTGCCGCGAGACCCGTTTCGGTGCAGGTCGCGTCCTTCGCCGCATCTGCCACGGGAGTGTGAGGAATCACGGGCACGACTTCCTGCGCTGTCAACACTTCGCCGCACACGTCGCAGTGTGCGCCTGTGGTGAGCCCCGTTTCGGTGCAGGTCGCGTCGACCGCCGCGTCTTCCACAGAGGCGTGCGGAATCACGGGAATGGGTTCGCTTTCCGCTACCGTCACGCCGCAATCGTCACACACGGTATCTCCTGTCTTCCCCTCTGCAGTGCAAGTGGGGGCATTGTAGCCGTTCACCGTGGTGTAAACGTGCGGACAGCGGTCATATTGCCACGTCGCGTTGGTAAGCGGGCCGTTATTTGTCCCGATCGTGATGTCCGCGCGGTCAGCTTCGCTGCCGCTGTAATACACCGTAGTCAAAGCGGTGCATTGATAGAAAGCGTTCTTGCCGACGGACACGACGTTCTTCGCCAAATACACATCCGAAAGCGCCGTTGTACCGCGGAACGCCTGCGCAGGCACTGCCGTGACCGTACCTCCCACGTACACAGCGGTGAGCGCGGTGCAATCCGCAAACACGGGATACGCCGCCACGCCCGCCGTGGTGCAGTTCACCGCATTATAGTACACCGTAGCCAGCGAGGCGCAACCGCGAAAGGCATTGTTGCCAACGGTGATCACGCCCGCAGGAATGGTGAGCGTGATGAGTCCTGCGTCACGGAACGCATTGGCGCTGATGGTGGTCACACCCGCACCGATGGTGACGTCGGCAAGTGCCGCACAACCGCGGAACGCGCTGTCGCCAATCACCTGCACGCTATCCGGAATCACCATGCTTTCGAGCGCCGCGCAGTTGTAGAACAACTTGTCGCCGATCGCCGTGATGCCGTTCGGCAGAGTAGCCTCGGTCAACGACGCGCAATCGTAGAACACGCCCTTGCCGAGAGCGGTCACGCTATTTGGAATCACGATGCTCTCGATCGCAGAATTGCGAAACGCATAGTCGCCCACGGTGGTAAGGCTGTTCGGCAACGCGATCTCAGCAAGCGCGTCACAACCATAGAACGCATAGTTGCCGATCGTCTTCACCGTATTGCCGATGGTGATATTGCTGAGCGCTTCGCACTCGTAGAAGGCGCCGAAATCGATGGTCTCCACACCGTCCGCAATCGTCACCGTCTCGACAGAGGAGCCATAGAAAGCACCGCGGCCGATCGTCTTAACGTTGCTCGGAATGGTGACCGAAGCCAAACTGTTGCAGCCATAGAAGGTCGCATAGCCGATCTCGGTCATGTCGTTCGGGATAACCAAATCGGTCACCAACGAGCCGTTGACAAACAAGGTGCGCGCATAGTACAAGGGGTTTGCCGTGTAACTCCCAAACTGAACACGGCACCACGCCGCAAGATCGGTGATATGCACCGCCGCAAGCCCCGTGCAGTTGAGGAACGCATCCTCACCCACACTCCTCAGCGTTGCAGGCAGGGTGATCTTGGTAATACCCGTGCAATCCGCAAAGGCATTGGCGGCGATCGCGGTCACCGACGCACCGCCGAGCGTTTCGGGAATCGCCACTTCGCCGCTGACGGCGGCATCCACGTCGGTGATGGTGGCTTCGTTATCCGATACCGTGTAGGTATACCCCTCTTCAGTATCCGCGAAAGCCGTAAATGCCGAACTCATCGCCCCTGCGGGAAGCAAGGTCAGCAACAGCACCACCGTCAAAAAAATAGAAATCACACGTTTCATCGTCTTATCGTCTCCTTCGGGCCACCCAAACGCAGGGCGGCGTTTGCTTTTCGTCATATTTTAACACGTGTTCCCGTACGTGTCAACCGCAGGTCAGACCCCGTCGGCGTAATACGCCATTAAAAGAGCGGTAACCTGCCCGTAACGGGCAATGCCGTCGCTGTCGCCGTTTACTTGAATAAACGCATTGTTTACCTCGGCGGAGATCTCCTCCACCGGCCCTTCAAATCCCGACCAATACGCCGCACGGCGGGCAAGGTCGCGCCGCATACCGTCACTGCACCGGGCGGCGACTTCATAATACGCGTCCGCGTCTGCCGCATACAGTGCGTCGGCGGTGTACTGATACGCCGCAAGCCAGCCCGCGTACTGCCACTCGACGGCGGGATGATTGACACACGCGAGGATCCCCAAAAAGTTACACTCGTCCTCGTGGGCGTACCCGCGGGTGTGGGCGAGTTCGTGGGAGATGGTCATCAGCATCTCATCTGCGGGGACATCCACGTTGACATTTGCTTCCGCCGTCAGCGGGAAATACATCCCCGTGATGCCCGTGTACGACCACCAGTGCGAAAGCACCACCCCTTTGGCACGGTCCGCCGTGCCGCGTAGGAACGGGTAGCGAACAGCCAGACGGGCGTACCCTTCCCCTCCGCTTTTCAGCACCTCGCCCGTGGTGGTGGAAAGACGCATACACCCTTGTGCATCCTCTTTACATGCGGCACGGGCGGCGGACGCTTTTTCAGCAAAATACGCGGTGAGGTCGGCAAGGCGTTCCACCGAACTTGAGTGGCTCACCGAAAGTCCCATTTGCTCGGAAAGCGGCAGGCGGGCGTATTGCAAGCCGTGCATCAACAGATACAGCAAAAAGGCGGACGATACGCACCACGCACACCCACGCAAGAGTTTTGCCCGCACTGCGGGGCGGCGCACCGCCCGCACGACGAGAGCGACCGCCGCGGGCAGTGCCGTGACCACCAGCAGTTCTGCCAGTGAAAACGGGAGAAACCCCGTTACCGTGCCGAGCAACGCCGACAGCCCGCGCCGTACCCCGCGGGCAAACACCCACTCCGCCACCGCGGGAAACAGGCGGCAGACACCAAGGCAAAGAAGTCCCGCCGCCGCAGGTATCAGTGGCAAAAGCCGCCGTAAGATTTTTCGTATATTCATTCGTTCCTCCGTCATAATTCAACAAAGAGCGTATAGTATAATAGTCACACAAGGGGGAATACGATGCCAAAAAAGAACACACCGAGCGGCTGGGACGCCGTGCAGACCGCACTCGACAGCCTCGTACGGGAGACGGTGCTGTTACAAAATATGGATACCTACACCGAAGCGGCACAACGGGAAGACACCGTGCGCCGACTTGCAGGATTGTCCGCCGCCGTATACCGTCTGTGGCGTGAGACCAACGCCGCACTCACCCACACTTTTATCACGGCGGTGGAGCGTGAGGACGTCTCACTGTTGCTCTATCGCATCGCCGCGTTGGCGGACGAATTGTATCAGACCGCCCTTTTGTGGTGCGGTGAGCCGCCCGCCGAAGGCGCACGGTGGGGCAGGTTGCTTGCGCAGGCGGTGCGTAGGTTGCAGGAGTGGCTCGTCACTTGGCCCGAAGCGGGAGAACTCCGTGCCGACGACGCCGTCACCGCGCTGTTCTCCTTACGGCGGGATGCCGACCGCCTGTGGAGAGAACTGTTGCTCGCGCCTGCCGCGCCGTCTGCCGTCACGGCGGCGTTGCACCGTGCGGTGCAGGACGTTGCCCGCATTGCCGACACCGCCTTGTGGCTGTCTCTCAAAAACACGTGAGTAAAAGGCTTCCTCGCACGAGGAAGCCTTTTACTTTATCGTATTGCACGCGCTTCCAGATAATAGCGTTTGTCCTCCGCATGACCCATCGAGAAGGTCTTGCGGGGCAACGAGCCGTCCTGACGAATGGCGGGGAACAATTCATCCTTGCCCATACCGTCAAACAGGAAGCCGATCACGCCTTCTGCGGTACACAGACGGCGCACCGTCTCTTCGCCGTGTATGTAGTCGATGCTGACAGCGGGATGCTCCTTCAAATACGCATCCAAAAACGCCTGCAACGTGCCGACGGGAAGCTTTGCGGTGGGTGCAAGTTTCAGCACCGTCTCCCCCGCGGCGGTCACACAGGTGATCGTCTGCGTAACCTCCCCTTCGCCGCACAAGGCGGCAAGGCGTGCCGTCACGTCCGCGATATCCGCGCCGAATAACACGCGGTAGATGGGCTCGAACTGAATGGCGTCGTCGTGGATGTTCACCACCTCCACCAGAGCGTAGCGGTTCTTCGGATTGGGGTCTTGGCGGTAGCATTCCTTCGCGGTAGCCAGCGAATGGTTGCCGTCTCCCACCGCAAAGAGCAACGGGTCGTCCTGCCCGTCGAGCAGAGCGGCAAGCGCCGCCTTTACCTTTTCCTGCGACTCTTTCGGAAGCCGGGTACCGCGGATATGTCCGCCGCCCTGCATCAGATCAAAATCGTACACCACGTCCCCTGCCGTGCCCGCCGCACCGAAGACGGTGTGCTTCACGTCGTCCATCAAGAGCAACACGTGCGGCAACTCCAGCGGTGCTTCGCGGCGGATCTGCACGCGGGGCGGAATACGCTCCACCACCGTCTGCTCGGTCGCACGGATGAGGGTCTTACTGCCGGGGCGATAGTCGTACTCCTCCAGGTCGATGACACCCAGCAGACCGCGGCGTACCCCCGCCGACGTCTCCCGCTCAATGTACACCATACTGTCAGGATACGCTTTCAGCACCCCGTCCGCCAAATACTGCGCCATCGTGCGGTTGATCGCCGCAATGCGCGGGGCGGGATCTTCGTTCAAATAAATTTCAGGTAAGGTCACGCGCAAAGCGGAAGGGGCGTCCCCCACCGTTTCCTCCACCGCGTTCCAATATTCCGGCTCAGAAGTGTACTGATCGCACGCTACCACCGACCATGTTTCAAACCCGTCCTGCGGCAACAAGATATCCGCCGCTTGCAAACCAAAATGTTTCATTTCTCATTCTCCTAACAAAAATGCTTGTAACTCTTCCACCGTATCCACAATGTGTTCCGCCCCCGCCCGAGCGAGTTCGTCCCCTTCGGCGTAACCGTACCGCACGCCGACGGCACGCATTCCGTTCCGGTGGGCACCCTCGATGTCGAAGCAGCGGTCACCCACCATCCACACGTCATCCGCCGTCACGCCGAGACGTGTCATCGCTTCGGCAATGACCTCCGCCTTCTCCACGCGGTGACCGTTCAGTTCGCTGCCGACGATGGCTTCAAAATACCGTGACAGCCCGAAATGTTCGAGTATCTTCACCGAAAACACGGTGGGCTTGGAGGTCGCGACCGCCATACGCACGCCCCGCTCGCCGAGGGTGCGAAGCATTGCCTCCACCCCGTCGTACACGCGGTTTTCAAACATACCGACGTCCGAAAACCGCACGCGGTATTGCCGTAACGCTTCGTCTGCCTGCTCCCCCGACAGCCCGTGCCGCTCGATAAACGATTCCCTGAGCGGCGGCCCGATGTAGGGCGCGAGTTGTGCGCGGTCGGCAACGTCAATGCCGAAATGCGCCAGTGCAAACTGCACCGAACGGGTGATACCCTCAAACGGATCGGTCAACGTCCCGTCCAGATCAAAAAAGACGACCATAGTGATCCCTCCTTCACAAGGAAATCATATCATATTTTCCTCCGTTTGACAAGGTTTGACATCGAATTTTCTCTTGCCAAATGGCGGCAAGTGCGGTATGATAAAAGTCGGAGGCGATTTTCATGCTCTACACGTCCATTGAACAACTGATCGGCAAAACGCCGCTGTTAGAATTAAGAAACATTGAAAAGCAGGAGGGGCTTTCTGCCCGTCTGCTCGCCAAGCTGGAAGGGTTTAATCCTGCGGGCTCGGCAAAAGACCGCGTAGCACTTTCGATGCTGAACGCCGCCGAAGCCGCGGGCAACCTCACCCCCGACGCGGTGGTGATCGAACCGACGTCGGGCAACACGGGCATCGGTTTGGCGGCGGTGGCGGCGGCAAGAGGCCTGCGTGCCATCATCGTGATGCCTGATTCCATGTCGGTCGAACGACAACGGCTGATGACGGCGTACGGTGCCGAGTTGGTGTTGACCGACGGCGCGCGCGGTATGGCGGGCGCGATTGAAAAAGCGGAAGAACTCGCCGCCGCGATCCCCCACGCGTTCGTGGCAGGGCAGTTTCAAAACCCTGCCAACCCCGCGGCACACCGCACGACTACAGGGCCCGAAATTTGGGAAGACACCGCAGGGGCGGTGGACATTTTCGTCGCGGGTGTCGGCACGGGCGGCACCGTCACGGGGGTGGGCGAATACTTGAAGTCCAAAAACCCCGCCGTGCAGGTGGTGGGCGTCGAACCCGCCTCCTCCGCCGTGCTTTCGGGCAAGGCGGCAGGCAAGCACGGGTTGCAGGGCATCGGCGCAGGGTTCGTACCCGCCGTGTTGAACACCGCCGTGTTGGACGAGATCCTCCCCGTTACCGAAGAGGAAGCGTACGCCGCCGCCCGCGCACTCGGTCGACGTGAGGGGGTACTCGCGGGTATTTCTTCAGGCGCGGCACTGACGGCGGCGATCGCCGTGGCAAAGCGCCCCGAAAATGCGGGCAAAACCGTCGTGGTACTGCTCCCTGATACGGGCGAGCGTTACCTTTCCACCCCGCTGTTTTCGGAATAAGGAATACAATACACAAGGGTAAGCGATTGCTCGCTTACCCTTGTGTTTTATTTTCTCTTACGCTAGGGTGAGCATTCAAACCCGAACTCCGTTTTTGGAAGGCGGATTTTCACTCACCCATTGTTAAAATACTCGCCAATACGGCAGTATTGGCTGCGTTTTCGCCTCGGTTGAGCGAAAATCCGCTCTT
>SVPJ01000023.1 GCA_015065885.1 Oscillospiraceae bacterium | reverse complement strand
CGCTTGCCGTCTTCACGGTAGTACCCGTTTTCGTCGATGACACCGGGAGCCAACGTCGGGATGACCGTACCCGCTTCGATGATCGCGCCGCACTTGTCGCACACGATATCGCCGGTATAACCCGGTTCTTTCAGATCGGGATCATACGCGCCAACCAAACTGCCTTCCCCACACACATGCTCGGTCAGCACGAAGTAATCGCCTTCCGCGACGGTGTCGAAGCCGTCCGCCACCCAAACCTTGGTCGGGTTCTCGGTGATGTTGTTCGCGGGATCGTACTTGTAGAACTTACCGCCGTTCACCGTGAAGGTGCCCTTCAACGTGTCGTGGCTGTTCAGCGTCCACACGGGCGTGTGCGCGATGAACGTACCGCCGTTGATGACCACTTCGCCGCCGTTCTTCACGTAGATGAGGTCGTAGTGATCGTCGTCGCCTGCGCCCACGTTAGTGTAAGTACCGCCGTTGATGGTGACCTTACCGCCGTCGGCCCAGATCGCCATGGAGTAGTTGTTGCCGCCCACACCGTTGATGACGCCTTCGCCGTTAATGGTGAGGTCGCCGCCTGCGGGGACGTAGAACACGCCGTCGCCGACCGTGTCGAGTTCGGTGGCGGAGATGCTGTAACCGGCGAGGTTCAGCACCACGGCGGTGTTCACCGTGATCGCTTTGTCGGTCACGAGGTCACGCTCGAGCGTGACTTCGCCGCCCGCATTCAAGAGGGCTTCGAGGTCGTACAGCACGGTGCCGCAACCGTTCAAGCAATACTGCTTCGCGTTCCAGGTGCCGGTGGGCTCTTTATGACCCAGCGCGGGGATCACTTCGGTCGAGATGACCTCACCGCAAGCGTCGCAGGTCACGGTGATGGAACCGTCGTTCACGCAATCCGCGTCCACCGTCGTGGTGGTGGTGTTCACGTGACCGGTCGCGGGAATGACTTCGGTCGAGATGACTTCGCCGCAAGCGCAGGTCACGGTGATGGAACCATCGGTGGTGCAGGTCGCTTCCACCGTCGTGGTGGTAGTCACACTGTGGTCGCATGCCATCGGGATCACTTCGATAGACGCGATATCGTCAAGTTCGTCGCCGGTGATCAGCACGTATTCGCCGTCTTTCAGCTCATACACCGTATCACGCAGACGGATAGACGCACTGGCATTCAAGTCGTTGCCGAGCACGGCATCTTCCAGCTTCATTTCGGCAACGCCGTCCACGAAGTTCAGCGTATAGCCGGTGCTCCAGGAGTAACCGACGCCGTTCTGATACTGCATAGACAGACTGGACAGATCGGTTCCCTCTTTCGCCGTAATGCGCAACAGGTAATCCTTCGGCGTCGTATCGTTGAGCAACTTGCTCACGAGGACGTAACCGTAGTTGAAGCGGACGTACTCTTGTGCCGTATCTTCCGGATAGTATTCCGCAGTGCCGGTCGGCATAGACAGACCATACGCGATGTCCGCGGTATACTGCGGATAATACACGGGGTTGACAGCGTAGTCGAAGAAGATGGCTTCGGAGCCTTCTTCCACCACGGGTTGCTGCAGTTCGTCCGCCGCGTGGATCGTGATGGACTTGATATAGATGTCACGGCCGAGCGTACCTTCGGCATCGTTGTTCCAGCAGTAGAAGGTGAAGTTGCTGCCGTTCACCAGCGCCTTCGCGGTATCCAAGGTGCTGTAGGACTCGCCTGCCACACCCGTGGTGCCGTTGCCGATGTTGCCGTCGTACGCCAGCGTGATGTCGGAATTCGCACCGACCGTGTAGGTCACGGTCGCGAGTTCACCGCGCTTGAGCGCCGAACCGACGTTCACGGGAGCGCAATCCCACACGTTGGAAACACCGCCGCCGTTGACGCCGAGGTTGTAACCGTTACCGGTCAGGGTGAAGCGGTGATCGTTGGCCCACGCATCGGTAACGTAGTATTCATAAGTGATCGCAAGGTCGGTACCCGCAAGAATATCTTCCTCATCGATCTGCAGAGCCGCCGCATCCAGCGCCATCTGGATGGTCTGGTTCTGCTTGTTCAGTTTCGCACCGTAGTACTCGGTGCCGGGGATCGGCTGAATATCGTAGCCGCTGGCGGTTGCCGCCGTGCCGACGAATTCACCGGTCGAGAAGTCGAGTTTCGAATACACGAGGATCTTCGGGATCGTCTGACCCTTCTTCACGGTGTCGCCGCACACGTCGCAAATGACGTCGCCGGTGTAACCGTATTCGGTTGCCGTCGCTTCCTTCACACCGACCAAGGTGGTGCTTTCGTGAGCACAGGAAACCGCCGTATTCAGTTCAACCGAAAGCATCTCCTGGTTGGAGGGATGATACGACGCATCGTGATAAGGCGAGTAGTACTGGATCTCGCACTTCGAGCCGTCCGCGCTGAAGCGGAGAATACCGAGCATCGAAAGCGCCTGACCGTTGAAGTACTCCACGTCCAGATCCTGCGCATTGAGCATCAGCTGCGGCACGTCGTTGCCTGCCGCATTCTTGGTCACCGTCTGCAACACGTGACCGTCCGCCGTGCCGGCGTGACCGCTCAGCACCATCTTGACGTTGTCGTGGTTGTAGATGAGGTTGTTCCAGATCGGCGAAGTATCGCCGTTCGGCCACGCCTGCGCAGGATTCATCAAACTGCCGAGCCAGCCGCCGATCTCGGCATCCGACTTGGTGTACGGCATCCAGTGGGTGCACCAATCCGCCGTATCGTTGTTGATGTAACTGTGGGTGGTCACGATGACGTTATCGTCGGGATACTGCGCCAAAATGTCGTTTGCCCAATTGATAACGCTCACACGGGGATGATACTCAAGCTGGAGGATCATCCACTGCACACCGGCAACGTTGAAGCGGAAATAGGAGTTCTCCACGCCGACGTATTTGCCGTTTTCATTCTTCGCCGTGCCGTAGATATCGTAGTCGTCCTCGAAAGAACCGACGTAGGAATTCGCCGCCGCGGTCGAAGTGATGTAGTTGATACCGAAATACTCGTTGTACTTCGAGGAGTCACGAATGATATACTCGGTGTCGTTCACCGAACGGGTCGAACCGGGATAGTCGTGGTTACCGGTCAGGTTGCTCCACGAAACCTTGTCGGTAAACAGATCCCAACCGTTCTTCGCGATGGTAAAGTTAGCGTCGTTCGCAAGCCAGGTGGTATCACCCGCACCGATAACGTGAACGATGTTCTCGTTCTCCACGTTATCCGCGATCCACTGTGCCGCCGCCATCCACTCTTCGGTGAAGGCACCGGTCACCAGTTCCTGCGTATCGGGAATGAAGACCATCGTGTGGTAATTCTCACCGATCACGTCGGTGGGAACTTCATAATCCTTCACCCAGTCGTCCGCACGGGAACCCTTGAACACGAGGTCGTTGCCGTTGACCGAAACGAGAACGGTGCCGCCGAGCACGTAGTTGAGGTTACCCACCAGGAACCACGCATCGATGAGACCTTCGGTGCCCGCCGCCAGCGGATTCACCTTATTGCCTTCTTTTTCCACGCGGTTGTCGGCGATCTCGTCCGCCGTGCGCACGTCACTCCACAGACGCACGTCCGCGATAGCGCCCTGGAAGGTCACGCCCAGACCGTCTGCACCGATGGAGAATGCGGTGGTGGGAACGATGTCGGCGGTACCGGTGGCATCACGCTCGGCAACCACTTCGCCGTTGGCATACAGCAGGAACTTGCCCGCCGCCATATCACGCACCAGCGCGAGGTCGATCCATTCGCCGGTCGCGACGTTGTACTCGGTGATGAACTGCTTGTCGCCCCACACCCAGCCAACGTTGCCGTTGACGTCGGTGAACAGCGCGATCGGATTTTCGTCGTCGGTGTTGGTATTACCGATGATGATCATATCGTCTTCGGTAACCGTCACGTCTTCCGCCGGAGGAGGCGTCTTATCCTCGGCAGCGGTGATACGGAAGTCCGCAAAACGCACCAAGTCTGCCACGTTCGCATCCGCCGAATAATACATCGGGAAGTAGGACCAACGCATGAAGTTCAGGTTGTAGAGGTCGAAGGTCGCCTGCTTGCCCATCTTGGAAAGCGGCAACGCAATGTAGTTCCAGCCGTCCTTCCACTCGCCCTGAATACCGTCACGCAGCAGGTAACCGTAGTTCATCAAGTCCTTGTCGTAGGTGCCTGCCGAGGTCAGCTGGAAGTTGGGCGCACCCGACACCATCGGGAGCAGGTCCACATCCGGCACATACAGCCAGAAGGAGAAGGTGAGGTCCGCAATATCGTAGTAGCTCGGAATGTTCGGAGCAACAAACGCGTTGCTGGTACCCGCATTGAAGCCGGCCTTCCACACAGTCACATCATTGATGGTTGCGGTGCCACTGCCGGGCTTCACTTCATAATACACCGTACCGGTCAGCGGCTGTGCCGCATCGGTACCGTCGTTCACCCACACGTTACCTGCCGTGAGCTTACCGCCGTCCCAGTTGTGGGGCGTCTTGTTCAAGTTCACGATGTTCCAGGTCGGGGTTTCCAGATCGTTCAGCGTGTAGATCGCCACATGCGAGATCGCAACCTGCAGGCCGGAACCATAGAGGCCGTACCAACGCATGTAGTTGATTGCGGTGTGATCGAACGCCACGCCCTGCGAACCGTTGTAGAGGCTACCCGTGTTGAAGGGCAGGAACACGTGGTTCCAACCGTTCTTCAAGGTCGCCTTGTTCAAGCCGAAGCCCAGCTCCGCCTGGTCACAAGTACCGGAGGAGGTCAGCTCGATCTGACCGGTGCCGCTGACCTTGCTCGCGTCGTTGACGTACAACCAGAAGGAGAGACCCATATCCTGCATCGTGGTGTAGGACGGAACCTCAACCTTCAAGCCCGACTGCTGCAGCACCAACGAAGTGCTGGAAGCCGAGGAGAGGTCAAAGGAAACATATTTGTAGCCGGCGGGCAGACCGTCCGCGCCGGTGGAGGTGGAGGTAGCGCCGAGGTTGCCGATGTTGTAGAGCAACGTTTCGTTCTCTTCCACTTCTTCCACAGCCGCAACAAACTTCATTTCGGAAACGCGGACTTCCGCCACAGCGCCCATACCGGGGTTGGAACCAACCCAACGGATGAAGTTCAAACCAGTGTAATCAAACTCGCCCGTCTTCGAAGTCGGAGCCGACAGCGGGATGTACACGTGGTTCCAACCGACCTGCGGGTTGGAGATGAAGTTGATAATGCGATAGCAGTTCTCTTCCTTATCGAACGTACCGGAAGAGGTCAGCTCAAGGCTGGAATCCGGAATTTCACCGGTGGAGGTGTAGATCCAGAAATCGAGTGCCAAGTCGTTGATGGTGTACTTCTCCGGGAAGGTCACCGTGGGATACTGGTGAACCATCGCGAACCAAGCGCCCTTGTTCACGGTCACAGCATAATACTTGAGACCTTCGGGAGCGCCTTCACCCGCACCGACCGTGCCGGTGCCGAGGTTGACGTTTTCGGGAGCAGGGCAGTTGCCGTCTGCATCCGTAACGTAGCTTTCGTTGGCGGTGTAACGGCTACCGTTCGGCACGCCGATGCTCCACTCGGTTTCGGCATCTTTATCGATGATCGAGATACGGAAATCAGCATAACGCACGATCGCCTGATCCGCCACCGTGCCGATGACACCGTCGTCGGGAGTGGAATCCAGCCATTCGAGTTCGACCGAACGCATGGTCAGTTTGCAGATGTCTTCCACCAACAGCGGGTTGGTGGTCTGTTTACCGGAAGAAAGCGGAATCTCAATGTAGTTCCAGCCATCTACCAGGTTTGCAAGCAGGTTGCTGTAGTACCAGCCCTGGTCCACCGAGCTCGCGGTCGAACCGATCTTGAAGTTCGGGCTGGGGGTCGCCAAAGCATCCGCATCGCTGATGTACATCCACATGCTGAACTTCAGATCGTTCAGCGTCACGCCTTCCGGAATATCCAGAGCGCTGAAGGTGTGGGTGAACACCGGAGCCCACCAGCCGCTTTCGGCGGTGTTGCCCTTCGCCGTGAATTCAACATAGGTAGTACCTGCGGCAGGCTGATTCTTCATGTTCGCATCGGTCACCCATGCGTTGCCGAACGAAGCGTTCGAGCTGGCGCTCGACCAACCGATGTTGAAACCGGAAGCGGAAGCAAAGTTGTTGCACATTGCCCACGAGGTCACTTCTTCCACTTCGGGAGCTTCCGGCTCTTCTTCCTTCGCGAGCTTCACGAATTTGAAGTCGTGGAAGTAGACCGTGGTTTCTTCGGTCGCCTTGCCGCTGCCCCAGAAACGCAGGAAGTTCGCACCCTGCAGGTTGAACTCGCCGCCGTTCTTGTTGTGATACGCATCGGCAAACGGCATCACGATGTAGTTCCAGCCGACCTGCAGATCGGTGAACATCGCATCGGTGGTCCACTCGAGTTCCTGGTTATCGCACTTACCCGCGGAGGAGATCTCCATGTAGGTATTCGGCACCTTGCCCGTCGAGGTATAGAACCAGAAAGCAAGTGCCATATCTTCCATCTTGTAGGCCTTCGGAATCTTCACCGTGTACTTGGTGTCCTTGGTGCCGAGATAGCCATCCACCGGCATGGTGCAACCGTACACCGTGGTGCCGTCCGGAATACCTTCCACACCGGTCACGGTCATGCTGGCATCCGTCTGCGCCTTCAAGCCGCTGTCCAGCGTGGTGCCGGTGTAGCGGGAGGTGTAGGTGATGGGAAGCGGGAATTCGGTGGCAAACGCATCCACCTTCACGCTCGCTTCAATGGTGTTCGGGGTGGTCGTGATCGGCTCGGACAGCATCAGATAGGTGTCGTCCGTACCAAACTGAACGCCCGCCGCGGTGGTATCCACCAACGCAATTTCCCAAATGGTCACGGACGACGCCGCAGTAAATTCTGCCGCATTCGGGTTCGCAAACATACGGAAGTAGTTGATCGCCGTGTGCAGATCAAACTCCGCCGCGCCGCCGGGCGCGCTGCCCGAAGCGGAAAGTTTCAGAAGAACGACGTTTTCGCCGACCTTCCATTCGGGAGTCGCAAGACTCCAGTTCCGTTCGGATTTGTCGATCGTGGACTGGGACAGTTCGATCGAGCCGCCTTTTTCAAAAGCGGTGACCGCTGCCGCATCCAGCGTCATGTGGAGGTACAACGAAATGTCCTCCATCTCATAGGTAGACGGGATCTGGGCGTTAAAACCCGTTACCGCCTTCTCGAAGCGACCGCCCGCCTGGTAATTCATTACCAAACCGTTTTCGCCGCCATCAAGAATCGTCCACTTGTTCTTGTAGGTCGTGCTGTCTGCGGATGCCGCAAACGTAAGACCCGACAAGCAACAAGAGAACAGCATTACGACCACGCACAGCATGGCCAAAATGCGCTTGGAGATGTGCTTCATACATATCACCTTTCCTTATAGATGTCCGTTAAACCACGCGCCAAAACAAGCCGTAGTCTACAGCGCTACTATTTTAACACATTTTTTACCACTTCGCAACCACAAAAAACGTACCCCCCAGCTGCGAAAGCATAGAAATTTCGGTCTGATTTTTGTGCGTTTTTGCCATACACGATTCGTAGAGTCCGCGTATATTGTAATGTGTTTCCGCTTTACACGCAAAAAGAAACCGCGCAGTAGCGCGGTTTCTTTTCGATAACACGGATTTTTTTGTGTAAAGGTTTTCTCTTGACAGCGGTAGCCACCCCAAGGCTCCCCTTGAAGATGCAAGGGGAGCTGTCAGCGAAGCTGACTGAGAGGATTTGAAAGATGAATCGCTTCCTCCAACAACCCCTCCGTCTTTTGCTAAAAGCAAAAGCCACCTCCCCTTACACAGGGGAGGCTTTTAGGCTCCCCTTGAAGATGCAAGGGGAGCTGCCGAGCGCATGCGAGGCTGAGGGGATTTGAAGGATGAATCGCTCTCTCCAACAACCCCTCCGTCTTTTACACAGGGGAGGCATTTAGGCTCCCCTTGAAGATGCAAGGGGAGCTGTCGAGCGCAGCGAGACTGAGGGGATTTGAAGGATGAATCGCTCCCTCCCAACAACCCCTCCGTCTTTTGCTAAAAGCAAAAGACACCTCCCCTTACACAGGGGAGGCTTTCATCGGAGCGCTTCTTTCACAATGCTGTCAATATACTCGCAAACGGCTCTGAATTCTTGATTCACTTGATTGTTCGGTATTCTCACAACCGTAAGACCATACTGTTCAAGATACGCCGTCCGCTCTGCATCTTTCACAGCACCGTCTCCTTCATAGTGCTGTGAACCGTCCAATTCAATAATCAACTTCGCCTCGGCGGAATAGAAATCAGCAATGTATTTTCCCAGCACCTTTTGTCTTGTGAATTTCACAGGGTACGTGCGAAGAAAATCGTACCACAAATGCCGTTCTTCTTTGGTCATATTTTTTCGAAGAGCCCGTGCATTAGGGATGAGCGCCGCATTGTGTTTCCTGTCCACACTTCACCCTCCTTTAAATGAATCAGCACCCCAAGGCTCCCCTTGAAGATGCAAGGGGAGCTGTCGAGCGTAGCGAGACTGAGGGGATTTGAAGGATGACTTCTCCCAACAACCCCTCCGAGTCGCCTTGCGGCGACCCACCTCCCCTTACACAGGGGAGGCTTTTAGGCTCCCCTTGAAGATGCAAGGCCGGCTCCCCCGCGCACGGGGGAATCACCTTACACGGGGGAGGCATTACATCACCCGCACGACGTTATAGTCCTCGTCCACGACCACCAAGTCGGCGGCGTAACCTTCGGCGATCACGCCTCGTTTTTCGCCGAGCAAGCGGGCGGGGGTTTCGGACGCCATACGAAACGCGTCGGCGGGCGGAATACCCATGCCGATCACGCGTTGCACCACGTCCCACAAATTGGTGGTACTGCCTGCCAGCGCACCGTTTTCTTTGAGCCGCGCCGCGCCGTCCTTCACCACCGTGTGCTGACTGCCGAGCATATATTCGCCGTCCGCCATCCCCGTTGCCGCCATGGAATCGCTGATAAGCACCATGCGTTCCGCCCCGAATAAACGGTACAACATACGCACCACAGCAGGGTGCAAATGTACGCCGTCACCAATGACCTGCACATAAGCGTTGTGATCGATCGCCGCACCGATGGGGCCGGGGTCGCGGTGGTGAAGCGGCGACATCGCGTTAAAGGTGTGGGTAAGTCCCGCCGCACCGGCGCGGAACGCTTCGTCTGCCATATCGTATCCTGCCGCGGTATGTCCCAAAAACACGGGACAGCCGCATTTTTCAATAAACTCCACGGCGCCGTCCAGTTCGGGTGCCACCGTTACCACCCGCACGTGCGGCAAGGTAGCAAACTCCGCGAGATCGGGCGCTTTCAACACCGAAGCGGGTTGCGCTCCCTTGTATTTTTCCGCCAGATACGGTCCCTCCATATGATAACCGAGGATCACCGCACCGTCTTCCACCACGGGACATTCTGCCGTCACACGGCGGATCTCCTCGATCGGCGCCGCCATGGTGGTGGGCAAAAACGCCGTGATGCCGTGTGCGCGCTCATAGCGGGCGATAGCGGCGAGGTCACCATACATCAGATCTTCCCCCACACAACCGTGCGTGTGAATATCCAAAAGTCCCGCCACTACACGTGCACCGCCGAGATCTTCACCTTCCAACGATGTCTTCCCCACATGAGTAATGACACCGTCATTTACCGTAATATCCGTGAGAGTATCCCCCACCAAGACGTTTTTTAAAACACCGTTTTTCATAACACAACACCTTCCGAAACGATTATATCACACAGGCACCCTACTGCGCAAGTGAGATTTCACGAAAAACGACCCCTGTGCGTGACGCACAAGGGTCGTTGTATTACCGTCCGCCGTTGGGGCTGAACAAGCGTGCCGCACCAAGCACGCCCGACTGACCGCGGTTTTGCGCCACCGTCACCCGCACCTGCGTATGCAAATGGTTGCGCAGGGGAGCGAGCAGGCCTTCGCCTTCTTTCGTAATACCGCCCGCCAACACCACGTGCTGCGGATCCAGCACTTCACACAGGCTGTCGATGCCGGCGGCAAGATAGGTGCAAAACGTATCGATCACCGCGCGGGCAACGGGGCAGCCCGCATACGCCGCATTAAAGGAAAGTCGACCGTCCATCGGGGCTTCCTTTGCCATCGCCGCCAAGAGTGAGGTGGGATGTGTTTTCACTGCCTCCGCCGTCTGGCGCACCAGTGCCGTTGCAGAAGCGTATTGCTCAAAACAACCGCGTTTACCACAGGGGCAAGGCTCACCGTCACGCACAATGGTGATGTGTCCCACTTCGCCCGCCGCACCGCGGCTGCCGCGGTATAACTGGCGATTCAGGATCACACCGCCGCCCACGCCCGTGCCGAGTGTTATGTACAACATATTTACTTCCTCTGCGGCGTTGTATTCACCCAGCGCCGCACAGTTGGCGTCGTTTTCCAGCAAAACGGGCAACCCTGCATAGGATGCCAGCAAGTCGCGCAGCGGCGTACTCTTGAACGGCAGATTGGCGGCAGTGACCAGATTGCCGTTTTCGATCAACCCTGCACAGCCCACACCGATGCCGCGAATGTGCGGATCCTGTTCCCGCACGTTATCGATCACACCGTACAGCGCACGGACAAACTCTTTTTCGGTATTCGGTGTTTCCACCGTATCAAACAACAACACTTGTCCGTCTTCGTCGACCACGCCGTACTTTACGAAGGTGCCGCCGATGTCCATGCCGAGATAGTGTTGACGCGGATTGTGCTTATCCGCCGCCAGGATCTTACGAATGGAGGCAACCGACAAATACCATTTTGCTGCCAATTCGCGCACGGAAAAACCGCCCGCGTATTCACGGCAGATCTGACGGTTGCGCTCACGCAGTTTGGTGCGTTCGCCCGACACTTCGCCCCAGTTCTTCTTTTCACCGATGGTGGGGACGTATAAAAGACGGCCGCCGGCTTGCTTTTGCAATTCCTCCAGCAGCGTTTCGTCCAAAAAATCTTTGGCATTTTGGTATTTCATACATACTCCCCCTGTCTACTACGCCCAGTATAACACAACTTCTTGAAAAATGGAAACGAAAGAATTCGTAAAACTGTTTTTTCACTCCACAAAAACCGCACCGCGTTCTTGTGCAAATGTTGCAAAAACCGTCCGAACGTAAGTGACAGACGTATTAAAGTAACAGCGTGATAAAAAAACGCCGTTCGGTTTCCCGAACGGCGTTTTGTAAAAGGCTATGAATTACTCGTTGATCGCGGTAACAACACCGGAACCGACGGTACGGCCGCCTTCACGGATAGCGAAACGCAGACCTTCTTCGATAGCGATGGGGGTAATCAGTTCGACGTCCATTTCGACGTTGTCGCCGGGCATGCACATCTCAGTGCCTGCGGGCAGGGTGATAACACCGGTCACGTCGGTGGTACGGAAGTAGAACTGAGGACGATAGTTGTTGAAGAACGGGGTATGACGGCCGCCTTCTTCCTTGGACAGGACGTAGACCTGGCCGTGGAACTTGGTGTACGGATGGATCGAGCCGGGCTTGCAGAGAACCTGACCGCGCTCGATGTCGGTGCGCTGAATACCACGCAGCAGAGCGCCGATGTTGTCGCCCGCCTCAGCGTAGTCGAGCAGCTTGCGGAACATTTCGATACCGGTAACGACGGTCTTGGTCTTCTCGTCCTTCAGACCGACGATCTCGACTTCTTCGCCCATGTTCAGCTGGCCACGCTCCACACGGCCGGTAGCAACCGTACCACGACCGGTGATGGTGAACACGTCTTCGACAGGCATCAGGAACGGCTTGTCAGCGGTACGCGCGGGAGTGGGGATGTAGTTGTCCACAGCATCCATCAACTCAATGATCGGAGCGTACTCCGGAGCGGAGATGTCCGTAGCGGTGCTAACCAGAGCCTGGTGAGCGGAACCCTTGATGATCGGGGTGTCGTCGCCCGGGAACTCGTACTTGTCGAGCGCTTCACGGATTTCCATCTCGACGAGCTCGAGCAGTTCCGGATCGTCCACCAAGTCGGTCTTGTTCATGAAGACAACGATCGACGGAACGCCAACCTGACGAGCGAGCAGCAAGTGCTCGTTGGTCTGCGCCATAACGCCGTCAGTCGAAGCGATAACCAGGATAGCGCCATCCATCTGCGCAGCACCGGTGATCATGTTCTTGATGTAGTCGGCGTGGCCGGGGCAGTCCACGTGAGCGTAGTGACGGGAAGCCGTCTGATACTCAACGTGAGAGGTGTTGATGGTGATACCGCGCTCGCGCTCTTCGGGAGCCTTATCGATGTTCGCGTAATCGGTGAATTCCGCACCGCCCTGCAGAGCGAGGACCTTGGTGATCGCCGCAGTCAGAGTGGTCTTACCATGGTCAACGTGACCGATGGTGCCAATGTTTACGTGAGGCTTGGAGCGCTCAAATTTTGCTTTTGCCATTGGAATTTCCTCCTTGAAATTAAATTTATCTTTGCCTTGCAAACGTACTTACATTGTAACAAGTGTTTGCAAAAATTGCAAGTGTTTTTTCAAAGAAACCCCGATTTGTACGGAATTTCTTTGAAATCACGCCCGAAATCGAGAGATTAACCCTCTTTCTTGGTGCGCTTCGCGATGATTTCCTCAGCCACGCTCTTCGGCAGTTCCGCATAGTGGCTGGGTTCCATCACGTACTGGCCGCGACCCTGCGTACCCGAACGCAGATCGGTCGCGTAACCGAACATCGAGGACAGCGGGACGTTCGCACGAATCTGCACGGCACCGTTGATGTTCTCCGAACCTTCCATCTGACCGCGGCGGGACGAGATGTCGCCGACCACGAAGCCCATGTATTCGTCCGGAACGATGACGACCACCTTCATGATGGGCTCCATCAACACGGGATCGGCCTTACGCATAGCCTCTTTGAACGCCATCGAACCGGCGATTTTAAATGCCATTTCGGAAGAGTCGACTTCGTGGTAGGAACCATCGTACAGCGTGACCTTGCAGTCCACGACGGGATAGCCCGCCACGACACCGCTGTGCATCGCGCCCTGGATACCGGCATCGACCGCGGGAATGTATTCCTTCGGAACCACACCGCCGACGATGGCGTTGATAAACTCATAGCCCTTACCGGTCTCGTTGGGTTCAAGCTTGATCTTAACGTGACCGTACTGACCCTTACCACCGGACTGACGTGCGTACTTGCAATCGACATCCGCGAGTTTGCGCACGGTTTCCTTGTACGCAACCTGCGGTGCGCCGACGTTCGCTTCCACCTTGAATTCGCGGAGCAAACGGTCAACGATGATCTCGAGGTGCAACTCGCCCATACCGGCAATGATGGTCTGACCGGTCTCTTCATCGGTATACGCCTTGAAGGTCGGATCTTCTTCCGCCAATTTCGCCAGCGCGATACCCATCTTCTCCTGACCTGCCTTCGTCTTGGGCTCGATCGCCACACGGATAACAGGCTCGGGGAACTTCATGGATTCGAGAATGATCGGATGCTTCTCATCACACAGGGTGTTACCCGTGGTGGTGTTCTTCAAACCGATGGCAGCGGCGATATCGCCCGCATACACCACGTCCAGATCCTTACGGGCGTTGGCGTGCATCTGCACGATACGGCCGAGACGCTCGTTGGAATCCTTGCTGGAGTTGTACACGGTGTCGCCCGCCTTAACGGTACCCGAATACACACGGAAGAACGCGAGTTTACCCACGAACGGGTCGGTCGCGATCTTGAACGCCAAAGCCGCAAACGGCTCGGTGTCGGAAGAGGGACGAGTCTCCTCTTCTTCGGTGTCGGGGTTGACACCCTTGATAGCGGGAACATCCAGCGGCGACGGCATAAAGTCGACGATCGCGTCGAGCAACTTCTGCACGCCCTTGTTACGGTACGAAGTACCGCAGCACACGGGAACCATCGTGTTCGCGATGGTAGCCTTACGGATGACCGCCTTGATCTCCTCAATGGTGATCTCTTCGCCGCCGAAGTATTTCTCCATCAGTTCGTCATCCTGCTCGGCAACCGCCTCCAGCAGTTTCTCGCGATATTCTTCGGCAAGGTCTTTCATGTCGTCCGGAATCTCTTCCACACGCATGTCCTTACCCATTTCATCGTAATAGACGTCCGCCTTCATTTCGATCAAGTCCACGATACCCTTGAACAGGTTCTCGGAACCGATCGGCAACTGAATCGGAACGGCATTACACTTCAGACGGTCACGCATCATCTGCACGACGCGATAGAAGTCCGCGCCCAAGATATCCATCTTGTTGACGTACGCCATACGCGGGACCTGATAGTCGTCAGCCTGACGCCACACCGTTTCGGACTGGGGTTCCACACCGCCCTTAGCACACAGCACCGTCACCGAGCCGTCCAGCACGCGCAGCGAACGCTGCACTTCCACCGTGAAGTCCACGTGGCCGGGAGTGTCGATGATGTTGATGCGGTGCTTGTCCGCAGCGCCCTGCTTATCCCAGTAGCAAGTCGTAGCAGCAGAGGTGATGGTGATACCGCGCTCCTGCTCCTGCGCCATCCAGTCCATGGTAGCGCCGCCGTCGTGGGTCTCACCGATCTTATAGTTCACACCGGTATAGTACAGAATACGCTCGGTCGTGGTAGTCTTACCAGCGTCGATGTGCGCCATAATACCGATGTTTCTGGTTTTTTCCAGAGATACATCTCTTGCCATAGTACGTTCCTCCTTTTCCTTCGTTTTAATCCTTTTAAGCGATTACCAGCGGAAATGAGCAAACGCCTTGTTGGCTTCTGCCATTTTGTGGGTATCGTCGCGCTTCTTGGCAGCACCGCCGTTGCCGTTGATGGCATCCAGAATCTCGGCAGCCAAACGCTCTTTCATCGTCTTCTCCGAACGAGCGCGCGAATAGGTGGTCAGCCAACGCAGACCCAGAGTCTGACGGCGATCGGGGCGAACCTCGATCGGCACCTGGTAGGTAGCACCGCCGACACGGCGAGCCTTAACCTCCAGCGACGGCATAATGTTCTCGAGAGCCTGCTCGAAAACCTCAAGCGCTTCCTTGCCCGTCTTCTCGGCCACGATGTCGAACGCACCGTAAACGATCTTCTGGGCAACGCCGCGCTTACCGTCCAGCATAATGTTGTTGATAAGTCGGGTTACGACTTTGGAATTGTAAAGCGGATCGGGCAAAACATCGCGTTTTGCGATAGAACCTCTTCTCGGCACTTTACTTCCCTCCTTCATAGGTATGATATCATAGGTACTCGAAAGTGACATACTCCCGTTGGCCAATGCTGGATCCTATACAAAACGGAAAGCCCATTACATATAGTGATCAGCGCATTGAAGCCGCTGATGAATTTGTCTTACTTCTTGGCCGCGCCGGCCTTGGGACGTTTGGCACCGTACTTGGAGCGGGCCTGCATTCTCTTCGCAACACCCTGCGTATCCAGCGTACCGCGCACGATGTGATAACGCACACCGGGGAGATCCTTGACACGACCGCCGCGGATCAGCACGACGCTGTGCTCCTGCAGGTTGTGGCCTTCACCGGGGATATACGAAGTAACTTCGATACCGTTCGACAAACGCACACGGGCGACTTTACGCAGAGCCGAGTTCGGCTTCTTCGGGGTCGTCGTCTTAACCGCAGTGCAGACACCGCGCTTCTGGGGAGAATTCTGGTTGATGGCAACGCGCTTCTTGGAGTTCCAACCCTTCAAAAGAGCCGGCGCCTTCGCCTTCTTCTCCAGGTCCTTACGACCGGTGTGTACCAACTGGTTAAAAGTGGGCAATGATGACATCTCCTTTCTTAAATTTTGGTATCTTTACGCGGGATAAGCCGCCGAAGCGTTTTAGGGCTCCGGCGGTTTACCGCATAAATCCACAGTTTGTTATTTTAGCATAGTCTGCCGTAGTTTGTCAAGTATTATTCTTGCACTTCGGAAATATTTTCTTCCGCGGCAGTCTCAGAGGTGTCTTCACCGTCTTCCAACATGCTGCGCAACGCCGCCACGTAGGGTGCATCGTCGTTTTTGTGGGTGTTCACCACATCCACGTTGTTGTACACCTGCATACCGGTACCGGCGGGGATGAGCTTACCGATGATGACGTTCTCCTTCAAGCCGAGCAACGGATCGACCTTGCCCTTGATGGCGGCATCCGCCAACACGCGGGTGGTCTCCTGGAAGGAGGCGGCAGACAGGAAACTGTCGGTCGCGAGCGACGCCTTGGTGATACCGAGCAGAATGGGCGTCCAGGTGGCAAGTGCCAGCCCTTCTTCACCCGCATCGATACGCGCCTGCACCGCACGGTTTTCGGCTTCGACGTCCGCACGGTTGGCGAGCGCACCCGCCAGCAACGCCGTGCTGCCCGCATCGTCCACCCGCACCTTGCGCATCATCTGGCTGACGATAACTTCGATGTGCTTATCGTTGATATCCACGCTCTGCAAACGGTAGGTGCGCTGCACTTCCTCAATGAGGTAGTTCTGCACCGCAAGCGGGCCGTTGATCGCGAGAATGTCGTGGGGATTCTTGGAGCCTTCGGTCAGCGCCTGACCCTTTTCCACGTAGTCGCCTTCCTGCACGCAGATGCGGAAGTCGAACGGGATGGGATAGCTGCGCTCGTCGATGTTGCCCTCTTCGTTCGAGGTCACGACCACCACGCGCTTCTTGCGCTCTTCGGTAAGACGAACGGTACCCGCGATCTCGGACAGAATGGCGAGATGCTTCGGGCGGCGGCCTTCGAACAGTTCTTCCACACGCGGCAGACCCTGGGTGATATCTTCCGCCGACGCAACACCGCCCGTGTGGAAGGTACGCATCGTCAGCTGCGTGCCGGGTTCACCGATGGACTGCGCCGCGATGATACCCACCGCTTCGCCGACCGACACGGGATCCACCGTCGCCAGGTTGGCACCGTAGCAACGGGCGCACACACCATGGCGGGCGTGGCAGGTCAGCACCGAACGGATGCGGATCTTCTCCACGTGATACTCGTCCACCAAACGGCGGATCTCCTTGTCACCCATCATGGTGTCGCGGCTGACCACGACTTCGCCCGTAGCGGGATCCACGAAGTCTTCCGACAGGAAACGGCCGGACAGACGCTCGTCGATCTTTTCGATGTCGTTCTTGCCGTCCTTGATGGTGTACACTTCGATGCCTTCGTACGTACCGCAATCGTCCTCGCGGATGATAACATCCTGCGAAACGTCCACCAGACGGCGGGTCAGGTAACCCGAGTCGGCGGTACGCAGAGCGGTGTCCGCCAAGCCTTTACGCGCACCACGCGAAGAAATGAAGTATTCGTGGATCTTCAAACCTTCACGGTAGTTGGCACGGATCGGGACTTCAATGGTACGGCCCGACGTGTTCGCGATCAGACCGCGCATACCCGCGAGCTGACGCAACTGGCTGATCGAGCCACGCGCGCCCGAATCGGACATCATATAGATCGGGTTGTAGGGATCCATGTTCTCCTGCAACGCCTGCGACACCGCTTCGGTGGTGGAGTTCCACACGTCGATCACGCGGCGGTAACGCTCGTCGTCGGAGAGCAGACCTTCTTCGTACAAACGGGTGACCTTCAGCACTTCGGCTTCCGCATCCGCCACCATCTGCTTCTTCTGCGGCGGGATGGACGCGTCGCACACCGCCACGGTCAAAGCACCGCGGGTGGAGTACTTGTAGCCCTGTGCCTTGATGGCATCCAGCACCACCGAGGTATCGGCAGCACCGTGTACTTTAATGCACTTTTCAATGATCTTGGAAAGCTGCTTCTTACCGACCTTGAAATCAATTTCATAGAGGAACTTGTTTTCGTCGTCGGTACGATCCACAAAACCGAGGTCCTGCGGCACGGGGCCGTTGAAGATGATACGGCCGATGGTGGTCTCCACCAAGCGGCTCTGCATCACACCATGGATCTCCATCGTGCGGCGCACCTTGATCTTCGCGTGCAGACCGATGGCTTTGTTGACATACGCCATCATCGCTTCGTCTTCACTGCGGAACACCTTACCCTCACCCTCTTCACCGGGTTTGTAGATGGTAAGATAGTAGGAACCGAGGATCATATCCTGCGTCGGCACCGCCACGGGCTTACCGTCGGAGGGCTTGAGCAGGTTGCCTGCCGCCAGCATCAGGAAGCGGGCTTCCGCCTGCGCTTCCGCCGACAGCGGCACGTGCACGGCCATCTGGTCGCCGTCGAAGTCGGCGTTAAACGCGGTACACACCAGCGGGTGCAGTTTGATCGCGCGGCCTTCCACCAGCACCGGCTCGAACGCCTGGATACCCAGACGGTGAAGGGTCGGCGCACGGTTGAGCATCACGGGGTGGTCCTTGATGACGATCTCCAGCGCATCCCACACTTCGGGACGCAGTTTTTCGACCATCTTACGGGCGGACTTGATGTTGCCTGCCGCACCCGTTTCCACCAAACGCTTCATCACGAAGGGCTTGAACAGTTCGATCGCCATTTCCTTCGGCAGACCGCACTGATACATCTTCAGTTCGGGGCCGACGACGATAACCGAACGACCCGAGTAGTCAACACGCTTACCGAGCAGGTTCTGACGGAAACGGCCCTGCTTACCTTTGAGCATATCCGACAGCGATTTCAGCGGGCGGTTGTTCGGGCCGGTCACGGGACGGCCGCGGCGACCGTTGTCGATCAGCGCGTCCACCGCTTCCTGCAACATACGCTTTTCGTTGCGCACGATGATGTCGGGCGCACCGAGTTCCAACAAACGCTTCAAACGGTTGTTACGGTTGATCACACGGCGGTACAGATCGTTCAAGTCGGAGGTCGCGAAACGGCCGCCGTCGAGCTGTACCATCGGGCGGATATCCGGCGGAATGACCGGAATGACGTTCAGGATCATCCACTCGGGACGGTTGCCCGACTGGCGGAAAGATTCCACCACTTCCAAACGCTTGAGCAGGCGGGCACGCTTTTGACCGGAAGCGCCTTCAAGCTCGGCTTTCAGTTCTTCCGAAAGCGCTTCGATATCGATCTCGGCAAGCAGTTTCTGGATGTATTCCGCACCCATGCCCGCTTCGAAATCGTTCTCGTACTTTTCGTACCAATCCTGATATTCCTTATCCGACAGCACCTGATTCTTCACGAGCGGCGTGTCGCCGGGATCGGTCACGATGTAGGAGGCAAAATACAGCACCTGCTCGAGCAAACGCGGAGAAATATCGAGGAGCAGCCCCATACGAGACGGGATGCCCTTGAAATACCAGATGTGAGACACGGGAGCCGCCAGTTCGATGTGGCCCATGCGCTCGCGGCGCACCTTTTCACGGGTAACTTCCACGCCGCAACGGTCGCAGATCTTACCCTTATAGCGGATACGCTTGTACTTGCCGCAATGGCACTCCCAGTCCTTGGTAGGCCCGAAAATACGCTCACAGAACAGGCCGTCGCGTTCGGGTTTGAGGGTGCGGTAGTTGATCGTTTCGGGTTTCTTCACTTCACCGTAGGACCACTCGCGGATCTTATCGGGGGAAGCAAGGCCGATCTGGATCGAATCAAAAATGTTAAATTCCATCATTATTCAAGCGCCCCCTTCCTTAAAATTCGTCCCCGTCATCGTAGGACTCGTCTTCATCATAATCGTCCTCATAAACTTCTTCGGTGTCGGCAAAGTCCATGTCTTCGGCATCCTTCACATCGTAACCCTCGAAGTCGTCTTCGTTCGCCACGGTCGAGAATGCATCGTCATCCGCAGCAACCATGTTGAACTCTTCGTCCTCTTCGAAGGTCTGTTTCAGGTCGATCTCTTCCTTATCCTTATTCAAGACACGGATATCCAGACCGAGCGACTGCAGTTCCTTGACCAACACCTTGAAGGACTCGGGCACGCCCGACTTCGGCACATTCTGTCCCTTCACAATCGCTTCGTAGGTCTTCACACGGCCGACCACGTCATCCGACTTGACCGTCAGGATCTCCTGCAGGGTGTAGGCTGCACCGTATGCTTCCAGGGCCCACACTTCCATTTCACCGAAACGCTGACCGCCGAACTGCGCTTTACCGCCGAGCGGCTGTTGCGTAACCAGCGAATAGGGACCGGTGGAACGGGCGTGGATCTTATCGTCAACCAGGTGATGCAGTTTCAGATAGTACATGATACCCACGGTAACGGGGTTATCGAACATCTCACCGGTACGGCCGTCGTACAACTCGGTCTTACCGTCTTCACGCATACCTGCGCGGGTGAGCAGTTCACGGATATCCTCTTCGTGCGCGCCGTCGAACACCGGGGTCATGATCTTCATGCCGAGTGCACGGGCCGCATAGCCGAGGTGCACTTCCAAAACCTGACCGATATTCATACGAGACGGAACGCCCAACGGGTTCAAAACGATATCCAGCGGCGTACCGTCGGGCAGGAAGGGCATATCTTCGCTCGGCAGGATGCGGGACACAACGCCCTTGTTACCGTGACGACCCGCCATCTTATCGCCCACGCTGATCTTACGCTTCTGCGCGATGTAGCAACGCACCACCATGTTCACACCGGGGCTGAGTTCACTGCAGGTCTCGCGGGTGAACACCTTCACGTCCACGATGATACCGTATTCGCCGTGCGGCACTTTCAGCGAAGTGTCGCGCACTTCACGTGCCTTCTCGCCGAAGATGGCGCGGAGCAGACGTTCTTCCGCCGTCAGTTCGGTCTCGCCCTTCGGGGTGACCTTACCGACCAGAATGTCGCCCGCACGCACTTCCGCACCGATGCGGATAATACCGCGCTCGTCCAGATCCTTCAACGCGTCGTCGCCGACGTTCGGAATGTCGCGGGTGATCTCTTCCGGCCCGAGTTTGGTGTCGCGGGATTCGATCTCGTATTCTTCCACGTGAATGGAGGTGAACACGTCGTCACGCACGACCTTCTCGTTGATGAGAACGGCGTCCTCGTAGTTGTAGCCTTCCCAGGTCATAAAGCCGACCAGCGCGTTCTTACCGAGCGCGATCTCACCGTTGCAGGTCGCGGGGCCGTCCGCGAGTACGTCGCCGACCTCCACGTGCTGACCCAGTTCCGCCACGGGACGCTGGTTCACGCAGGTACCCTGGTTGGAACGGGCAAACTTAATAAGGGTATAGGTGTCAATATCTCCCGTATCGTCACGGCGCACCTCAATGCGATCCGCCGACACGCTCGTCACCGTACCGGCGGCTTTCGCCAGCACGCACACGCCGGAGTCCACGCCCGCCTTGTACTCAATACCGGTACCGACAATCGGCGACTCGGTGGTGAGCAGCGGCACCGCCTGCTTTTGCATGTTCGAGCCCATCAACGCACGGTTCGCGTCGTCGTTCTCAAGGAACGGGATCATCGCCGTCGCGACCGAAACGAGCATCTTCGGGGAAACGTCCATGTAGTCCGCACGGGTGTTCTCCACGTCGTAGAACTCACCGCGATGACGCACGGTGATACGCTCCTTCACGAAGTGCCCCTCGGCGTCGAGTTGCTCGTTCGCCTGCGCCACGAGGAAATCGTCTTCCACGTCGGCGGGCATATACACCACTTCGTCGGTCACCACGCCGCGCTCCTTATCCACCTTACGGTAGGGCGCTTCGATGAAGCCGTAGCGGTTGATGCGGGCGAAGGTCGCCATATAGGAGATCAGACCGATGTTCGGGCCTTCGGGAGTCTCGATCGGGCACATACGGCCGTAGTGGCTGTAGTGAACGTCACGCACTTCGAAGCCGGCACGGTCACGGGACAGACCGCCGGGGCCGAGTGCGGAGAGACGGCGCTTGTGAGTGAGTTCACCGAGCGGGTTGTTCTGGTCCATAAACTGGGACAGCGGCGAAGAGCCGAAGAATTCTTTGATCGCCGCCACCACGGGACGGATGTTAATGAGCACCTGCGGGGTGATGACGTCCATATCCTGCGCCTGCAGGGTCATACGCTCGCGGATCACGCGCTCCATACGGGAGAAGCCGATGCGGAACTGATTCTGCAAAAGCTCACCCACCGAACGGATGCGGCGGTTGCCCAGATGGTCGATGTCATCGGTGGTGCCGATATCGTGACCGAGGCAGAACAGATAGTTGATGGACGCGAAGATATCGTCGCGGGTGATGTGATTCGGGATCAGACCGGGAATGAGTTCTTCCTTGTTCTCCTCATTCTTCACGGTGTGGTCGTGCGCACGGGCGACGATCGCCTCACGCAGCGACGCTTCGTCGGTGCTCTGCTCAAGCAGTTCGTTCAGCACGCGGATCCACACGCGCTCACCGATACCCGCTTCTTCGAGAAACTTCTCGTCGATGGTAGTGTATTCCGCGGGAATGAACGCACGGATATCCACCGTGCCGTTGCCGAGGATCTTGACCTCGCGCGCTTCGCCGTGTTCTTCCACCGTGACGTACACTTCCATCAAACCGGTGTTGTCAAGTTCCTGCGCACGGGCGCGGGTCATGACCTCACCCGGCTCCGCCAGGATCTCGCCGGTCGCGGGATGCACGACGGGACGGCTGATGGTGCAGCCTTCGAGACGGCCTGCCAGACCGAGTTTCTTATTGTATTTATACCGTCCGACACGGGACAAGTCGTAACGGCGCGCATCAAAGAACAGACCTTCCAGATGCTGTTTCGAGTTTTCCACCGTCAGCGGCTCGCCGGGACGCAGTTTGCGATACACTTCGAGCAGAGCGTCGGTGGTGTTCTTGGTCGGGTCCTTTTCGATGGTGGCGTGCATACGCTCGTTCTCACCGAGGGCTTCGATCAATTCCGCATCCGAGCCGAGGCCGAGCGCGCGCGCCAGCACCGTCACGGGGATCTTGCGGTTCTTATCGATGCGGACGTAGCACACGTCCTGCGAATCGGTCTCATACTCCAGCCACGCACCGCGGTTCGGGATGACCGTCGTGCTGAACAGCTTCTTACCGGTCGAATCGTAATCCAGACCGTAGTACACACCGGGCGAACGCACGAGCTGCGACACGATAACGCGCTCCGCACCGTTGATGACGAAGGTGCCGCTGTCGGTCATGAGCGGGAAATCGCCCATGAACACTTCCGACTCCTTGATCTCGCCGGTCTCTTTGTTGATAAGGCGGGCACGGACGCGCAGGGGGGCGGCGTAGGTCACGTCACGTTCCTTGCACTCCTCCACCGTATATTTCGGGGTGTCGTCCAGGCGGTAATCCAAAAACTCCAGGATCAGATTACCGGTGTAGTCTTCAATGGCGGGGGAATCCGCAAATACTTCCTTCAATCCCTCGTCCAGAAACCACTGATACGAATTCTTCTGGATCTCAATCAGATTGGGCATCTCGAGCACTTCGTTGATCTTACCGAAGCTCGTACGCTCGGTGCGACCCAACTTTACCTGCTTAGTTTGCACGGTCGATCACTCCTTCTTTTCACGCACCCGCTGAGCCGTCCCGTTAGCCTCGCGGGAGAATTCCGTCATTTTGCTGAAAGGGGTTGCAATTTGCGCCGAAATATGCTATACTAAAGGCGCAGTTTCCCCCTCCCGCAAGATTGTGCAGTTTACTATCATATACTATTTTTGTAAAAAAGTCAATTCCCTAACGGAAATTGATTATTTTTTTTGCAATTTTTTCCCATTTGACCAATACGAAGAACAAAAAAGACCCACCCTCCGTCAAAACGAACAGAGGGTGGGTGAATTTTCGCGTTCGGAACACACGGCTCCGTGGTAGAATTGTGCGTTTTTTAGGCAAATGCGACCGTGTGCGCAACCGCACCGTCCACCGTCACGCCGTAGGTGGTGGCGTACTGTGCCGATGTCACCTGATAGTTTTCGCTCTCGATGGTCTGCTTTGCGGTGAGGTACCAGCGGTCGTACGACTTCACGAAGTACATCACGTGGTAACCGTAGTCGGTCTTGACGATGCCGGTGTCGCCGCCCTTGCGGTTTTTATCGAAGCACCAATCGTTGAAGGTCTGCACCATTTGCCCCTGCGTCACACCTTCATACAGACCGCCCTGCTCTGCGTTGGAATCTTCGGTGAATTCCTTCGCGAGTGCGCCGAAGGATTCGGCGGTAGCGTCGCCTTCCTGCCACTTCTTCAGCACTTCCTCTGCCTTGGCTTTGGCGGCGTCGTCGGTCTCGTATTTCTCTTCGGTGAACAGAATGTGGCGCACATCCACCACCGGCTCGCTGTCGCGGGTCGCGGCGGCACGGCACAGATACACCGTCAGCGACTTGCTGCTCTCGTTCTCCACCAGCTTGGTATCCCCCGCCTTGGTATCGGCGGCAAACAGCCAATCACTGAAGCCGTCGCCGTCCTTGTACGCATAGCCGCTGCGCAGGTAGTTCGCACCGAACTGCGCTTCCAGCGTCTTTTCGTCCGCGTACACCTTACGGGCAAGCAGTTCCGCCTTCGCGGTGGCAATGAACTCCTCTTCGGTGCTGTTCAACAGCTTGTCCGCCATCGCACGGGCGGCCGCCTCGTCGGCGTAGTACGCACCCGTGCCGTAGGGAATGTTATAATAGGTATAATCCGCGCGCAGGAGGGTCTTGTTGTTCTTGTCCGCCCATGCGTTGATATCGTCCGCGGAAGCGACGTTGCCCGCCTGCACCTTTTCTTCCTGCATAACGGCCATGTAGTAGAGTTCCAGACAATCCTTCACGTCGTCCAGCGTGAGATCCTCACCGAAGTTTTCGGGCTTGGTGGCCTCCAGCGTTTCTTTCATCAGGTCCTCGTATTCCTTCGAAAGTTTCACGCCGTCCGCCCGTGCCTGCTCCGCAAAGCTGAGCATCCATTTGACGGTTTTTTCGGTGGTATCCACAAAATAGTCGTGCCAGGTGATGCTGTCGTCATACACACACTTCTGCGCGGAAAGCGCCTTCGAAGTATCCAGCCCCAAGTCCTCCAGCTGATCCTCGTACTGCGTGCAGTAGTTCATGTAGGTCGAAGCGGTGAAGTAGGTCATCATCGCCTTGGTGACCGTATAGTTCGCGGATTTCGCCGCGACCGTGTGGTGGATGAGATAGTCGTTGCTGTTCAGCCGCTTGTTGTTCCAGATGCCGAAGATGGCACCGCCCAAAATCGCGACGATCGCCACCGCCGACACCGTGCCGATCAGCGCGTTGCGCTTACGCTCCTTCTTGAGGGCGGCCGCCTTCTGCTCTTCCTGCAGACGGCGTGCCTCCTGAAGTTCCCGTTTACGTGTTCCTTTTCCCATGGTATAGTCTCCTTTTTGTTGTAACTCTCAAAACACTTCTCTTATTATATCGTATACTTTTACATTTTGCAATTGCTTTTTTAAAAATGTAATGATATACTGAAACCACAAACGATACGGGAGGTATATCGGTATGAGTGTTCGTGTGGAATCGTTCGGCACGCTGCCGAGCGGCGAAACGATTGATAAATATATTTTAGAAGGTGCGGGCGGTATGACCGCCGCCCTGCTCACCTACGGCGCCACACTGCAGCAGTTGACCTTCGGCGGGTACGACGTGGTGTGCGGGTACGACACCGTGGAAGGATATCTTCAAAACGGTGGGTATCAAGGCGCCACCATCGGGCGGTACGGCAACCGCATTGCGGGCGGACGCTTCACACTGGACGGCGAAGACTACGCCGTGCCCTGTAACGAGCGCGGGGTCACCCATCTGCACGGCGGCAACGTCGGGTTCGACAAACGGGTGTGGCACGCCGCTGTTTTAAGCGAAGGGGGCGAGCCGTCGGTGCGCTTCTCCCGCCTCTCTCCCGCAGGTGAGGAAGGGTATCCCGCCAATCTTTTGGTGTCGGTCACCTTCACCGTGACGGCGAAGAACGCCCTGCGCATCGCATACGACGCCAAGGCGGACGCCCCCACGGTAGTCAACCTCACCAACCACGCGTATTTCCGCCTGGATAACAGCGGCTCGATCGCCGATACCATCTTGTGGATCGACGGCGATTCCGTTAACGCGGTGGATGAAGATCTCATCCCCACTGGCACGTGGCTGGACGTGGGCGGTACCGCCTTCGATTTCCGCGAGCCGAAACCCATCGGGCGAGATATTGACGATGCCCACCCGCAAATGTTGCTCGGCGGCGGGTACGACCACAACTATCTTTTGAACGGTGAAGGCTTCCGCCGTGTGATGACCGCCGTTTCGCCCGAAAGCGGGTTGAAACTCACCTGCTTTACCGACCAACCCGCCGCACAACTCTACACGGGCAACGTGATGGACGGGGCGCTCGGCAAAGGCGGCGTCCCGCTCGCCCGCCGCAGTGCGTTCTGCTTTGAAACACAGCACTGCCCCGACTCCCCCAATCACCCCGCCTTCCCCTCCACCCGTGTGGACGCGGGCGAGGATTACCGCACCGTGACCGAATACCGTCTGGAAATGATGGAAGAATAAGCGTTATACGTTGAAAATGCAGGGAACGCCGGACAGCGTCCCCTGCATTTTTCGTTATCCGCACACCCGCGGCGGGTGGTGCCTCCCCTGTGTAAGGGGAGGTGGGTCGCCGCAAGGCGACGCGGAGGGGTTGTCGGGAGGGACGGCACCCGGAATTGTCGATCGTACTTTCAAATCCCCTCAGTCAAAGGAGAGAATGCGCCCGCAAGCGTACATTCTCTCTTTTTCATCCCTATGACCACCCGCCGGCCCCGAACGGTGTTCACCTATTGTTTGAAATCGTAGGGCAACGCCTGCATCGGCAAATCATCGTACAGCGAAAGGATGGTGGCAACCGCTTCGGCGGTAACTGCCCATCGTTTTCCACCATTACTTACACTTGTCGCGTCAAACGTTACCGCCTTCGCTGTGTCGCCGTTTTCAAAGCGAAGCATCGTGTGCCAACCGGCAGCAGGCTCTCTCTCCAATGATGCGTTACACAACGCTTCCACGTATGCCGCCACACGCGCCGCTTCTTCGGCATCCTCGATCGTTTTATACATCGGCCCGTTTTCGGTCGTTCGCACAATGACCAGACGTGCGGTGGTCGGCGCGGTCGCCGTCGTGGTCGTCGTAGAGGGATTCCACGACGTTTGCGGCGCCGTAACCACGGTATCAGGCCCCGTCAGCCGCGTAGTCGTCGCGGGCGGCAGCTCCGTCGTAGTAACCGTACAAAGTATCGTTGTCGGCAACGAGCAGATCACCGTCGTGCGCTGCTCTTCCGGCAAGGTCGTCCGTTCGGTCGTCGTGGTGCCCGTCTCCGTGGTCGTGGTCACTTCGATCCCTTCCGTCACGGGCAAGGTCGTCTCCGTCGTCGTCACGGCGGCACCTTCCGTCGTGAGCAACATCGTCTGCGTCGTCGTTTCGGTCGTCGTGGTCGCCGTCGTTTCAAGCGGTTTCTTCTTTGCACAAGCGGTCAGGCTGAACAGCAAAAGACCGATCAAGCACCAAACAAAAGCATTTCGTTTCAACATATTTCTCTGCCCCCTTTCACCCTATAAGTCAAGAAAAATCGCGACAGGTCACATAAACGCACAAAGACCGTGCGGTACATCCGCTCCCGATCGCTCACCCACGGCAAGCAGCAGAAAACACCGCCGATGCGGAATCCCAACGCATCGGCGGTGTTTTATACAAACGATCTATTTCTTCGGTATGGATGCACCGACAACCAACATCGTCACGGGACGGTCGTTGTAATCGTCTTGCCCACCAATGAGGTTGCCGTCTTCGTCCTTCAGTTGGTCAAACGCACATTCCGCACGCATTCCCGTTTCACTTTCAAACCGATAAAACACACCGAACGGAGGATAATTGATGCGGTTCGCCATCCATGTCGGTTCCACCGCAAACTGTTGCGACATACGTGCGTACGCGTCACGCCCTTCGTCTCCCACTGACACTCTGTTCAGCGTGTGACGTTTCCCCGTCATCAGCAAGCGGTAGAATGTCTCGGGATCGCTGCTGTCTTTCGGCGCCCACGTTTCCACCACGCAATCGTCATAAGTGTAAGTAGTAAGCCAAGAAGAGGGAGCCGTGTCCGTATATCCGTCCGCATGCACCGCAAGCGGTGTGCCGAGCATCGCGAGCAACGGTGCGGCTTCGCATCCGTCTGTCAGCGGCAATCCGTTCACGGTAAACTCTTCGTCGTTCGCCACAATCGAAAGTTGCGGTGTCTTTATCGGTGTTGCCGCAGGTGCATCCACCGTCAATTCGGCGGCTTCGATACCGATCTCAACCACTTGCTCGGATTTACGTACGTAGAAGACCACGTTGTAACACGCATTATAGGGGTACACCCATTTCGCAGCGGTGTTAAAACGCGACCCTTTAAAATACTTCGTACCCTCTTCCTGCTGTTCTTCCTTTTCGTCGCCCCATTGTGCGAGCAAGTCGGATGCCGACGAACCGACTGAAATCCCCTTAAAGCGATACCGTTCATCGGTCGTGTACCAACGCACTAACCGTTGTGCCGCTGTTTCCGCTGCCGTAACCGTACACACACTGTCAGTATAATCGCCCCAATACGAATCGTCTTCCGGCACGTAGTAACTGTATTCGGTAAACCAATGTCCCGCATACTCTTCGCTGTTACGCGCCGTGTAGCACTCTTGTAATGCTTTCCCCGCGGACTTCAGCGCCGTTTGCAACGGAATAGGGTCACCGCCGATGGTGAAGACAGCGTCTCCCAAAGCGAAGCCGGTTTCCCCCAACGTCACCTCCACCGTTTCGGCGGGCGTTTCTTCCCCGCCCGTCGGCGGTGCCGTCGTGGTCGTGGTCGTGGTATCCCCGCCCGTGGTGGTGGGGGTGGTCTGCGGCGTTTCTCCGCCGCCCGTGCAGGCGGTCATGCTGAACAGCAGCACGCATACCAAACACAAAACCAAACCTTTTCGTTTCAACATAACCGTCCACTCCTTTGTAGTTTTCTTTCCAATTCCATTATATCCCGTCTCCCCTCGTCAGGCAAGTTACAAAATTGTAACTTGCGGTTACAATTTTGTAACTTTTGCCCAACAAGAGCTTTAGGAAGGGATATCTATCATTGTTATTCTATGCTCACTACTCACACCCAATCGGGCACGAAATATGCCTGCTGTTTCTCCACCATAAATGGCGTAGTCAGTTTGCCGCCATCCAGCCCTTGTGCGCGGATCTCGGCAATATACAATTTCCCATCCGCTTGTTTCAGCGTAACGGCCACGTATTCGCTGTGGTTCATATAATCGTATTTAAACCACGCCGAAACGTTCACGTACTCCTGCCCGTCAAACGGACCGTCCGTATACATCATAATGTCGGTCTTGCCCGGCAGGTTCATTCCCATCTTTTGAAACGCTGCCTTCAGAAAGTCATGTACCTCTGTCAAGCCGTGTGTAAACTCTTCCTCGTTCGCGGGGGTATACGTCACACCGTATACCGCGTTTACCGTGGGAATCACTTTGCTTTCCACACGGTTGCCCGCAGGGCTTATACCAACGTAGTTGTAGCACAAGTATCCCTCGCATTCTTCCACGTCCGCAAACGACAGCCGTACCGTCTCATCGTTGATCATCACCGCTAACTGTCGCATTTTATCGGGGAACCCATTGATCTTCCGCACGGAAAATTGTAATATCAACCGCGCATCGGAGGAATCCACCGTGCCGCTGCCGTCCACGTCCGCTTGGGTAAGATCGAACCGAGAAGCGCCGCTCTTCCCCACCGTATATTGCAGCACCAATCGCGCGTCGGTGGAATCCACCGTGCCGTTGCCGTCCACGTCGCCGAGAACCCCCGCTGCAGCGACTCCCACCGTCCCCGCGGGAACAAGCGAAAGCAAAAGCACCATTGCCACAAAAACAGTTACTATACGCTTCATAACCATGCCTCCTTTTGTCTATGAATGTTGTTTTGTCGGATGTTTCGTGGGCAGACAGGGCATCTGCCCCTACTATACAGGGTGGTTTTATCGGTGGATTTTCAAAAATGCCCTATCCTTGGTTTTATTCTACAATGTACTTCAACAATTATCAATATTTCTGTATCGCACTACATTATACGACGAGCCCCCTACTTAGTAGCGATCCAATCTCAAGGAGTTATCACCCAAATAGTGTCGCTGATTGGAGCTGCCATATACGGAATCCCAACCGTGGTGTTCATACACAAAGTCATCTGCCGCAATCATTGCTTCATAGACGGTCTTGCCACCTGCACAATTCGCAAAAAATTCTTGCAACCAATAGTCCGAAACAGGAGACGAGGCCATAGCAGAAATCGCAGTTACAAAATGTGTGCCTTTTCGATACATCATTCCTACCAAATTGGTATTTCGGCTCGCGTCATCTGCCCCTGTGCTGCAACTGCAAAAAGCCGCCAATTTCAACTTTGATAAAGCGTTGTGCACTTTATCGCTGACCGGGAAGAAATTATCTCCTGTCTCTGTAGAAGAAATTAATCCGCCATCTTTGAACTGAACACAACCCGTCCCACCGTGACCGTTAAAAACCCAAATCGCATCATCAGACATCCAATCGTATGCATTTGCCGAATTGGCATCCACCGAATTGGCAGAACCATATCTCATGCTATCAAGAGCACTTATGATAGGTTCGGCATATTGTGCTGTGTCCAATCCGTAGCCGTCATTCGGCTCATATGTGAACGTAAACACATCAGCAATCCCCCCACCTGCCGCTTCCAATGTCCAATCGTCGCTCTTCATCCAATTGGTAGTTTGTGTCCAGTGGCATATATTGCCACCGTTAGTGGTATTGTCGTTTTCCGCACGAAGACCGCGTGTGCCGCCGCTAAGTCTTGTAACAATGCGGTAACTGCCGTCCCAATTGCGTATAAACTTGAACTCTTGTCCCAAGCCGGTATTCGCAGAATGAATCTGTATATTAGCACCATCGGTATTGTTGCCGCCGTTGGTATCCAACACCATGCCGGTCGCACTGCGCGGAACCAATTTAAAATACCCGTTCCCTTGCGATTTCACCTGCCACTTTTGCGCATTCACCCCCGTCCACGTAGTTTGAGTAACGTTGGAATAATCGGCAGTTCCCGTGGCGGTCAGATACAGATTACTGTTCTTATTCTTCACGTAGTATATCCCGTTGTTTCTGATACCGATATTTTCCATAGAAGTCGTATCGGTCACGTATGTCACGCTCAATTGAGGGGGATTATTGACATATTCTCGGCTGCGGAAAGCATGAAAATTCAAACCGGTTTCCACACGCGACTTCAACATAATACCATAATTGGGAATGCCCTGCTTCCACGCCATCACAGCTTGCGTGATATAGAAATCATAATATCCGGGAACGTCCAGTAAAGGATTCGGGCCAACATTCACTGTAGTAAGTTTTTCACTGTTGTAAGCAGGTTTATTTGCCCATGTAATGGTGGTTTCTGTCCACGCCCCCGTAACCATATATGCCTCTATTTGAAGCATCGGTTTGTTATTTGTTGACCCAACGGCATGGTAATTAGCACTAAGAATACGATCGTACGGAACATGGCTCAACGCAGAAAGATCAAAGCGAACATATGCGCGGCAAATTCCTGCGCTGCTATCCGTCCCAATCGAATAATAGTTCTGCGTTCCGTAGTTTGTCGACGAAAAATTACTAAAGACACAAGCATCCGCATGTGAGGTTGTAGGAATGGTCGTACCCGCGTTACGCGGCTGCACCTCACCGCTTGCAGGGGACACTTTACTGCTAATGACGATCTGTGCCGATGCGGTCAACACCGTCGGCATCGAGTAGGTCAGCCGATACGTGGAATCGCTCAAACACGTAACTTGGGCTTGAAACTCCGTGTCTTCCAACCGCTGTTCGCTCACCGTTGCAAAATACGCGTGGGACTTCACGACGGTGCCGTTTGCCATCGTTACCGCCACTTCGGTACCGTTCGCGGTGACGGCTGAAATGTCGCCGGACAGCGTGGCGGAAAACGAGGGGCTTTGCCCTGCGGGAACCGTAACGGCAGTTATGTAACCGTCGTAAGTCGCTTCATAGGAGATGTCGCTTTGTGCGTTTTGGAACGAAACGGCCTTGCCGTCGGCCCGTTTGGCTGCCGTGTACGTGCCGCGGGCGGCGGATACATTCGGAACCACCGTTATCGCATCGTCTTGATACGAAAGGGTAACACCTTTGGCAACATCCTCATGCACGGCAAGTTCAAATGCATTGGCGTTATTCTTCCACGCTTTACCGTTCGCCGTTTTTACGAGGGTGTTATCAATACGTTTGACAGCACCCGCTTTGTCCACGTACTTTATCGGTTTATCAAACGTGTATATCGTTCTGGTATCATCTTCATTGACAAACTCAATGGCACTCAAATGTTCTGCAAGGTTTGACGATATATATTTATGCCCGAGCGATTCAATGGTTTCCTGTTCGATCAACCCGCCAAAGGTCAAGTCCTCCGCTTCGGCGGCAGAAGACGAAAAGACGAACAGCATACTGATACACAATGCAAGGCATACAAATATCGACAGATATTTTTTCATAGTTTTCATCCTTTCTGTTTTCAAATGTTTTTCACAAGGTTATGCTATCTTTCCCTATCACCGCGCGGAAGCGGTTGCGCCCGCGCGGCGTCTGTAAGGATGTTTGCGTGCCACACCCTGTTTCCAATTCCACATCGTACACACCGCAACCACTCCTTTTCACAAAAACATTACTAAGAGGCCTTCTTTTTTGGAGTTTCTGCCAACTGTATTGTAGCACGCCAAATTGTGTTTGTCAACAATATTTTTCTATGAATAGTATTGACAACAGAATAGTTTTGGTGGATACTATAATTAGCATATGTCTTTGTATACAACAAAAACGAGGGCGATTCGACATGAAGACAAAGGAACAAAAATCGCTTGACCGCTATTGCCGACAAGCACAAAAAGCGTGTCCGCCGGCGTTTCGCCGCCGTCTGGCACAAGACCTGCGGGAACACGCCGCAGAATTTATGGAAGCCGACCCCACGCACACGGTCGCACAATTTCTGAAGCAAGCGGGCACTCCCGCACAGTTTGCCGAAAATTTCACCGCTTGCCTGTCCCCCGCGGAACAGCAACGGCTCATTCACCGCCGCCACCGTGCGCGCACAGCCTCTCTGGTCATCGGCGGCGTTCTTTTGGCACTGGTATTGGCGCTATGTTTATATATCTTTATCGAAAGTGATCCTTTTGCGACTTATACAGAAATAATTTCCGCCATTCACATCGGATTTAAATGTAATGTCAGGAAGGTGATTAAATGAAAAAAGAGTTGCGTGCTTATCTGCGTGCAGTACGTACGCTTTGTCCGCCCAAACAGCGACGGCGCTTCATTCGCGATCTTAAAAATGACATCCTGCAATCCCAAGAAACAACCCCCGATTGCGATATGCCCGCTGTAATCGCCCGCTTCGGTACACCTACAGAAATCGCCGCTTCTTTCGTAGAAATCAATAGCGATAACCAATTATTGTCACGTAAGCGTCAAACGATTTTTCTCCTCATTCTCGTTACAACAATCGCCCTCATCATTGGAATCACCGCCCTCGCCTTACAATGGTCAGATGCCTATTCCGATTCACACATTCAACGAATATACACAGATCAGGAGGATAACAATTATGAAAACGCGGAAACTAATTAGCATCATAGCAACGGTCTTCGTTCTTCTTTCTTCAATTTTCTGCACAGCCGGTGCCGCAGAAATGTCTCCCGCTGAATTAACCGATTCGAGCAACACCGAACTCTCATGGACAGAAACGTCCACAGATGGTTATACGTTGGTATACACCATTACGCAAAGCACTCTTCCAACCAAAGCACAAAGCCGCGCCACATCGCAAACTGTACAAGGTAGCGGCACCGTCACGGTAAAAGACGGTTCCACTACTCTATACACGCTGTCAGTGCACGCCACCTTTTCGGTGAACGTCGGCATTTCGGCAACCTGCACGGGTTGTTCTTACACCTACTCTATAAAAGAGTCTTCGTGGCATTTCGACTCCGCCACGGCAACGAAATCGGGAAATACCGCTACTGCAACGGGGACTTTTTACAAAAAGGTGTTGTTTGTTACCACCAAAACGTTAACGTCTTCTGTTAAACTGATTTGCGACAAGAACGGAAATATCACGAAACAATAACCCCCAAAGCACAAAAAGACTTGCTAAAACTACTTCTTCTATGTTATGATGTTACGTATAGTCTGTAACACAAATCGAAAGGGAGGTGGTTCACATCGCCGTCAACGAAAGTTTCAAGCGCGGCACGGTGGAATTGTTGATCCTGACCTTGCTGGACGAGGAAGAAAAATACGGGTATCAAATTTCGCAGGAACTTGCCGAACGCAGCGGCGGACGGTACACCTTGCTGGAAAGTTCGATGTACCCCATCCTGTACCGTATGTTGGAAAAAGGGCTGATCGCCGACCGCACGGAACTCGTCGGTCGCCGCCGCACGCGGGTGTACTATCGCATCGAGCCTGCCGGCAAGGAACACCTTGCCTTTTTGCGCAAGGAATACGCCTCGCTCACCCGCGGTGTGTTGGATATTCTCGGCATCCGTGATCTTTCTGCATTGGAACAATACGAATAAATTCCCCCTTGACATTTCGGCATGGGGTGTTATAATGATACCTATAAATCGTTGATAGGGACGGGATACGACCCATCACCTCACCCGCAGAGAGTGCCGCCGTCGGCTGAGAACGGCACACGAGGCAGACGTCGTACGCCCCACCGCCCTTGAGAGCGCACTTGAAAATGCAAAGTAGAGTGCGACGGTTGGCACCGTTATATGCCGCTTGAGGACGGCTTTTGCCGTTGAATCAAGGGTGGAACCACGCTGTAAATTTTACCGCGTCCCTTTTGGGGGACGCGGTTTTTTTATTTTAAGCAGAGGAGGCGCATCCGAACACGCCTAAAACGGCATAATTTCCGCGCTTTTTGATTTGTTGTCGGTGGCAGGCGACAGCCTTGCCACCTTCGCCGCACCAAAAATCGCACGAAATTCTACTCGTTTTAGGTCGAAGAATTTTAACAGAGCCGATTTTTTCATCGGCAAGGCAAAAACGCAGTAAATCCTTGCGGATTTACGAGTATTTTAACACAGCCGAGGGGAAAATCGGCCCGTTAAAATCGGGTTCGGATATGCCTCCTCTGCTTAAGGAGAAAAGAGAATGGCTACGAAGAAACTGCGGTTGATGACCATTGTGGGCACCCGCCCCGAGATCATCAAAATGTCCGCCATCATCAAAAAATGCGACTTGTATTTTGATCACATTCTGGTACACACGGGTCAGAACTACGACTACACCTTGAATGAGGTGTTTTTCAAGGACTTGGGGCTTCGCGCACCCGACCATTACCTCGGTGTGGTGGGTGAAAACATCGGTCAGACGATGGGCAACGTCATCGCAAAATCGTACGAGTTGATGGCAGAACTGCGCCCCGACGCCCTCATCGTGCTGGGCGACACCAACTCGTGTCTGTCGGTCATTGCGGCAAAACGGTTGAAGATCCCTGTGTTCCACATGGAAGCGGGCAACCGTTGCAAGGACGAAAACCTGCCCGAGGAAGTTATTCGCCGCATCGTGGACGTGACGAGCGACGTCAACCTCTGCTATTCCGAAAATGCACGCAAGTACATTTTGGACAGCGGCGTACGTCCCGAATACACCCACGTGGTCGGCTCCCCGATGGCGGAGGTGCTGGACGAGTGCCTGCCGAGCATCAACGCAAGCACCGTGCTGGACGATCTGGGGCTGGAAGCGGGCCGTTACATCCTGCTCTCGGCGCACCGTGAAGAAAACATCGACATTGAAGAAAACTTCTTCTCGCTGATGAATGCAGTCAACACGATGGCAGAGACTTACGATATGCCCATTCTCTATTCCTGCCACCCCCGCAGCCGTAAGTTTATCGAACAGCGCGGATTCGTGTTTGACCGCCGGGTCATTCAGCATCAACCGCTCGGCTTCTTCGATTACAACAAACTGCAACAAAACGCCTTCTGCGTAGTGTCGGACAGCGGCACCGTGCCGGAGGAAGGCGCGTACTTTAAGTTCCCCGCCGTATCCATCCGCACCTCCACCGAACGCCCCGAAGCGATGGAACGCGGCGTGTTCACCGTGGGTTCCATCACGGCGGAACAGGTGTTGCAGGCGGTGGACCTTGCGGTCAGTATGCACCAAAACGGGGACGACGGCAGTGACGTGCCCGCCTACGTAGACAACAACGTCGCCACCAAAGTGGTGAAGATCATTCAAAGCTACACCGGTATCATCAACAAGATGGTTTGGCGCAAGGGATAAAGCGCGACAATATCCGTACAACCGCAAACAAGGCAAGCGATTAGCGTGATACTCTTAACGGAGTATCACGCAACTCTATTCGCCTGACGGCGAGTTATATTGCTTCGCAGTGATATTATGCTACGCATAGTGATATTGTCCTGCGGACAGTTTATGGCGAATAGAAT
>SVPJ01000022.1 GCA_015065885.1 Oscillospiraceae bacterium | reverse complement strand
TGCGGCACCGACCTACGCAGGCGTTGTCAAAGTGGGTGACGTATACTATTATGTTAGTGGTACTCACGGTACGCTTGCGGTGAACAAGACGGTGACCGTCAGCAAAGCAAAGGCCAACGGTCTCGTTACGGCGGGAAAATACGTAGCCGACGTGAGCGGCGCATTGACCCCGATAGAGTAAACTGAAAAAAGTCCGACGAAAGTCGGACTTTTTTCGTCTTTATTCACCTTCAAACAGCGGCGTCGAGAAATACCGCTCCGCTGTGTCCGGCAACACGGTGACCACCGTTTTGCCTTCTCCGAGTTTTTGCGCCATACGGATGGCGGCGGCGACGTTGGTGCCGCTGGAAATGCCGCACATCAGCCCTTCCAGTCGCGCCAGATCCCGTGCGGTCTGCAACGCTTCTTCATCCGAAATGATGCAGATATCTTCGTAAATGTGCTGATTTAACACGCCGGGGATGAGTCCGTCGCCGATGCCCATCTGCACGTGGGTGCCGATGGTGCCGCCTGCCAGGATCGCGGCGTTTTCGGGTTCCACCGCCCAAATGGTAATGTCGGGATTGTTGGCACGCAGCACCTCGCCGATACCCGTGATGGTGCCGCCCGTGCCGATGCCTGAACAAAACCCGTGGATGGGCCCCGCCACTTGTTCCAAGATCTCAAAAGCGGTGCGGTGGCGGTGTACGTTGGGGTTATCCTCGTTTTCAAACTGCTGCGGCACGAAGACTTTCGGGTCGTCTTCCGCCATTTTAAGAGCGGTACGCACACATTCGTCGATGCAATCGCCGATATTGCCCGCGTCGTGTACCAACACGACCTCGGCACCGTAATGCCGCACCAGTTTACGGCGTTCCTCACTCACCGAATCGGGCATAATGATGACGGTGCGGTAGCCGCGCACCGCACCCACCAACGCGAGACCGATGCCCTGGTTGCCGCTGGTCGGCTCTACGATGATCGAATCGGGGGAGAGCAGCCCGCGCTTTTCGGCTTGGGTGATCATATTGAACGCCGTGCGGGTCTTGATGGAGCCGCCGACGTTCAGTCCTTCAAACTTTACCAGCACCTCGGCTGCACCTGCGGGCACCATACGGCTCAATCGAATAATAGGGGTGGAGCCGATGGCATCCAATACGTTATCGTGAATCATAATAACAACCGACTTTCTTTGATAGCTTTGTGGAGTATATTACCATACCTATGCAAAAAAAGCAAGGCAGAGAATGTATTTCTCTGTCTTGCTTTTTAATTTAGTTCTTCAGACTTTGGATCGGTGCAGGGATCCTGCCGCCGCGATGGATGAAACGGGCGGGGGAGTAGGTGGATAACGGCATCACGGGTCCTTCACCCAAAAACTCGCCGAAGGAGGAAAGTTTGTTGTCAAAGTGAATATATTTTTGTATATAAATTTGCAAAAAAGTTTAAAACCATAATTTGTTGACAATATGCTATGCAGTAATATATAATGAAGGTGTACGATGCACCGAACCGTGAATGGCAATCATTTAATTTGACGTTTCGAGAAGGTGATGATATGGTTGCTACAAAGAGAAGCGCGCTTTTCAACAAAGGCATACATCTTGTAAGTGTTGCGATGTTGGTTCTAAGTTTACTTTTGTCACCGACGGTGGTACCTATCGCTGAGTCGCCCGATCAATGGGCATTTTATACGCCGGGGGTGCTCTGGGATTACAACGGGCAGGACGAGGAGTTAATCGTTCCGTCGGTACTCGGTGACGTTCCTGTCACAACGGTAGATCTGTTTGCCTACGAAGGCGAAAGTTATTGCCCGCGTCGAATCGTGTTCGAAGACGGTATCGTGCTGTTGGGAAAACTGTTTCCCCGAATGGATGCGTTGGAAGAGGTCGTGTTACCGCATACACTGAAAGGGATATTTTCTCGCGCGTTTTCCGAAGCCTCTGCTCTTACGGAGATCATCGTGCCATACAATGTCGCATTGATCGGTCGCGGGGCGTTCCATGAAGATACGTTGCTGTGGGTATATAAGGACAGTTATGCCCATCGGTGGGCTGTGGCGAACGCGCATCCGTATGAGATCATACGTCACACCCCTGCAACAGGGGACTATGACGGTGACGGTGTGTGTACCTCTACTGATGCTCGGTTACTGTTGCAGTGTGTTGTCGGAAAAATTCACTTTTCCACCGAACAGACGGCGGTAGCGGATATCGACGGTGACGGTGCGGTGACCTCCACCGACGCCCGTTTGCTGTTGCAACATGTGGTGGGAAAGGTGGAGGTGCCGACGGTGATGGCGAAACGCACCTTTTTTGTTCCGTTCGTTCCGCCTGAGGCCGCCCCGACCTTAACGGGGTGTATCGAGGAAAACGGACAGATCGTTTACGGTCCGTGTGCGGTGAACGATCCTCAAGCGGTGATACGCTATTTGAATCAAAAAATATCCGTGGACTCTTATCGCTATTCCACACAAAGTCATATCAAAACGTGGTCCCAAGGGCCGATGTTCCAATGGGAACAAGACGGTATGTCCATCACGTTTTGTCAATATTTGCGTTTTCCGAGCGCGGATATGCCCGTGTCGCGGGACGAAACGGATGTGCGGGCCATGATTTTATCATAAGAAAAAACCACACGCATCGGTTTGTCGGTGCGTGTGGTTTTTTGCTGTTAATTTTTCAAACTCTGGATCGGTGCGGGGATCCTGCCGCCGCGATGGATGAAACGGGCGGGGGAGTAGGTGGATACCGGCATCACGGGTCCTTCACCCAAGAGCCCGCCGAAGGAAAGCTCGTCGCCGACGGTTTTGCCGATGCAGGGAATGACGCGCACGGCGGTCGTCTTCGAGTTGATCATGCCGATGGCGGCTTCGTCCGCGATGATGGCGGCAATCACTTCGGGGGCGGTATCGCCGGGGATGTTGATCATATCGAGACCTACCGAGCAGACGGCGGTCATCGCCTCCAGTTTTTCAATGGAGAGCGCCCCGCTGCGCGCCGCATCGATCATACCCGCGTCTTCGGTGACGGGGATGAACGCGCCCGAAAGCCCCCCCACGTGGGAGGACGCCATCACGCCGCCTTTTTTCACCGCGTCGTTCAGCAGAGCGAGCGCCGCGGTGGTGCCTGCACAGCCGCAACTTTCAAGACCCATTTCTTCCAAAATATGCGCCACCGAGTCGCCCACGGCGGGGGTGGGGGCGAGCGACAGATCCACGATGCCGAACGGCACGTTCAGCATACGCGACGCTTCACACGCCACGAGTTGTCCCATGCGGGTGATCTTAAACGCGGTGCGCTTGATAAGGTCTGCCACGGCGGTGAGGTCGCAATCGCCCGCTTTGGCAAGGGCGGCACGCACCACACCGGGGCCGGAAACGCCCACGTTGATGACGCAATCGGGTTCGCTCACACCGTGGAACGCGCCCGCCATAAACGGGTTGTCTTCGGGTGCGTTGCAGAATACCACCAACTTTGCAGGGCCGATACAGCCGTTGTCGGCGGTGCGCTCCGCCGCTTCTTTCACCACCCGTCCCATCATGGCGACGGCATCCATATTGATGCCCGCCTTGGTGGAGCCGATGTTGACCGACGCACAGATGTGATCCGTCACCGCGAGGGCTTCGGGGATGGCGGCGATGAGTTCGCGGTCGCCGGGGGCAAAGCCCTTTTGCACCAGCGCGGAAAACCCGCCGAGGAAGTTGACGCCGCAGGTGGTGGCGGCACGTTCCAGCGTTTTCGCGAGCTTCACCGCGTCTTTATCGTCACACGCCGCGAGCAACATCGCCGCAGGCGTGATGGAAATACGCTTGTTGATGATCGGGATACCGTAGGTCTTCTCGATCTTTTCACCCGTTGCCACCAGGTCTTTGGCCGAGCGGGTGATCTTATCGTACACCTTGTCGCACAAAGTGTCGATGTTGCTGTGACAGCAATCCAGCAGGGAGATGCCCATCGTGATGGTACGCACGTCCAGGTGTTCGTCCTGTATCATCGTGATGGTTTCCAATATGTCGTGTGCGTTAAGCATCGTGATTCTCCTCTCAAATAGTGTGCATAGAGTTGAAGATATCCTCGTGCATAATGCGGACGGACAGCCCCGTTTCTTTGCCGAGTGCGGTGAAGGCGTCCGCCACTACGTCAAACGGAGCGTTCGCGGCGGCAATGTCCGTTACCATGATCATAGCGAAAAATTCCTGCAGGACCGACTGGGTGACCTCTACAATATTCAGATTGTAGGTGGTACACACCGCCGAAACCTTTGCAAGAATACCGACCGTATCCTTGCCGATAACCGAAATGACTGCACGCATAAACCGATTCCTCCGTTATTTTTAAATTTCCACCCAACATAATATCACATTTCAGGCGGTAATGCAAACAGAAAATAATAATCGGCACCTCACCCCGAAAACGGCGCGTACAAGGGCGGGGATTTGTGTGTTCTGACAACTGTTTTCGGCAAGAAAAAGCAAATTCAGGAAAAAGGGGGATTTTTGCAAAAATACGGTTGACAAGCGGGTGAAAATATGATATTCTCTTATATATTTTAAAAGCGATGACGAAGAGCGAAGCAGAAAAACGAACACCAAAGAGAGTCGGCGGGTGGTGCGAGTCCGACACGTTGCCGTTTCTGTTTCGGTCGCTTCCGAGCCGGAGAGAGGACAGCCGCCCGCGTGGCGTGCCGTAGAACTTTCCCGTGAAGGCCGCGTTAGTGCCAAGGGCTTGTTTGAGCCTATGAGTGGCATCGTGGGATGCAATTTGAGTGGTACCGCGGGTATATCGTACAGATAGCTCGTCTCAAAGATAACATCTTTGGGGCGGTTTTTTTATTCACCGCCCGCCGAAAGGAGACTGCATCATGCAGCAAATGCAACTGGACCACAAAATACGTGAGGTGTCCGCCCGTATTCGCGCCCTGCGCGAAGAGGCGGGACTGAGTGCGCAGGAGATGGCGGAAAAAACGGGCGTTACCGCCAACGAGTACATCGCGTGCGAAGAAGGACGCGCCGATCTTACCTTCGCGTTCATCTACCGTTGCGCCACGGCGTTTCGTGTGGACGTGACCGATCTTATTGAGGGTGAAAGCCCCAACCTGCACGCCTACACCGTCACCCGCCGCGGGGACGGCCAGCGCATCGATCAGGCGCACGGGATGACCTATTTTAACCTGGCGCCCTCTTTCAAAAACCGCATTTCCGAGCCGCTGTTCGTCCACGCGAAGTACGACGAGGCAGCACAGCGCCGTCCCATCGAATGCACCACCCACGCGGGTCAGGAGTGCGACATTGTCATCAAGGGACGCTTGAAGGTGCAGATCGGCGATCACGTGGAAGTGCTCGGCGAAGGCGATGCGATCTATTACGACAGTTCGGCACCGCACGGTATGATCGCGGTGGACGGCGCGGACTGCGAATTCTACGCCATGGTCTTGAATCCGACGGGCGAGCCGATCCCCGAACTTACGCCGTCCGAGACCTTCGCGGCGAAGCCGAAGAAGGCGTATAGAGAGCGCCGCATCTATCACAATTTCATTCATCCCACCGAGGACGAAAACGGCGCCTTGCTGGCGATCGACTTCGAGAACGAGGATAAGTTCAACTTCGCGTTCGATATCGTGGACGGTATTGCGGCGAAGAAACCCGAGAAACTCGCGATGTTGCACATCGACAACGACAAGACGGAACGCCGTTTCACCTTTGCCGACGTCAAGCGTGCCTCCGCTCAATGTGCGAACTACTTCAAGTCGCTCGGCATCAAGAAGGGCGACCGCGTGATGCTGGTGCTTCGCCGCCAGTATCAGTTCTGGTTTGCCCTGCTCGGTCTGCACAAACTCGGTGCGATCGGCATTCCCGCAACCGATATGTTGCAGGAACACGATTTCGAATACCGCTTCAAGGCGGCGGGCGTGTCCGCCATTCTCTGCACCGCGCACGGCAACACGGTGGAGCAGGTGGAAGCCGCGGCGGCAAAATGTCCCGACGTTACGGTGCGGGTGTTGGTCGGTGCCGCGCGTGAAGGCTGGCACGATTTCGATGCGGAATACCCGCTGTTCAGCGGCCGCTTCGAGCGTACGGAGGACAGCATTCAGGGCGACGATCCGATGCTGATGTTCTTCACCTCGGGCACGTCGGGCAATCCCAAAATGACCTTGCACAACTGCAAATATCCGCTCGGTCACTTCATTACCGCCAACTACTGGCACTGCGTGAATCCCGACGGTTTGCATCTCACCATTTCGGATACCGGTTGGGCCAAAGCCATGTGGGGTAAACTGTACGGTCAGTGGCTGTGTGAAGCCCCCCTGTTCATTTACGACTTTGAGCGTTTCGATGCGGCGGACATTCTGCCGATGTTCCAAAAATATCACATCACCACCTTCTGCGCACCCCCGACAATGTATCGTATGATGATCAAAGAGGATCTGTCCAGATACGATATGAGTTCGGTGGAACACGCGACCATTGCGGGCGAAGCGCTGAACCCCGAAGTCTTCCGCCAACTGGAAAAGACCACGGGCCTGAAGGTGATGGAAGGTTTCGGTCAGACCGAGACCACCCTCGTCATCGGCAACCTCATCGGTATGCCGCATAAACTCGGCTCAATGGGCAGACCCGTGCCGCTCTATGACGTGGACTTGGTCACGCCCGAAGGTGAGTCGGTCGGCGTGGGTGAGACGGGCGAGATCGTGATCCGCACCGACAAAAAGGTGCCGTGCGGCTTGTTCCGCGAATATTATCTCGATAACGAGAAGACGAGCGAAGCCTGGCACGACGGCTTGTACCACACGGGCGACGTTGCGTGGCGTGACGAAGACGGATTCTACTGGTACGTCGGCCGTGCGGACGACGTGATCAAGTCGTCGGGTTACCGCATCGGTCCCTTCGAGATCGAAAGCGTCATTATGGAACTGCCGTATGTGCTGGAATGCGGTGTTTCGGCCGAACCCGACGACGTGCGCGGTCAGGTCGTGAAGGCGAGCATCGTGCTGACGAAGGGTACGGTCGCAAGCGAGGAACTCAAGAAAGAGATCCAAAAGTACGTGAAAGAGCGTACCGCACCGTACAAGTATCCGCGTATCGTGGTGTTTAAGGACGAGTTGCCGAAGACCACCAGCGGCAAGATCATTCGCCGTATGCTGTGAGGGTAGGCACTATGGATATCAAACGTGTGACCCTGTTTGCGGGGCATTACGGCAGCGGGAAGACCAACATCGCCGTCAACTGGGCGCTGTACCTGCGTCGGCAGGGATACGCCGTGACGGTGGCGGATCTGGATATCGTGAACCCTTACTTCCGCACCAAGGACAGCGCGCGGGAGTTGGAGGAGGCGGGGATTCGCATGATCGCTTCTCCGTTTGCCAATTCCAACGTGGACGTGCCCGCCCTGCCGGGTGAACTGTACGCGGTGGTGGACGATAAAACGTCCCACGCGGTGCTGGACGTCGGCGGGGACGACCGCGGAGCGCTCGCACTCGGTCGGTATTCTCCCGCCATTCGGGAAGAAAACGATTACGCGATGCTCGGTGTGTTAAACTTCGCCCGTCCGCTGACGGCGACCCCCGCCGATGCGGTAGAGGTACTGCGTGAGGTGGAAGCGGCAGGCAGTCTGCCGTTTACGGGGCTGATCAACAACACCAATATCGGTGTTGCGACCACCCCCGAAACGGTGCTTCAAAGCGTGAAACTCGCGGAGGAGACCGCCCGTCTTATGGGACTGCCGCTTGTGATGACGACGGCGGAGACTTCGGTTGCCGCCGCTCTCGCAGGGCAGGTGAAAGACCTGTTCCCGCTCACATTGCAAACCATTCATTTGTTTACATAAGGAGGAATTACAATGGCAAAAGTAACGTTTGACGTGGACCGTTGCAAAGGCTGCGGCCTTTGTGTGGAAGCGTGTCCGAAGAAGATCCTGGCAATGTCCAAGGATAAGATGAACGCCAAGGGACACCATCCCGCAGAAATGACCGATCAGGAGGCGTGCATCGGCTGTGCATTTTGTGCAACCATGTGCCCCGATTGCGTGATCACGGTGGAGAAGTAAAGGAAGGGTGAAAGATATGTCCGAAAAAGTGTTGATGAAAGGAAACGAAGCGATCGCCGAGGCCGCTATCCGTTGCGGTTGCCGTCATTACTTCGGGTATCCCATCACGCCGCAGACGGAGGTCGCCGCCTATATGGCGAAGCGTATGCCGAAGATCGACGGTGTGTTTTTGCAGGCGGAGAGTGAGATCGCCGCTATCAATATGGTCATCGGCGTTGCCGCGACCGGCAAACGCGTGATGACGTCTTCCTCCAGCCCCGGGATCTCGCTGAAGGCGGAAGGTTTGTCCTATCTCGCGGGATGCGATCTGCCTGCGTTCGTGGTGAACGTCCAACGCGGCGGTCCGGGTCTCGGCGGTATTCAGCCGTCCCAGTCGGACTATTTCCAGGCGACCCGCGGCGGCGGTCACGGCGACTATCATATGATCGTGCTGGCACCCGACAGCGTGCAGGAAATGGCGACCCTTACCGTGAAGGGCTTTGACCTCGCGGACAAGTACCGTATGACCACCATGTTGCTCGCGGACGGCACGATGGGCCAGATGATGGAGCCCGTCAGCCTCGATTTCGACGAGCCGACGGTATACGACAAGCCGTGGGCGGTGACCGGTACGGGCTGCACGCGTGAACATAACATCGTAAACTCCCTGTTCCTGAAACCCGAACAGCTTGAAGTGGAAAACGTGGCCCGTTACGAGCGTTACAAGCTCATCGAGCAGAACGAGCCGCTGTGGGAAGAGTACATGATGGAAGACGCCGATATCTGCATCGTGGCGTTCGGTATTGCGGCGCGCGTGTCCAAGAACGCGATCGCCGAAGCGCGCAAGAAGGGCATCAAGGTCGGTCTCATCCGTCCGATCACCCTGTGGCCGTTCCCGAAGGCACCGCTCGCCGCGGCGGCGGATAAGGTGAAGGCGTTCTTGTCGGTAGAACTCTCGATGGGTCAGATGATCGAAGACGTCGAACTCGCGACCCGTTGCAAGAAACCGGTGTATCTGTGTAATCGCGTGGGCGGTATGATCATATCGCCCGCGGAAGTTCTCGCTAAGATCGAAGCGATCGCGAAAGGAGATGAGGCGTAATGAGTATCGTGTTCCAAAGACCGCACGCATTGACGAATGCGGAATTTTCCTATTGCCCCGGCTGTACCCACGGCATCGTCACCCGCTTGGTGGCGGAAGTGATGGACGAACTCGGCATTGAGGGTCGTACCATCGGTGTGGCGCCGGTCGGCTGCTCGGTGACGGCGTACAACTTCTTCAATTGCGATATGGTGCAAGCGGCGCACGGCCGTGCGCCCGCGGTGGCAACGGGCATCAAGCGTTCCGACCCGAACAACGTGGTGTTCACCTATCAGGGTGACGGCGACCTCGCCTCCATCGGTGCATGCGAGACGGTGCATGCGGCGGCACGCGGTGAGAACATCACCATCATCTTCATCAACAACGCGATCTACGGTATGACGGGCGGTCAGATGGCGCCCACCTCGCTGCCGGGTCAGGTCACCCAGACCTCGCCCTACGGCCGTGACGTGGCGACCCAGGGTTACCCCGTGAAGGTGTGCGAGATGCTCTCGCAACTGGACGGTGCGACCTATCTTGAGCGCGTTACCGTGACCGATGTGAAGCAAGTCCGCAACGCGAAACGCGCCATCAAGAAGGCGTTCCAAAATCAGCTCGACGGCAAAGGCTTCTCGCTGGTCGAAGTGCTTTCCACCTGCCCGAGCAACTGGGGCAAAACGCCCGTGCAGTCGATCGAGTGGCTGAAGGAGAATATGATCCCGTACTATCCGCTCGGCGTGTATAAGGATAAAGGAGGCGAGGAATAATGAGCAATACCAACCGTATTCTGATTGCCGGTTTCGGCGGTCAAGGTCTGCTGTTTGCAGGCAAATTCCTCGCATACAAGGGTCTTACCGAAGGCCGTCAGGTCAGCTGGCTGCCGTCCTACGGCCCTGAAATGCGCGGCGGTACCTGCAACTGCAGCGTGATTTTGAGTGACGAGCCGGTCGGCTCGCCCATCATTGAAAATCCCGACATTCTGATGGTGATGAACCGTCCGTCGCTCGACAAGTTTGAGCCCACCGTGGAAGCGGGCGGTTACATCTTCGTCGATTCCGCACTGATCGATCGCAAAGTCGAGCGGGAGGACGTGAAGGCGTTTTACATTCCTGCCACCCAGATGGCGTCGGATGCGGGCTTCCCGACCCTCGCCAACATGATCCTCGTCGGCAAGATCATCCGTGAAACGGGTGCGGTCAGCTACGAAGATCTGATGGCAGGTCTCAAAAAGTGCGTGTCGGCACGTCATCAGGACTTGATGGATGCCAACTTCAAGGCCATCGATATGGGTTATCGCTACGAGGGCTAAGATAATGAAGAACTCCCCGTGCGAGCGGGGAGTTTTTTAGATAAAGGAAGAGTAATATGAAGATCATTGATGCCCATTGTCACATCTATCCCGATAAAATTGCCGAAAAGGCGGCGGCCGCGACGGGTCGGTTTTACGATATTGAAATGAGTCTTGACGGCAAGGTGTCCACTCTGATGCGGGAGGGTACCGCCGCGGGGATCGACCATTTCATCGTGCAGTCGGTGGCGACCACCCCCGCGCAGGTCGGCTCCATCAACCGTTTTATTGCGGAGGAGGTGGCGAGAAGCGGCGGTAAAATGACGGGGCTCGGCACGCTGCATCCCGACAGCGAGGATATCGCGGGCGACGTGGAACAGTTGTTGGAACTGGGGCTTCGCGGGGTGAAGTTGCACCCCGATATTCAAGGGTTTAAACTGGACGACTACCGCTGCCTGAAAATTTACGAGTTGTGCGAAGGACGGTTGCCGTTGCTTCTGCACACGGGGGATCATCGGTACGATTTTTCCAACCCCAACCGGTTAAAACCGATTTTGGATACCTACACGGAACTGACCGTCATCGGGGCGCATTTCGGCGGCTGGTCCATCTGGGAAAAGGCGGCGGAACAACTGCACGGGTACGACCGTTTGTACGTGGACTGCTCCTCGTCGCTGTATGCCATCTCGCCCGACGTCGGGCGGCGCTTGGTGCGGTGCTACGGTGCGGACCGCGTGCTGTTCGGCACCGATTATCCGATGTGGTCACCCGCCGAGGAGTTGGATCGCTTTTACGCGATGGGGCTCACCGCCGAGGAAAACCGCAAGATCCTTTGTGACAACGCGGCAACGTTGTTTTCGATCGAGATATAGTGTATTTACCAAAAGAGCACCACAAGGGGTGCTCTTTTTTTGTCGAAAACGGTTGACAAAATGCGAGAAATGCGGTACACTGGAAAAAGCAAAAACACATCTTTCTGTGCGGCATATTCCGAGAGGCAAGATGGCAAATACATCACAACCGTCTTGTCCTTGGGGCAAGTCTTTTTTTATGCCGTGCAAAGGAAACAAGAGGAGGAGTAAAAATGAAACTTGTCTACGGCGTCAAAGACAAACCCAAATTCGGGCAGGTGTTGGTGTTTGCGTTCCAACAGCTGCTCGCCATCCTGGCGGCAACGATTGCCGTGCCCGCCATCATCAATCAAAACATAGAGGCGGCGCACATGAGTCAGTCGGCGGCCTTGTTCGGCGCCGGTGTCGGCACACTGGTGTATCAGCTGTTCACGAAATTCCGCAGCCCAGTGTTTCTTGGTTCGTCCTTTGCGTTTATCGGGTCGATGTTGGCGGCATTTGCGGGCGGTGTGTCCATGTCGGCAGGCTATCTCGGCCTTATCCTGGGTGCGGCTATGGCCGGCCTCGTGTACGCGGTGATCGCTATCGTGGTCAAGATCGCGGGTGTCAAATGGATCAACAAGTTGATGCCGGCGGCGGTCATCGGCCCCACGGTTGCTATCATCGGTCTGTCGCTGGCGGGTAACGCAGTGAAGGATGCGGTCGGTGCGTCGGATGCGTTGAAGTGGGTAGAGTACAACTCCGATTTGAGTGCTTACGTAATGAACGGCAAGGGTTGGATCGCGTTTTTGTGTGCGCTGGTCACCCTGCTCACCGTCGTGCTGTGCTCGGTCTACGGCAAAAAGATGATGAAGCTGATTCCGTTTATCATCGGTATTTTGGCGGGTTATCTCGTGGCGACCATCTTCACTGTTATCGGTATTGCCACGGGCAACGAGACCTTTAAGATCATCAACTTCTCGCTGTTCCAGAATATGCAGTGGGTGCCCGATTTCTCTTTCTTGAAGGCGTTCGACGGCAATTACAACTTCGGTGAGGCCGGCTCGCTTGCGTCCTACATTCTCACCATCGCGGTGGCGTACGTCCCCGTGGCGTTCGTGGTGTTTGCGGAGCATTTGGCGGACCACAAGAACCTCTCCACCATCATCAACAGCGATCTGACCGAAGATCCCGGCTTGCACCGCACCCTGCTGGGTGACGGCGTCGGCTCGTTTGCGGGTGCCTTCTTCGGCGGTTGCCCCAACACCACCTACGGTGAGTCGGTCGGTTGCGTGGCCATCACGGGCAACGCTTCGGTCATCACCATCACCGTTACGGCATTTATGGCGATCGTTGCCGCGTTCATCGCGCCGTTCGTCACCTTCCTTGCCACCATTCCCGCGTGTGTGATGGGCGGTGTCTGCATGACGCTGTACGGCTTTATCGCCGTCTCGGGTTTGAAGATGGTACAGAAAGTCGATTTGGAAGACAACCGCAACTTGTTCGTGGTGTCGGTCATCCTTATTGCGGGTATCGGCGGCATGGCGTTGCGCATCGGTCAGGTCACGCTGACTTCCATTGCGGTGGCGCTCATTCTCGGCATCGTGCTGAATCTCATTCTCTCCCGCAAGGAGAAAGCCGAATAAATCTTGAAAAATCCGCAAAAAAACTCTTGACAACGGCACGCATACGCGGTATAATGCTTTCATATTTTTAAACGCTGTGAAGGAATTATGCCACGCAGAGCGTGTGTGCAGAGAGTCGGCGGGCGGTGCGAGCCGATGACACACTGGGCGGCAGTCTCATTCCGGAGCGGAACTTCCGAACGCCACTCGGTCGGTAGGAAGTTACGGCTGGCCCCGTTATCACGGTCTGGGAACTGTTAGGTTCCGACAGAGTGGCTGTCCGATGACAGCAAGCAGGGTGGTACCGCGATATTCAAAGTTATATCGTCCCTGAAGCCGAAAGGCTTCAGGGACTTTTTTATTTCGGAAAGGTTGGTCTACAGTATGAATCAGAGAGTCAAACCGTTGTTCATTACCGACGTGACGTTGCAGGAATATGCTGCGCGCCGCGAAAGCACGCTCAGTTTCCGCGAAACGCTGGAACTGGCGAAAGGGCTTGAACGATTGCAGGTGAATGCGATCGGTCTGCCGCCGATCCAAAACGTGAAGGCGGATACTCTTTTGATCCGTACGATTGCCAATGCGGTGCGAGGCACGGTACTGTCCTTGCCCGTCGGGTATACCGAAGACAGTTTGAAAGCGGCGTGGAACGCCCTTTCGGGCGCGGCGCGGCCGCAACTGTGTGTCAGCCTGCCCGTCTCCACCGTGCAGATGGAGTACATCTGCCACATGAAAGCACCGAAACTGCAGGCGGCGGTGGCGTCGCTTGTGAAAGCGGCGCGTGCGCTGTGCGGTGACGTGATGTTTATGGCGGAGGACGCCACCCGTGCGGACAGCGCCTTCTTGCAGACGGTGCTGAGCACCGCTATCGAAGCGGGGGCGACGTCGGTCGGTGTGCGGGACAGCGTGGGTGCCATGTTGCCGGACGAATTTGCCGTGTGGATCGACGATCTGTTTGCGGCGGTGCCCGCGCTTCACGAAATTCCGCTCACGGTGCAGTGTTCCGACACGTTGGCACTGGCGGCGGCGTCCACGTTGGCGGCGATCAAAGCGGGTGCCGCAGGTACCGCCGTGGTGACCGAGGGCGTGTCTGCTCCCTCCATTCGTTCCATCGCCCGCATTGCGGCGGACAAGGGGACGGCGTGCGGATTTACCACCGCTTTGAACGTGACCGAAATGGGGCGCAGTTTGCAGCAACTCGGCCGTATTCTCGGCACCCGCCGCAGTGAGACTTCGCCGTTCGACAGCGGCGTGCAGGAAGAAAGCGACCTCACTCTCACCGCGCAGGCGGATACCGCGGCGGTCGCGGCGGCGGTGCGTGCGCTCGGGTATGAACTCACCCCCGAAGACGATGCGCGTGTATATGAAGAATTCTGCCGCGTAGCGGAAAAGAAAACGGTCAGCGCCCGCGAGTTGGAGGCGATCGTCGCCACCGCCGCGATGCAGGTGCCTCCGACCTATAAGTTGGTCAGTTTCGTCATCAACAGCGGCAACCAAATTTCTGCTACCGCGCACATTAAGTTTGAAAAAGACGGACGTATTATTGAAGGTGTGAGTCTGGGCGACGGCCCGATCGACGCGGCGTTCCTGGCAATTGAACGCATCGTCGGCCGTCACTATGAACTGGACGATTTCCAGATCCAGTCCATCACGCAAGGGCGCGAAGCGGTCGGCTCTGCGTTGGTCAAACTGCGCGAAGGCGGTCAACTCTATGCGGGCAACGGCATTTCCACCGATATCATCGGGGCAAGTATTCGTGCCTACGTCAACGCGCTGAACAAGATTGCATACGAGGAGTAAATCAATATGAAACTGTCGTTTTCCACCCGCGGCTGGAAGGGGTATACCTTTTCGGAATACTGTGATGCCGCGAAAGATATGGGCTTTTCGGGTATCGAATTGCACAACCTGCGTGCCGAAGCATTTCAGGGCGAGGGCAACATCTTCGACCCTGTAATGGCAGGTATCTTTACACGAAAACTCGCGGACATGGGACTCTCCATTCCGTGCATCGACTCGGTGTGCAACATTGCGGATGCCGCCGTGATCGAACAGAATATCACCGAGATCAACGAGTGCGTGCGGGTCGCACACAATTTGAGCATTCCGTACGTGCGGGTGCGCGCACAGGCAACGGCAGAGGACGCGGCGGCGGAAAGCACCGTGTTTACCTGTCTGTCGGCGGTCATCGGTAATGCAGAAAAGCAGGGCGTTTGCCTGCTGATCGAAACGGTGGGACTGTATGCCGATACGGCGAAACTCAGCAGCATGCTTGCCCGCTTTGCCAGCGATTCACTGGGTGCGCTGTGGGATATGCATCACCCGTACCGTGTGTGCGGTGAGTCGCCCAGCACCACTGTGAAAAACCTCGGTGCCTTCATCCGCCAAGTGCATTTGAAGGATTCGGAAGAGCGGGACGGCAAGGTGAATTATTGTCTCATCGGTGAGGGCACCTTGCCGGTGGACGAGATGATGAGCGCCCTGTATTCCATCAATTACAACGGCTTTGTGTCGCTCGAATGGGATCCCGATTGGGATGAGATCCACGATATGGAGATCATCTTCCTGCATTTCGTCAATTACATGAGCCGCTTCGGCAGTTCCGCCCGTAAGGCGAAGAAACTTTACAGCAATCGCGCGGGTACGGGCAAGTTCGTGTGGAAGAAGGATACCCTGATCGATTGTACATTCTCGGAGGTGCTCGACCGTCAGGTGGAGGAATTCCCCGATCAGTTGGCGTTTAAGTACACCACGCTGGATTACACCCGCACCTATTCCGAGTTCCGCGACGACGTGGACACCTTCGCCCGTGCGCTCGTCTCGCTCGGTGTGAAGGCGGGCACTCACGTGGCCGTGTGGGCGACCAACGTGCCGCAGTGGTACATCGCGTTTTGGGCGACCACCAAGATCGGTGCGGTATTGGTGACCGTCAACACCGCGTATAAGGTGCACGAAATTGAATATCTGCTCCGTCAGTCGGATACCCATACCCTCGTTATGATCGAATCGGCACTGGATTCCAACTACGCCGCCATCATGGCGGAGCTCTGTCCCGAACTGGAGACCCACCGTCCGGGCGAGCCGCTGCACGCACGCCGTCTGCCGTTTTTGCGTAACATCATCACGGTGGGATACCGTCAGGCAGGCTGCCTCACGTGGGAAGAGGCGGTTGCCCGCGCGGATTCCGTGCCGGTGGAGGAAGTGTACCGCATGGCGGCGGCGGTGGACAGCCACGACGTGTGCAATATGCAGTATACTTCGGGTACCACGGGTTTCCCTAAAGGCGTGATGCTCACCCACTACAACGTGGTGAACAACGGCAAATACATCGGCGATACGATGGACCTTTCCACCGCCGACCGTATGATGATCCAAGTGCCGATGTTCCATTGCTTCGGTATGGTACTGTCCATGACCTCGTCGATGACTCACGGTGCCACCTTGTTGCCGTTGCCGTATTTCTCGGCAAAATCGTCGCTGGCGTGCGTGCATCAGGAGCGTATCACCTGTTTCAACGGCGTGCCGACCATGTTTATTGCGATGTTACGGCACGAAGATTTTGAAAAGACCGATTTCTCCTATATGCGTACCGGCATTATGGCGGGGTCCAACTGCCCTGCGTCGCTGATGCGGGAAGCGGCGGAGAAGATGGGCATGACCGAGATCACCAGCGTGTACGGTCAGACCGAAGCGTCGCCCGGTTGCACGATGGGCCGCTTTGAGGCGGGCCTTGATGCCCGTGTGGAGACGGTCGGCAGTGCGTTCCCCGAAGTGGAGTGCAAGATCATCGACCCCGACACGGGGGAGGAAGTGCCCGTGGGACAGAACGGCGAGTTCGTTGCCCGCGGTTACAACGTGATGAAGGGTTACTATAAGATGCCGAAAGAGACCGCTGAAGCCATCGACGCGGACGGCTGGTTGCACACGGGCGACCTCGCGTGTGTGGATGAAAACGGCAACTACCGCATCACGGGCCGTTTGAAGGATATGATCATCCGCGGCGGTGAGAACATCTACCCGCGTGAGATCGAGGAATTCCTCTTCACCAACCCGAAGGTGAAGGACGTGCAGGTCATCGGTGTGCCGGACGAACAGTACGGCGAAGAGATCATGGCGTGCATTATTCTGCACGAAGGGCAGGAAGCGACCGAAGCGGAGATCAAGGAGTTTGTGGCATCCCATATGGCACGTCACAAGGTGCCGCGGTACGTGGATTTTGTGAAAGCATTCCCGATGAACGCGGCGGGCAAGATCCTCAAATACAAGATGCGGGAAGCCGCCGCCGAAAAATACGGTTTGAAGAAATAAGGAAAAGCACCGCGGAATCCCGCGGTGCTTTTTTGCAGAATTGTGGTCAGCCTTGTAGGGGCGGGCGTCCTCGACCGTCCGTATGGTTTACATATTCTCTTCAAAGAACTCACCCAATACGGCGGAAAGCCGTTCGGGATCGACCAGATAGCCGCAGCCGTGTTCGGCATTCGGCACGGTGATCAGCCGCTTTTCGGCGGCACACACGGCGAAGGCGCGGCGGCTCATATCACACGGCACGAAACTGTCTGCCTCGCCGTGGATGAACAGCATCGGGATGGCGTTGCCTTTCAGCGCATCCAATGCGTTCGCTTCATACAACCCGAATCCGCCGAACAAGTGCGCACTCATATTCAAAAAGGGTAACGTCAACCACCGTGGCAGGTGAAAATCGCGTTTCGCCACCGTGCCGATGATGTCGGCAGGGGTGGTAAACCCCGAATCTGCCACGATGCCGCGCACGTTTGGGGGGAGCGGCAGGGCGGTCGCCATCATCACGGTGGCGGCACCCATCGAAAGGCCGCTTAAAAACAGCGGGCGGTCAGTGCCGTACTGTTCGTTCAGATAGGCCACCCACGAAAGCACGTCGTGCCTCTCGCGAATGCCGAAGGTGATGACGCGGCCTTCGCTCTCGCCGCTGCACCGCTGTTCCACCATCAGCACGTCAAACCCAAACCCGCGGTACATATCCACTGCGCAGGCGTAATCGCGGAGAGCGGTGGAGCGGTAGCCGTGGAACACCAACACCGTGCCGCGCGCGTTCTCGGCGGGGTAAAGACGGGCGGAGAGTTTCAGCCCGTCGAAACTCGTCACCGTGTGTATCGTGTGCGGGGAGCGGTCAATACGTTCCATATTCTCCCGTATCATCTCACCGTAAGGGTAGAGAAAATGGTCGGTGTTTTCGAGCAGTGCCAACACGTCGTTGTGCCCGCGCACGAAGGTGTAGTGAAACGCCCACCGCGCCGCGACGAGCAACAGCAGGAGCAAAATGCCGAGTGTAATAAAAAGCCAGATCATTGGTATCGCCTCGAAAAATAGGAATGGGAAAAAGAGCCTCCCTTGTCTAAAGGGGAGGGGGACCAACCATGAGGTTGGTGGAGGGATTCTTCGTGTAGTATAGCAGAATTTACTGCGGTTTTCAAGTTTAATAAGGATATAAAATGCATATCGTTTCCCCAAAGGTTGACGGTTTTGACTCACCTTTTGACTCGCCACATTGCCGCTTCTTACGATTTTTACGCTCAAAACACAACAGCGAGCGGGTCGCGCTTGACAACGTGTGCGATATTGCGTATACTAAAAGAAGGGTCGTAGGTAGTTAATGCTGACGGCAATTGTAGCCCGAGCGCCTTTAACCACTGATCGACTCTTCCATAGAGACATTGTCTGTTGGCGAGTTCTCGCTGTTGCTTTCAACGCGAGCCGCCCATTCAGCAGTGTCTCTTTCTTTTATTCCTCCCACACGTCAACGCGGTAGCGGTCGCTTTTCGTAGAGGTTGACGGACTTCGCCGCAGGCGAACGTCCTCTCACGAATGAAGTAGATCAAAACGGCAACTTTTTCGTGTTTGCGAAGCAAAATGCCGTCTGTTTAAGACGGCAAGAAAAACGTTGCACGGACTTCGCCGCAGGCGAACGTCCTCTCACGAATGAAGCAGATCAAAGCGGCAACTTTTTCGTGTTTGCGAAGCAAAATGCCGTCTGTTTAAGACGGCAAGAAAAACGTTGCACGGACTTCGCCGCAGGCGAACGTCCTCTCACGAACGAAAGCCCCACCGGGGCTTTCTCCCGATGCTTCGGCATCAAAGATGCCTCTCGGAGTACACTTGCGGTGCCCAAAATCGGCGGGCGCGGTGGATACCGCTGCCGATTTTGACCGCGGCGCCAAGCCTTGCTCGCTGTATCTGCCACCGGCAGCGCTCGCAAGCCTTGCGTTTCAAGTCCGTCAACGCGGCAGCGGTCGCTTCCCGTAGAGGTTGACGGACTTTCTTCTCACGAACGAAAGCCCCACCGGGGCTTTCTCCCGATGCTTCGGCATCAAAGATGCCTCACCATCGGAGTTCGTCTCAAGTCCGTCAACGCGAAAAAACTCCGAGATACCCAACGGGTATCTCGGAGTTTTGGAGCTGGTTGACGGACTTGAACCCCCGACCTGCTGATTACAAATCAGCTGCTCTACCAACTGAGCTAAACCAGCGTATTGACGTAAGAATGATAATATCATAAATTTTTCTTTTCGTCAAGATAAAATTTGCGTGAAGAGTAATTTGGCTTTGGATTCGTGTGTAGCGCGGACAGGATTGCATTTCGTGTGAACCTATGCTATACTGTTTTAGAGGTGAGATACGTATGGAAGTTTTGTTTGAAAATCACTATACGAGGGACATCGAATGGGCGAAGGATGTGTGCGGGTACGCGCTTCTTCGTCGACCGATCCTTATTATCTGTTATGCAATCTTAATACTGTATATGCTGCTTGGCGTTCTCGAACTGGTCGTTTCGGGTGCCGTATTTTGGGAATGCTTTCTCCTTCCTTTACTTTTGGGGGGAGTGGTGGCATTTTCGTACCGTAAACACGTCAACACGACTCTTTCACGCGATCGGGAACTGCACGGAAAAGCGATCGAGGTTACGGTGTCGGTAGGTGAGGACGGTATTCGGCAAACGCAATCAACGGGGGCGGAATTTCAACTGCATTACGGTGACGTGAAAAAGGTCGTGCAAACGAAACGGTTTATCTATCTGTGGTCGAAGACCAATATGCTCTATTCGTTGAAGCGCGATGGGTTTTTACACGGTACCGCGGACGGGTTTCTCTGCTTTTTAAAAAGTAAAGGGCTGAAGGTGAAATAAGCAAGGGCGGTGAAACGATGAAAAAGCTTCGTCAAGGACGGTACGAACTTTTCACCACAAAGGCGGATGCGATCGATAAGTTTATGCAAATGCAAGGGCCTTGCCGCGAGGTGATAGGCGGCGAGGACGCAATCTGGTTTTACTGCCGCAAAAACGGCAGGATCGTTATCTCGGATCCGCCGCAAAGCCGTGCCGAAAACGATAACTCGACGAAACTGTTTGCCGAGATCACGGAGCAGGACGGTAAGACCTACGTCACGTATTACACGGCATTCAGCAAGGCGAACAACGTCGTAAAATTCATTTGGTTTGCCGTGTATGTGCTGCTGGCGGCGGTGTCCGTGGTGTTGGCGGTGACGGGGGCGTACCCTGTTAAGTACCTGCCGGTCGTGGTTTTGCCGTTACTGTTTTTCGGTGCTAAGCTGTTTTTGGTTGCCAAGGAAGAGAGGAATGCTCCCAACGATTCGGATATACTGATAAACGAGCTGGGAAGGCGCGTGGAAGCGGTCAATCTGTGGGATAAATAGTGTATATGAAATGAAAAGACACCCGTAGGGGCGTTGTGAATGCTCACCCTAAAAGGAGAGGTGGATTTTTCGCGGCGTATGCCACGAAAAAGACGGAGAGGGTATCCGAAGGATCTTCTGCCCCTCTCCGTCAGCCTGCGGTAGACAGCGTTTCCCAAAGGGGCGAGCCAAGGGGGGACAGCCACTTTCCGGGTGGCATGAATATCCGCAAAACACAAAGAGAGGATGTACCGTTCAAGGTGCATCCTCTCTTTCTTAACCGTACTCTGCTTACGGGCGGCTCTTTCGTTGCTTATTCGGCAACCGCCAGCGTTTTCACGGCGGTGGTGCCTTCGGCATGGGTGATCGTGATACGGTCGCCTGCCTTCAGGAAGGGGAGTTCTTCACTCACGGAAATGTTTGCCGTAAACGTGCCGCCGATCTCGTTTAAGCGGAAGTAGTAGACGGTATTGCCGTTTTGCACTACCGCGTGGATCTCGGCAATCGTACCGCTTGCGGTCACGTCCGCAGCGGGTGCTTCCTCACCTTCGTTGCCGTTGTCGCCGATCAGATCGTTCGCCTTCAGTTTTTCCAGATACGCTTCGCGGGCGGCTTCCAACTTGTCGCCCGTGCCGACGATCTGATACTGCTCCACGTCTACGAACGCGTATTTTTTCACCAGCCCCGCGTCGTCTTTGAGCGACATAAAGTAGGTGGGACGTCCCTCCACGTTCAAAAGGATCGGGAAGGTGGCAGTGTAGCCGAGGTGCTGTTCCTGACCTTCGGCGGAACTCATCGCCGAGTATTCCTCCGCACCGGGTACAGTGTAATACTTCGTCTCCTTCGTGCGCAGGTTGACGAGCACGAAGCCGACGTTGGATTCATCTCCGCCCGCCGAGGTCATACCCGTATACAGCCACACATCGTCGTCGATCGCCAGATAGTTGTATCCGTCGGTCGGGTATTTCACGCCCGCCTGCCCGAACACCGAGTTCCAAAAACCCGATTGATACGCGCCGTAATAACCAAGCTGGGTCAGAATCAAATCCGAATCGAACACCTGATCCACCCACGTGGGCACGTCCGCCAGTGCGTAGCGGGTGGCTTCGCCTGTGATGGCGTTGACCATCACCGCACCGTTCGCATCCTTGCCGCTCGCAAGACCGATGCGATAGGTATAGGTGGATGCTACCCAGTAAGGCGTGCCGTTCTCGTCGATCTCAAAACTCAGATCGTCATAGAGCAGAGTGGGAAACTTAAACCGCAGGTAGCGGTCGATGTTGCGCATAAAGTATTCGCCTTCGGAATACTTCATTCCGGCGGGCAGATCCACCAGCTCCACCGCTTGGGTCACCATATCCACTTTAATGTATGCCGGAATGCCATTCTCTTGGTTGCGGAACCATTTGAACATATCACCGTAGACGAGCGGGGTCACCCGCACGGGTTTGTCTTGGAAATTGATCTGGGTGTAGTTGTCCGCCACCTCAAACTGGGAGACCAGCTCGTCGATCTCACCGAGCTTGCGCGAGCCGAGGCGGGAGGCACTGTCGCGATCCACCACAGGGATCTGCGACCACGAGATCTCCGAAACGTCGGTGGCGAAATCGCCCGTTTCACTTTGAATGAGGTCTTTATACTGCGATGCACAGAATACGGGGGAGAAGATCAGCCCACTCACCACGAACACCGCGATCACACCGAGTGCGATACCGCCCACGATCTTCCACACGCGCGGAATCAGTGTAAACGGTTTCTTTACGACGTTCCCTTTGTGATTCTTCACGATATGGACGTCTCCTGCCATGCGGAACACGCTGCCGATTGAGAAAATGGCGGTGATGACCAGCATACTGATGACCGCAAACGCCCAAAACGCAGGCGCGCGCCAATGCAGCGGCGGCAGAATGAACCAATAATACAAGAACACGAAGACGAGCGAGACGAGCGTCTTTGCTGTGATGGCCAATGCTTTTTTCATAATGATCTCTCCTTATTTCAATTCGGCAATGGTGACACCCATTTCACCTTCGCCGTATACGCCGAGACGAAAACTCTTGATGGACGGGTGGCGCTTCAGATGCTGATGTACCGCGTTGCGGAGCGCCCCCGTGCCTTTGCCGTGAATGATGGTGATATGCTCACGGTTCATCATCACCGCGCCGTCGATAAACTGATCAAGATCGAGCAGCGCCTCGTCCACCGTTTTGCCGCGCAGATCTACTTCCAGTGATGCGGCACGTTCCATACGCGAGGGCAGTACCACCGAGGGAGAACGCCGCTTTTGACTGTTCGCATTCACGGTGCGTCCGTCTTTATCGAGCAGTTTTACATTGCCGATCGAAACCCGTGTTTTGATGATGCCCGCTTGCACTTCCACCTGCCCGCTGTTATCGGCAGGGGAGAGTACGACGCCTTTTTTGTCGATGTCGATGATCAGCACGTCGTCGCCCGCTTTCAGCGGACGGGGGAGTGAATAGCCTTCCCGACGGCGGGCGGTGACGGGGTCGATCTCCTCCTCGAGTTTGCCGAGACGGGACTTCAAACGGCTTTTCGCTTCTCCCGTGCGGGCGGCAAAATCGGCGGCGTCCTTTTGACGGCGCAGGTCGTCCAGCTCGTCGATCAATGCCGCCGCCTCCTGCCGCGCTTTGTCTACCAATCGGCGTGCCTGCTCACGGGCATCTTCCAACGCCTTCTCCTGCTTTTGCACCAATACGTCTGCACGGTGCTCCGCTTCGGCGGCGGCGGCTTCGGCACGCGCTTTTTCCGCCTGCGCCTTTTGCAGGGCACTCTCCAGTTCCTGTCGCCGCTCTTCCAGATTGGTCACCACGTCTTCCAAACGACGGTTTTCCGCTGAGACCATCTCCTGTGCGGTGTTTACGAGTTCTTCGCTGATGCCGAGTTTGCGGGAAATGGCAAACGCGTTGGAGCGGCCGGGCACACCCACCAGCAGACGGTAGGTCGGCTGCAGGGTCGAAACGTCAAATTCACAACTGCCGTTTTCCACCCCCGCGGTGCGAATGGCGTAGGCTTTGAGTTCTGCGTAGTGGGTGGTCGCCGCCATGCGTGCCCCCTGCGCACGCAACTGTTCCAGTATCGCAATAGCCAGTGCCGCCCCCTCCACGGGGTCGGTACCCGCACCGAGTTCGTCCAAAAGCACCAAACTGCGGCGGTCGGTCACCTTCAAGATGCGCACGATGTTGGTCATGTGCGCCGAGAAGGTGGAGAGCGACTGTTCAATGGATTGCTCGTCACCGATATCGGCCAACACGTGGGTGAAGACCGACAAGATCGTGCCGTCGTCGGCGGGCGGCATCAAACCACACATCGCCATCAGCGACAAAAGGCCGATGGTTTTGAGCGACACCGTCTTACCGCCCGTGTTCGGGCCGGTGATGACCAGAGTGTCAAACCCACCGCCGAGTTCCACGTCGATCGGCACCACCTTTTTCGGGTCGATGAGCGGATGCCGTGCGTGACGAAGCAGGATGTGTCCGCGGTCGTTCAAACGGGGCATGGTGGCTTTCATATTGTACGAAAGCCGTGCTTTTGCAAAGATGAGGTTGAGTTCCACGAGCAGTGCGTAGTTCGCGACGATGGCATCCGCGAAGGTGCCCGCTTCGGCGGAAAGTTCCGCCAAAATGCGTTCGATCTCCGCTTTTTCTTTTGCTTCCAGCACGCGGATCTCGTTGTTCGCTTCCACCGATCCCATCGGTTCCACGAAAACGGTGGATCCCGAAGCGGACGTGTCGTGTACCAGACCGGGAATCTCGGCACGGTTTTCCGCCTTCACGGGTACCACGAAGCGTCCGTTACGGATGGTGACGATGGGGTCTTGCAGGAATTTTTGATATTGCGGTGAACGCACCAATTTGTCCAGTTGTTCCCGCACGCGTGCGGCGGCGGCACGCATCTTGCGGCGGATATCCGCGAGCAAGGGGGAGGCGTTGTCCGCCAGCGTATCCTCCGACGTTAAGGTCGCGGTGATCTTATCTTCCAAATATTTGTTGGGGGTCAGCGTTTCAAAACGGTCGTCCAGTACCGTTTCAATGCCCGCACAGTGTCCCCGCCATTCGTACAGCGAGCGGATGACCCGCAGGTTTTCCGCGATCTGTAAAAGGTCGCGCGGCGAGAGTACCGCCCCTGCTTCCGCACGGCGCAACGCGTTGTTCGCGTTTTGCAGTTGCCCGAAGGACGGTGCGCCGAAGCCCGCCATCAGGCGGACGGCGGCGTCGGTTTCTTCAAGCAATACCTGCACTTCTGCCAAATACGGCGAAGGGGTGAGTGCGCGTGCGGCTTCGGCGGCGTCCGCACAGGTGGTCTCCGCCGCGAGCAGTTCCAGCACTTTATCCAGTTCCAATGCCAAATGATCTCGATTCATGACGTATCCTCTTTAGTTATGTAAGGTGTTGTAAAAATCCAAGGTTGAAAAACTGCGCCCGAGTTGTGCTTTCAAAAACGCTTCGCTTGTCGTGGCGAGGGCGGCGCAATCTTCGGGTGACAGCGTGATGTTAAAGCACTGACCGAGCCCTTGTTCCTGAATGCGGCGCAGTGCCGTCAGCACGGCGGGGGAGAGTGGCAGAGCGTTTTCTTCGCACGCGGTGCAGACCAGCCGCCCTTCGAGCGGCAAAAAGCCGTACGCTTCGGCAGTACCGCAACGGCAACACACGGTGAGGTCGGGGTCGTACCCTGCACCGCCGAGCAGGCGCAATTCGGTCACCGCTTTCAAAAGATAGGGCGCACGTTCCCCGTTCGACAAAAAGTGCAAGGCGTTCAAAAGCAGGCGGAGTGCCTCTTCGGCAGGCTCTTCCCGCGGGGCGATGGCACCCGCGAGTTCGCAGAAATACTGTCCAAGCGTCAGTTTTTCCAGATCGTCACGCAATGCAAAAAACACGGTGAGCGGGCGGGCGTCGTCCAGATACCAGTTGTTCTTACCTTTCTGCAACAGGAACTGCCCGTGGGTCAGCAAGCGGGTGGCGGCAAGATGGCGGCTGTTCGTTTTGCGTGCGCCGCGGGCGGCGGCACGCACGATGCCGTGCGAGCGGGTGAGAATGGTAACGAACTTATCCGCTTCGCCCACCGGCGTCTCCCGCACGATCAGTCCGTCGGTCTGTATCTTCATCCGCATCCTCCTCCTCAGCCTCCGCCGCACGGCGATAACGCAGATAATCCTCTACGCGCCCCGTTGCGGCAAACACGTTCCAAAACTCCTGTTTCTCGTTCATACCATCATCTCCCACCACTATCGTGTGTGAAAACGAGTAAAAGTATGAATGGGAATTGCAGTAAATTCAGTATACGCCATATTGTTGCGTTTGTCCATAGGTTAAAAAAAGAGTTTACAAATTGCAAGGGGAAATTGCCCAATTCGGCACGGAAATATTTGTGCAGTCTCACGAAAATGAACAAATGTTCGATTTTTGTCGAAAACCCCTTGCAATCCTCGGAAAATTTGTTATAATGTATGGCGTAAGATGATGGTAAGGAGATACGGAATATGGCGGAGAAGAAAGCAGCGAAGACGATGCCGAGCAAGACGGAGGACCGTCAGAAGGCGTTGGAGGTCGCATTACAGCAGATCGAAAAAAGTTACGGCAAGGGTGCCGTTATGCGTTTGGGGCAGAATGCGAATTTGAACGTGGAGAGCATCCCGACGGGTTCGCTCGCACTGGATGCGGCACTCGGTATCGGCGGCTTGCCGCGCGGGCGTATCGTGGAGATCTACGGTCCCGAATCGTCGGGTAAGACGACACTGGCGTTGCATGCCGTGGCGGAAGCGCAAAAGCGCGGCGGCGAAGCGGCGTTTATCGACGTGGAGCACGCGCTCGATCCCGTCTATGCGGCGGCACTCGGTGTGAACGTGGACTCCTTGCTTGTCTCGCAACCCGATACGGGCGAACAGGCACTTGAAATTGCCGAAGCGTTGATCCGTTCGGGCGCTATTGATATCGTGGTGGTGGACTCGGTTGCCGCTTTGGTGCCCCGCGCCGAAATTGAAGGTGAGATGGGCGATTCCCACGTCGGTCTGCAGGCGCGTCTGATGTCGCAGGCGATGCGTAAACTCGCGGGCGTGGTGTCGAAATCCAACTGTATTGCGGTGTTTATCAACCAGTTGCGTTTGAAGGTCGGCGTGATGTACGGCAACCCCGAAGTCACGGCGGGCGGTAACGCTTTGAAGTATTACGCGTCGGTGCGTCTGGACGTGCGCCGTGTGGAGACTATCAAAAACGGCGGCGAGCCGATCGGCTCACACACCCGTGTGCGCGTGGTGAAGAACAAGGTGGCACCCCCGTTCAAAGAGGCGGAATTCGACGTGCTGTACGGCAAGGGCATCTCCCGCGACAGTGAGCTTATCGATCTCGGTATGAAACTGGGATTGGTACAGCGTTCGGGTGCGTGGTTCTATTACAACGATATGCGCATCGGTCAAGGGCGGGATAACGCCCGCGATTTCCTGCGGGACAACCCCGATATGTCGGCACAGCTCGAGGGGCAGATCCGCGAGGAATTGGCACGGCAGAATCGCCCGAAAACGGCGGTGGTAAACGAGCAGGATCCGCTCGAGATCCCGATCGAAGCGGCGGTGCAGGTGACGGCAAGCACCGCGAAAGCACGCATTGATATTACAGTGGACGATTGATAATCAAGCGGCGGGCGGTGCCCGCCGCTTTTTGAAAGAGGAAGCCGTATGCGTATTGAAACGTTGGAACGCCGCCGCGGCCGTCAGTTTTGTATGACGTTGGACGACGGGCGGGAATACATGGTGGATAAACAGACGATGGAAGAGTCGGTCTACACCGTTGGCAGCACGCTGGAAGAAGAGGCGTTGGAACACTTACTTTCCGCTTCGCAGACTCGTCGTGCACGCGAATATGCGCTGTATCTTTTGAGCGTGCGGGATTACGGCGAACGGGAACTCTGCCGCAAACTGCGGGAGAAAGGGTACACTGAGCAGGCGGCCGAAACGGCGGCACGCATGAGCGAGCTCGGGCTTGTGAATGACGAGGTGTACGCCCGCCGCCTGGCGCGGGATTGCCGCCTGCGCAAGCTCTATGCCCGTCGTCGCACGGTGCAGGAAATTATGACCCACGGTATCGCCCGTGAGGTGGCGCAATACGCCGCGGAAGCGGTGGATGAGACCGAAAATTTAACCGATTTACAACAAGCACTTGCGTTACTGGAAAAAAAGAGGTATACTATATCTGCCGCACCCGCCGAACGGCAACGCGGTACCGCCTTGCTGATGCGTTACGGCTACGACGGCGGTACGGTGCGGGAGGCGTGGCGTGTCCTCGGTGACGGCATGGAGGACGATTACATAGAGTTTGAGGAGTAAGTGCGTATGTCGGTCAAGGTGGGCATGGTATCGCTGGGATGCCCCAAAAACCAAATGGACGCTGAACTGATGCTGGCAAAACTCGAAAAAGCGGGTTTTCGCATTACGGCGGACAGCGGACTGGCGGATGTGGTCATCGTCAACACCTGCGGGTTTATTGAGGATGCCAAACGTGAGTCGATCGAAAATATTTTGGAATTTGCCGCGCTGAAAAACGAAGGGCGCGTGAAGAAGATCATCGTGACGGGGTGTATGGCGGAACGCTACCGCGAAGAGGTGGCGCGCGAGTTGCCCGAATGCGACGCGGTCATCGGACTGGGTGCCAACCGCGACATTGTGGACGTGGTGCGCGAAGTCACGGCGGGCGGCACGGTGTGTTCTTTCCCCGACAGATCGTGTTGGGAATTGGACGGCGACCGTTTACAGACCACCCCTTCCTTTTTTGCCTATCTGCGCATTGCGGACGGGTGTGACAACCGTTGCACCTATTGCGCCATTCCGCTGATTCGCGGCGGACTCAGAAGCCGCACGGAAGAGGCGATTTTGGCAGAAGCGCAGACCTTGGCACAAAACGGCGTGAAAGAACTCATTCTGATCGCGCAGGACGTGACGGCGTGGGGCATGGATATTTACGGTGAATCCCGCCTGCCGCAACTGCTTCGCGCACTGTGCAAAGTGGAGGGACTTCACTGGATCCGTCTGCTCTATTGCTATCCCGAACACATCACCGACGAGTTGCTCACCGTGATGCGTGAGGAAGAAAAGATCGTCAAATATCTGGATATGCCGATCCAGCACGTGAGCGAGCCTGTTTTGCGTGCCATGAACCGCCGCGGAGATGCGGAGTCGCTTAAAGCGTTGGTCGGACGTATTCGCGAAGCGGTGCCGAATATTGTGCTTCGCACCACCGTGATGGTGGGCTTCCCCGGCGAGAGCAAGGCGGATTTTGCCGCGCTGTGCGCGTTCGTGAAGGACGTGAAGATCGAACGGCTCGGCTGTTTCGCCTATTCCCCCGAGGAAGGCACCCCTGCCGCCGTGATGGACGGGCAGGTCTCGGACAAGATGAAACAGCGCCGCCGCGACATCGTGATGCAGGAGCAGGCGCTCGTGACCGATGCGTACAACACGGCACAGGTCGGTAAGGTGACAGAGGTGCTGGTGGAAAGTTACGACCGCTACGCCGAGTGCTGGTTCGGTCGCAGTGCCGCCGACGCTCCCGACATTGACGGCAAGGTGTTCTTCACCTGCCCCGCGGGTGTGCGCCCGACGGTGGGGGATTTCGTGAAAGTGCGCATTACCGATACGATGGATTGGGATCTGATGGGAGAGATGGAAGAATGAATCTGCCGAATCGTTTGACTATGGCGCGCATCGTGATGGTGCCGCTGTTTATGGTGCTGTTTTTGTGGAACTTCCCGTTTCACTACGTTTTGTCGGGACTGGTGTTCGGTGCTGCGGCGCTGACCGACTTTTTCGACGGCAAGATCGCCCGCGAGAGGAATCTCATTACCAATTTCGGCAAGTTTGTCGATCCCATTGCGGATAAGATGCTGACGACGGCGGCGTTTATCGGCTTGTGCGCCATCGGCAAAATGAGCCCGTGGGCGTTGCTCATCATTATGACGCGGGAATTCGCCGTCACCTCGGTGCGCCTTTTGGCGGCGACCGACGGCAATGTCATTGCGGCGAATTTCTGGGGTAAGTTGAAAACGGTGATGCAGTTCGTGGCGATTTTGTTTTCGGTTGCCGCACTGGAATTTTCCACCTGGCAGGGGAGTCTGCTTTCGTCGTTTTCCCTTCCCGCGGCGGTGTTTTCCGTACCGCTTATCGTCGGCGAAGTGCTTGTGTGGGTGTCGGCGGTGCTGACTTTGCTTTCAGGTGTGGAATACGTGTGGGCAAACCGTCGGTATTTTGCCGGTGAAAAATAAGAAAATTTTCAAAATAGTACTGGACATTTTGTGAAAATGCAGTATACTATATTGTAAAGCGACGATCGGGAGAAGTACCCGTTTTGCCACTCAACAGAGAAAAGACGCCATCGGCTGCAAGCGTCTTTGGAGCGGCGGCGGCGAAATGCACCCGTGAGCACGGCGGTTGAGCCTTTATTGAGGGGTAGGCTGTCGCGGTTGCCCACCGTTAACGGGGCTGTAAGCGAGAAACAGGAGTGGAACCGCGTACGATTTTGTGCGCCTCCGTTGTGCCGTGCGGCACGACGGAGGCGCTTGTTTTTTGATTGGAGAGATAGCCATGTTTGAACGGTTTCGTGAGGACGTGGCGGCGATTCGCGAACGCGACCCCGCCGCCAGTTCCACGTTAGAAGTCGCACTGCTGTATAACAGTTTTAAAGCGGTGCGCGCCCATCGCCGTGCCAACCGCTTGTTGCGGCACGGCCACCCGTTTTTGGCGCGTTGGGTGTCCCAACGCTGTCTGCGCCGCACGGGTATTGAGATACACCCCGGTGCCACCATCGGTCGGCGGTTGTTTATCGACCACGGCACGGGCGTGGTCATCGGTGAGACCACCGAGATCGGTGACGATTGCACCATCTATCAAGGCGTGACGCTCGGCGGTACGGGTAAGGATCGCGGTAAACGTCACCCCACCCTTGGCAACAACGTGATGGTGGGTGCGGGCGCGAAGGTGCTCGGTCCCATCCGTATCGGCAACAACGTGCGTATCGCCGCAGGTGCGGTGGTACTGATGGACATTCCCGACAACTGCACCGCCGTGGGCGTGCCTGCGCGTATTGCCCGCCGCGACGGGCTGAAGGTGCCGGATCTGGATCAGATCCATATTCCCGATCCCGTGTCACAGGCGCTGTGTCGCATCGACGGCCGTCTGGATCGTATCGAAAAGCAACTTAAGGAGGAATAACGATATGAAGCTGTACAACACCCTGACCCGTGAGAAAGAAGAGTTTATCCCGCACGAGGAAGGCCGCGTGAAGATGTATACCTGCGGCCCGACCGTGTACCATTACGCACACATCGGCAATCTGCGCACCTATATGATGGAGGACGTGCTGGAGAAGTATCTGCGCTACGTCGGCTACGACGTGCGCCGCGTGATGAACATCACCGACGTTGGCCATTTGTCGAGCGATGCGGACACGGGCGAAGATAAGATGCTCAAAGGTGCCCGCCGCGAGAAAAAGACGGTGATGGAGATCGCACAGTTTTACACCGACGCCTTCTTTGCGGATTGCGAAAAACTGCACATTCGCCGTCCCGACGTGGTGCAACCCGCGACGGGCTGCATCGCGGAGTTCATCCACTTGGTGGAGACTTTGCTCGAAAAAGGAGTCGCCTACGAAGCGGGCGGTAACATCTATTTCGATACCTCTTGCCCGAACGAATACTACGTGTTCAACAAGCACGACAGCGAAGATCTCGCCGTCGGCGTGCGCGAGGGTGTGGAAGAAGACAGCAACAAGCGCAACAAGGCAGACTTCGTTTTGTGGTTCACCAAATCGAAGTTTGACGATCAGGAACTCAAATGGGACAGCCCGTGGGGCATCGGTTACCCCGGCTGGCACATCGAATGCTCGGGTATTGCGATCAAATACTTGGGCGAATATCTCGATCTGCACTGCGGCGGTGTGGACAACATCTTCCCGCACCACACCAACGAGATCGCGCAGAGTGAGGCGTATCTCGGCCACCCCTGGTGCCGCTACTGGTTCCACGTGTTGCACTTAAACACGACGGGCGGCAAAATGAGCAAATCCAAGGGCGAATTTTTGACCGTGTCGTTGCTTGAAGAAAAAGGGTATGATCCGCTGGCGTACCGCTTCTTCTGCCTACAATCCCACTACCGCAAATCGCTCACCTTCTCGTGGGAGGGGATGGACAACGCCGCCAAAGCGTACGCTCAACTGAAAAAGAAGATCGGCAACCTCACCCCGCAGGCGGGCGAAGAGGTGGAAGCGGGTGCCGAAACCTACCGTGCCGCCTTCCGCGAAGCGATGGATAACGATCTGAACACCTCGCTTGCCGTCACCACGGTGTACGACGTGCTGAAAGCACCGCTGAATGCGACCACCAAATTGGCGTTGCTTGCGGAATTTGACGAAGTGCTGTCGCTTGGCTTGACCGAAACCGAAGCGGTTTCGACCGCCTCGCCCGAAGACGCGGAGATCGACGCCCTGGTGGCACAGCGCACGGCGGCGCGTGCGGCGAAGGATTGGGCGGAATCCGACCGTATCCGCGATCTCTTGAAAGAGCGCGGCATCGTGATCGAAGATACCAAAGAGGGTGCCAAATGGCACCGCGTGTGAGGTGAACGGCATGCATCGTAACATTATCAGCGTGACCTTAAACCCGTCCATCGACGTGACCTTGTGGACCGACGGCATGGATTTTGACGCCACCAACCGCGTGCTGGAGGAAGCGCGCGAAGCGGGCGGCAAGGGCATCAACGTCTCCCGTGTGGTGCAGAACTTCGGTATGCCCAACCTCTGCCTTTCGGTGGTCGGCGAGGACAACAGCGACGAATTTGCGGGGTATCTGGAAGAAGAGAGCATTCACTACGAACTCTTAAAGGTGCAGGGGGCGGTGCGTGAAAACCTCACCCTCCGTCACGCCGATTGCACCATGAAAATCAATCGCAAGGGTCCGTTTTTGTCGGTGGTGATGATCGGCGCGTTGATGGCGCTTATCCAAAGCCGCATGAATGAAGGGGACATCGTGATGTTCGGCGGCTCGCTGCCCGAAAACGTGGCGGTGAGCGATTACGCGGAACTCATTATGGCGGTGAAGCAAGCGGGGGCGCGCGTGGTGATCGACAGCGATCTGTTCACGCTGGAGGATTACCATCGTATCTCGCCGTGGCTCATTAAACCGAATATCCACGAATTGCGGCGCATTCTGCCGGTGGAGGACGATTCGGACGAGGCGGTGTTGCAAGCCGCTTGTACGCTACAGCGTGCCGGTGTGGAAAACGTGTTGGTCTCCCGCGGGGCGGACGGCATTTTGTGTGTCAACAGCCAAACGGCGGTGAAAGCCAATGCTCCTGCGGTGGAAGCCAAATCCACCGTTGGTGCGGGGGACAGTGCGCTGGCAGGGTTCCTTATCGGTACGGTCAAGGAATACGGCGTGGAGGAATGTGTGCGACTGGCGTCGGCGTGCGGCAGTGCCTGCGTGATGCAGGACGGCACGGCGCTCGCTACCCGTGATTTGGCGTTCAGCCTGCTCGACGGCATCACGGTGGAACGCTTACCTCTCCCGCAGGAGGACACCCCGTGAAGATCACGAAATGCGGGAAAGCGGTGGCGTACGCGGTGTTTGCGGCGTGTATGACGGCACTGGCGGTGTGGACCGTGGCGCCCTTGCATAATACGACGGATTACGTGACAGCCTATTGGCGGTCGGATATTTTGTTGTTTCTTACCGCGTGCACGATTATGGGGGTCGGCGTGTATTCCTTTTTGGGCTATACCCGCCGTCACAAGGCGCACCGTGCGGACAGTTGGTTTTTCATTGCCGTGGGGGCACTCTTGCTGGTGTTTACGGTAGTGGTGATCGTTCGCTTCGGCGGTATCACGGCCGAAAATTTCAACACCGCCGCCACAGCCGCGCTGAATTTGAATATCGGTGCGGCAAGTGTGATCCCCCTGCCGTTTTTGGCGCGCGGGTGGGCACTCGCCTGTACCGCCCGTTTCACACGGCGGGAACGCACGGCGGCGGTCGTCTCGGCAGCGGCGGCAACGGCTGTGTACGCAGCCGTTATTATCGGCGGGCAATTGATGTTTCAAGTGGCACCGCCTGTGAATTGAAAGGAGAAAGGATTATGGCAACGGTATGGACAGCCGCCGATATGGCGGAAAACTTGGAGAAAGGGGGCGCTTTGTTGGTGGATTTTTACGCCGACTGGTGCATGCCCTGCAAGATGATGGCACCCGTGCTGGACAAAGTAGCAGATGCGTTTGCCGACCGTCTCACGGTGGCGAAGATCAACGTGGATGACGAACAGGAACTGGCAGTGAAGTACGGTATTCAAAGCATTCCCGCCCTCTTGCTGTTCAAGAACGGTGACGTGGTGAAGGAATTCATCGGCGTGCGCCCGTTTGAAGAACTGTCCGCGGCACTGGAAGCCGCACTGTAAAAGAATAAGCAACGCCCCGACGAAAAAGAGGTCTCTTTCGTCGGGGCGTTTTTGTTTGCATTGTTTACGCGTTCGGGAAAGTGCTGATCTTCTTCACGGCGTATTGCAGGATCAGGCGCGCGTCGGTGGAATCGACTTTTCCGCTGCCGTCCACGTCGGCAACGGTGGTGTTCAATGCAGAAGCGTCGATCTTCTTCACCGCGTACTGCAACACCAGACGGGCGTCGGTCGAGTCGATCTTGCCGCTGTCGTCCACGTCGCCCACCGTGCCGATATTTACAACACGTACCGCACCGCAGATGTTACAGTCGGTGTCTCGGTCGTTGTCGTACACATGGGAACAGTCTTCGGTGTAATGCCACGTTACGTCGCCGAAGGCAGAATCGGCAATAGTCATGTGTGCAACATCCGCCGCGCTGCCGTTGTAATACACGTCGGTGAGGGCGGTACAACCGTGGAACGCATTTTCTCCAATGGTAGCGATGTGGGGCGGAAGGGTCACCGCTGTAATGTTGGTGCAATCCGCAAAGGCGTTGTCTGCAATGGCGGTTACCAGCCATCCGCCCAAAGCGTTGGGGATCATCACCTCGCCGCTGATAGCGGTGTCTACATCGGTGATGACCGCTTCGCCTAACGCCCAGTTGATCTCATAGGTGTAGAAACGGTGACTTTGATCGTACCCGCATACGTCGCATTCGGTGTCGTCACCGAATACGTGTTCGGGTTCACGCACCGCACCGCAGGCGTTGCAGTCGGCATCACAGGCGTTGTCGTACACATGGGAACAGCCTTCGTTGTAATGCCATTCAGCATTTTGCAAAGATTCGTTTTCACTCCAAACAATCATGCTGTTACGGTTTTCCTCGTTGCCGCCGTAATATACGTCCATAAGTGCACTGCACCGGTGAAATGCACCTCTGCCAACTTCGATTACACCGACGGGGAGTGTTACCGAGACGAGCGAGGTGCACGAATCAAATGCCCAATTTCCGAGGCCGGTCACACTGTTGGGTATGGTTATCGTGGAGAGTGATTTACAGCCGGAAAACGCCCACTCCCCAATGTTTGTCACACTGGCGGGAATCGTCACCGAGGTGAGCGAGGAGCAACTCGCAAATGCACAGTTTCCAATACTCGTCACACCGTTAGGAATGGTTACCGCGGTGAGAAGGTGACAACCGGCAAATGTAGAGTCTCCGATAGCGGTTACACCATCGGGGATGTTCACCGAACTGAGTGAATGGCACATATTAAATGCTTGAGAACCAATACCAATGACACTGTCGGGTATTGTCACAGAGGTGAACCGGCAATTGTAACACGCATAATCGGCGATCGTTTTGGTGTTTTCACGGATACGGTATGCACCGTCGATACCGCTGAAGTCATCTCTGATTTTGATCAGATGGTTGCCGATATACAGCACGTTGTCTTCATATTTGTCTTCGTCTGCGTCATCGTCTTGCCAGTTGGTCTTCTTATTGTAATAATCGGTACCGCTGAACACACTTTTTCCAATACTCGTCAAGCTGTCGGGGAGGAGTATTGAAGAGAGTGCTGTGCAATTCCAAAATGCGCTATCACCAATAGTTTTCACGCCGTCGAGAACGGTTACGGAGGAAAGGAACGTACATTCGGCAAACGCAATCTCTCCAATGTGTGTCACACTGCCCGGAATGGTTACTGAGGTGAGCGCGGTACAACCGAGAAATGCACTGTCTCCGATAACCGTTACGCCGTCGCCGAACGTTACGGTGGCAAGAGAATTGCACGCCTCAAACGCCTCCTGACCGATATGCGTTACGCTGTCGGGAATGTTGATTGCGGTAAGCGACTCACAATACCCAAAGGAACAGTTGCCTATGCTCACGACACTGTCGGGGAGTGTCACCGAGGTGAGCGAGTGGTGATATCCCAAAGCCAGATCAGCGATCACTCTGGTGCCCTCCCGGATGCTGCAATGACTAATGTTGGGAGTGATGGATTCGATCAGATAATTGCCGATATACAGCATACCGTTTTCTAAGCCGGAGCCGGTGTTGTAGTACTCAGTGTTGTAAAATGCACTTTTTCCGATGTGCATTACGTTGTCACCGACCGTTATTGAGGCAAGGTTAATGCAAGCACGAAACGCTTCCTCACCGATGTCCGTTACGCTGTCGGGAATGGTCACGGAGGAGAGGGAGGAGCAATGGGAAAATGCCCCCTTCCCAATACATGTCACCCCATTGCCGAACATTATCGAGGTAAGGGAGGTACAACCGGAAAAGGCATTTTCTCCGATGCTTGTCAGACTATCGGGAAGAGTTACGGAAGCAAGGTTAGTTTCCTCGGAAAAGGCCTCGTTTGCGATGCCGACTACGGGATAGCCGTCTAAGGTGGCAGGGATGGTCAGATCGTTGCTGTCCATGAACATTAATCCGACGATAGTTGCTGTGCCGTTTTCGTAGTCGAGGGTGTAGAAAAACGAAGCATCTTCCGCCGAAGCGGTGAGGGCGAATTCCACCGCTCCCGCAGGAGCAAGTGAGAGCAGGAATGCGGCTGCAAGCAGCCATGCCAACAGTTTTTTACCGATTTTCATGATGGGTGCCTCCTCGTTTCGTTTTTACAACCGGATCAGCATCCGGTTGCACGTTGATGTAATGACTAACACCATAAATATTATGCTACCATATTTTGTTGAAAAAATCAAGTTTTTCAAAAACGAACAGCAAGAACGCCGCGTACCGCGCGGTGTTTGTTACATCGGTGGGACGGGAAACGGTGTTATGCTGTTGTATACGGAGTAGCAACCTCTCCTTTTCGGCATACGATGGAATACACGGGCGAGGGCGGGCGAGTTTTGTTATTGTACGCCCCCGATCAAAAAGGTAATGTCCCCCGACGGAAGAGATATCTTTCGCTGGGGTTTTGGAGTGTGTTAAAAAACTCTCTGTGCCTTCGAAAAACGGAGGGAGGGTGTGTGCGAGAGGGAACCGTCAGGGTTCCCCTGCGCGTCGAGCGGGCGGTTAGCCCGCGGATAAACCCGCCCGCAGGCGGCAGACGGCAAAAAGGTTCGGCGTAAGCCGAACTTTTTTGACAGTCTACGGACGTTCGCCGCAAGGCGAACGTCCCCTCGAACGCCCGCCGCGGGTGTGCGGAAGATCCAACGGAATCCCTCCACCGCCTGACGGCGGTCCCCCTCCCTTTAGACAAGGGAGGCGCCGCCCGCCGCGATTTTG
>SVPJ01000021.1 GCA_015065885.1 Oscillospiraceae bacterium | reverse complement strand
AACCGGGTTATACCGGCGATATCGTGTGCGACAAGTGCGGCGCGATCATCGAAGCGGGTACGGTCATCCCGACGTTGGCTCCCGGTGTCATCGACGAAAACGGGTACTACCGTGAAGACGGCAAGCGTGTTCCCTACAAGGGCCTGATCCTGGTCGACGGTGAGTACTACTACATCAACGACCACGGTCTGTACCTGAAGGATGTCAGCTACACCATTTTGGACACCAACGGTTACGAAGCACTCGACGAGCGCGTTCAGTCCAAGGCGACCTACTATTTCGACGAGAATGGCCATATGGTCTTCGAGAAGAATGGTGTCTATGGCGGCGTGTACTACGAACACGATAAGACGGTCCCGTATGCCGGTCTTGTGAACGTAGACGGCAACTACTACTACGTTGTGGAACAGGGTAAGGTCGTGACCAGCCGCTACTTCGCGAGCCGCTTCAACGAGTTCACCCAGTTCACGAACGGCTACTACTACTTCGACGAGAACGGTGTGATGAACACCGTGCCGGCTGTGATCGACGGTTACTACTACGGCGAAGACGGCAAGTGCCTGCCTTACGCAGGACTGGTTGAAGTGGACGGCGACTACTACTACGTCCTGAAGAACGGCGAAGTGAAACTCGGCCGTTACTCCATCGTGACCACCAACGGTCTGAAGGAGAAGGGTATCTACTCCTTCGGTACCGACGGTAAGATGCTGATGGATGTGGTAGAGAATGGCTACTACTACACCGAAAGCGGTCTGACCGTCGGCTACCTCGGCTTGGTCGAAGCGGCGGACGGCAACCTGTACTACGTGCAGGCGCAGGGCAAGGTTGTTGTGAGCAACGACCGCTTCCTGGTCTCGAACCACAACGGTTTGGTGACAAAGGGGTACTACGCGTTCGACGCGAACGGTGCGATGATTCGCTAAAACGGCATAATTCCCGACAACGGCTGCCGCAGCAGGTTTCCTGCTGCGGCAGTTCTTTTTTATAAGAAACGATGTTCGGGGTTCACTGCTCATCCTAACCGAAAACAAGGGCAAGTGCTCGGAGCACTTGCCCTTGTTGGTTATACCGGGTTTGATTGATCACCCTACCGTGATGTTGTAGGTGTTTTCGTACACGCAGTCGGGGGCGAGATGCACCATCAACTGCTTTTGCTCGAGGTCGTCCACCTCGCCGTCGTAGGACGGGACGCTGTACCACGGCTCGATGCAGATGTACGGCGCATCGGTGCGCGGCTTGTGCCACAGACCCAGCGCGTTCATATCGGGATAGTAGAGATGCACGAACTTGTCGCTCTTTTTGGAACGCAGGGTGATGCCGTCGCTCATATAGGTGAGGAAGATGGCGTCCACGTTGAAGAGGTCGTGACGAAGCGGCAGACGGCAACTGTCTTCGAGCGGGAAGGGACGGCGGTAACCTGTGTCAAAGCAGGTGTCGCTCATCACCACCAACTGGGGCTGCTTGTCGCTGTCAAACTCCACGAAGTAATCTTCGAAGGTCTCGCCGTCTGTGAGCGGCACGTTAAAGCCGGGGTGGCCGCCGACCGCAAAGATGAGGTCTTTCGTATCGGTGTTTTCCACCGTGAAGGTGTGATGCACCGTCTGCGCTTCCAATTCATACCCGATCACGATGCGGAAACGGAAGGGGTACTGTGCCAGCGTTTCGGCAGTTTCGGTCAGTTCAAACGCGAGCGAGGTTTCGCTCTGCTCCACCAAGCGCGTTTCGGCGTTGCGGAGGAAGCCGTGCAGTTTCATTTCGTAGGTCTCGCCTTGGTAGGTGTATTTCCCCTCAAACAGGCGGCCGCAGATGGGGAAGAGATTGTACGCACGCCCCATCCAGTAGCGCTCGTCGCCCTGCCAGATGTATTCGCAGTTGTCTGCCTTGGTCTTGATCGACCAAAGTTCGGCACCGAGCGAGTTTACTGTCACTTGTACGCGTTCGTTTTCGATGGTGTACAGCATGGGTACGCCCTCCTTAATATTTACCGTCCGAGCCGAACAGACGGATCTTGTTCATCACCGTTTGTTTGATGAGTTCGACCTTACGGTTGCGGATGTCGAGATAGGCGAGACCTTCTTTGAGACCTTGCTCCATCGCGGTGTTGCCCGCGACACACAGATCGGTGAAGATGTTGACCTTCGCAATACCTTCGCGGATGGTGTTGCGGAAATCGTCGTCCGACAGACCCGAACCGCCGTGCAGCACCAGCGGGGTATCGAGTGCGGCGCGGATCTCTTTCAAGCGCTCAATATCCAGCTTCGGCTTGGATTTGTAAGCGCCGTGAGCCGTGCCGATGGCGATTGCCAGCGCGTCCACGCCCGTTTCGCGCACGAATTCCACCGCTTCGGCGGGGGTGGTGTATTGATCGGACGTTTCGTTGTCGCCCGTGTCGGCTTGACCGACGTGGCCGATCTCGCCTTCCACCGTGACACCCATCGCGTGGGCGATCTTCACCATTTCGCGGGTGTTTTCAAAATTCTTTGCAGGGTCGCCTGCCGAGCCGTCGAACATGATGCTGGAGAAGCCGAGTTTCAGGGCTTCGATGCAACGGTCGAAGGTGAGGCCGTGGTCGTAATGCACCACCACCGGCACGGAGGCACGCTTTGCCGCCGCGATGATGGACGGGGCGATGAGTTTGAGTTCACCGTGGGGCAACAGCACTTCCGCCGTGCCGATGACGATGGGGGAGCGCAGTTCTTCCGCCGCGGAAATGGCGGCTTCGAGCATATCGGTATCGGTGGTGTTGAACAAGCCGACACCGTAATGGTTTTTCTGGGCGTCTTTCAAAACGTCGTTCAAATTCACTAACATAGCAATTACTCCTCAATTTCAGGTGCTCGCACGATGCGAGTGTCGGTGAATACGTCGGTCTCGTCGGTGCTGCGGGTGGAAAATTCCGACACCACGGCGCCTTCGGGGCCCGCCTGGAACCAGTGCCAGGTTTCGGGATAGATGGTGTACTGCTCACCGGGATTCAGCACGATCTCGTGGAACACGGTGACGTCGGAGGGAGGCAGTTTGCCTTGGATATCGTCCTTTTTCCCGTCGCCCGTGACGTAGAGATACACTTTACCGTAACGGCAACGGAAGGTCTCCTCCTTACCCGCCATACCGTAGCTCGGCACGTGCTTGTGTTCGGGGCAGGTCTGATACGGGGTGAGTACCATTTCTTTGGCACACACGCGCTCGGTGTTGACATACACGAGCAGTTGCAGACCTAAGTTTTCTACCATGTCCAGACCGAAATCCGCGACCTCGATGGACCGCTTTTCCTCTTCGGTCAGCACGATGCCCGCTTTGGCGTAATACTCCAGTGCTTTTTTGACCTGTGCGTCGTAGGTTGCCTGTTTCATAACGTTAACCTCCCATATTTTTCTTCCATTTTCAGTATCTCGTTTTTGGGGCGCATGCCGTCTACCGAGTTGTCGGCAAACAGGTTGCACGCCGCGGCGGCGGAGGCAAAACGGAGCAGTTCTTCGTCCGCATAGCCGTTGTAAAGGCCGTAGAGACAGCCCGCGCAGTACGCATCGCCTGCACCGACGCTGCCGCGGATCTCTTCGGCGGGGATCTTCAAAGACGGCACCACGGTGAACGCACCGCTCGCGACGTCCAGGCAGAAGCCCGCTTGTTTGCAGTGGACGATGACCTTATCTTTCACACCGTAGGCGGCGATCTTTTCCATCGCGGCACGGATGTTTTCGACGATCGGTCTGCCGTTTTCATCGCACGCTTCAAAGCCGTCGATGCTGCAACATTCGATCTCGTTCATAACGGCGTAGTTGCAATATTTGAGAGCGGGGACGATGGTCTTTTTGTAGTTGCCGTCGTTGTCGCTCACCACGTCGATGGAGGTGCAGATGCCGCGCTCCTGCACGTCGTGCAAAAACCGCGCCATCACTGTGCCGTATTCCGCGTCCTCTTTGTCAAACTCGTCAAGCAACAGAATGTAGCCGATGTGGAGCATATTGCCGTTCAAGGCGGACATATCGATATGTTCGGGTGAAAACCGTGCGTTGGCACCGCGGGCGTGGAAGAAGGTGCGTTCCCCCGACGGCAGGCTCATCACGTCGCTGAAACTGGTGGGTACGTCCGCCAAGATAGTGACGTGTTCGGTGTTGATACCGTGGTTTTGCATCTGCTCGGTCACGTACCGTCCTGCCGCGTCGTTACCGACACAGCCGATCGCCGTGAGCGGGACACTGCGGTCGATCTTTGCGATGTCGATCGCCGTGTTCGGCACGCAGCCGCCCACCGCTTGCGACACGCTCGTAATACTGCTGAGCATACCGATCTCGGGATAACTTTCAATGTTTTTGACCGTGTCGGTCAAAATATTGCCTGCCAGCACGATTCCCTTGCGCTCACCCGTCATCAAATAGTCCACCGACACGCCGAACAGTGCCGCGAGCGCGGGGAATTGCGTGACTTCGGGAAAGCCCAGCCCGCTCTCCCAGCGGCTGACCGCTTTATCGCTGATGTTCAGCGCGGTGGCAAGCGCCGATTGGGTCATACCCGCGCGCCGTCTAAGCGCGGCGATCGTATTGCCGACTGCTTTGGCATCCATAATGATCCCCGTCCTTTCTGACTCCATTATAATGCAAAAGGGTGGGTTTCGTAAACCTATACTTGCGAGATATTAGGCGTAGAATTTTACGGTTTTGATGGCGAAATTCTACGATTCGTAGAGTTGCTGTTCCGCGTTACGGCGGTAGACGGCGGGGGTGCAACCGACCTGTTTACGGAAAGTGCGGATAAAGTTGTTTACGTCACCAAACCCGCACTGTGCGGCAATTTGCGCCACGCTTTGCTCGGTGGTGAGCAACAGTTCCCGTGCGAAGGACAGTCGGCAGAGTACCAAATACTGTTTCGGGCTGTAGCCCGTCCAGTCGCGAAAGGCGTGGGAGAGGTAGGAGGGGCTGAGAAAAAAGTCCCGTGCCAGCGTTTCAAGCAATATCTCTTCGCTGAAATGCGCGTCGAGATACGACTGTATTTGCAGTACCGTTTCGCTCACGCGGTGGGCGGGGAGGGGGAATTGCTCGCGTTTTATGCGGTAGCAGGCGATGAGCAACAGTTGGAGCAACGCCGCTATGCGATGCCGTTTGAACGAGCGGGGGGCGGTATCTTCTGCGGCGATATATTGCAGGATATGCTCGATCTCGACGGCGGTATCACTCACGTCGAACACATGGCAGAAATCGTCGGGACGGCGGTCGAACACCGCCCGCAGGCGCGGCTCGTCCACGGCGGTGGCAAGTTGTTCGGCGGTGATACGCATCCACCAGCGGCGGTAGGGTGTGTCCAATACGGTGACGCTGTGTTCTTCCAGACGACTGATGAAGATGAGCGAGCGCGCCCCCGCTTCGTAGGTTTCTTTCCCGATGCGGATGCGAATGCGTCCCTCTTTGACGTAGATCAGTTCGTGGGTGTTGTGAAAATGCTGTTCGGTAGAATCGGTGTTATCCGAATAGACGCAAACGATACGTTCTTCCGACATAATATCCCGCCCCTCGTTTTATAGAATGTCAAATTTATCTTATCATTTATATTATTGGCTTGCAAGATGAAATGACGAAAAAAAGCAGATTTTACATATTTTTATGCAGAACTTACCGACACGGGCGGGGCGGGGTGTGGTATGATAATAGCGAAGAAATTTGCCTATAGGAGTGTGCAAGATGGAGCACAGAGAGTTTCACTATACCACGATCGAGGACGTACGGGCGGAGTTGTGTGCGTTGGGTAGATCGTTGCCGCTTTCGGACAACACAGCGGTGCTGGGTGCCCCGCTGACGTTTGGCGGCGTTACCTTGCAAAACCGTTTGGCGATCCAACCGATGGAAGGGTGCGACGGCACGGCGGACGGAGCACCCGACGAGCTGACGCGGCGGCGATATCGCCGCTTTGCGACGAGCGGGGCGGCGCTCGTTTGGGCGGAGGCGACGGCGGTGGTGCCCGAGGGGCGTGCGAACCCGCGGCAATGGATGCTGACCGCCGATAATCTCGACGAATATAAGGCCATGGTGGAGGAGATGCGGGAGATCTCGCTCAAAGAAAACGGGTTTTCACCCTTCATTGTGTTGCAGATGACCCATTCGGGGCGGTATTCGAAACCTGAGGGCACGCCTGCACCGTTGATCGCGTACAATAATCCGATTTTTGAAAAGGATACCCCCATTGCCCCGTCGCGTGTGGTGAGTGACGACTATCTTGCGACCCTTCCCGCGCACTATGCCGAAACCGCCCGCCTGGCGGCAGCGGCGGGGTTTGATGCGGTGGATATCAAGTGCTGTCACCGCTATTTGATGAGTGAATTGCTTTCGGCGTATGAGCGCGAAGGACGGTACGGCGGGGATCTTGCGGGACGCACCCGTCTGCTTCGCGAAACGGTGGAGGCGGTGAAAGCGGCGGCGCCGTCGTCGCTGATGCTGACTGCCCGTCTCAATTTGTACGACGGATTCCCGTATCCGTATGGGTTTGGCGTGGCCGAAGGGGGCGGACTTACTCCCGCACTCGACGAAGCGAAAGCGGTGGTGTCGCTGTTGCACGAAACGTACGGTATGCCGCTCTTAGACTTTACCATCGGCAATCCGTACGTCAATCCGCACGTCAACCGCCCGTACGACAAGGGCGGGTATTTGCCGCCCGAGCATCCGTTGGAAGGGGTGGTGCGTATGATGGATTGCGTCGGCGAAGTGCGCCGTGCGTTCCCGAAACTTGCGGTCATCGGTTCGGGTTATTCGTACTTGCGGCAGTTTGCACCCGCGCTCGCGGCAGGTGCGGTGGAAAGCGGCGTGTGCGATATGGCGGGTTTTGGTCGCGAGGCGTTTGCCTACCCGACCTTTGCGCGGGATATTTTGCAAAACGGGGCGATGGACCCGAAGAAGTGCTGCATCACTTGCGGTAAATGCACCGAGCTGATGCGTGCGGGCAGTACGGCAGGGTGCGTGCCGCGTGACGGCGCAACCTATGCCCCCATCTATCAGCGTGACGTATTGAAGAAGTAAGGAGACGAACAGTATGAAAGTAGCATCGGTTACCGGCTCGCGCCGCGGCATCGGTCTTGCGATCGCGCGGGAGTTGGCACGTGACGGCTATACCGTCGTGTTGTCGGATATTATTGAAAAGGAAGAAGCGGCACCGCTTCTTGAAGAATTGCGCGCCGAGGGACTTGCGGTGGATTACGTGCGGTGTGATATCAGCAACACCGCCGACCGCACCGCATTTTTTACGTATATTGAGGAGACATACGGTCGCCTGGACGTACACGTGAACAACGCAGGGGTAGCACCGCGGGTGCGGTTGGATATTTTGGAAACGACCGAGGAAAGTTTTGATTTTCTCATGGGCGTCAATTTGCGCGGTACCTTCTTTATGTGTCAGGCGGCGGCGAATAGGATGCGTGCGTGGAAGGCGGCGGGCGTGGAAGAGTATACCCCGCGTATCGTGAACATTGCGTCCATGTCGTCCTACACCTCGTCCACCAATCGCGGGGAATACTGCATTTCCAAAGCGGGGATCTCGATGGTGACACAGTTGTTTGCGGACAAATTGGCAGAGGACGGTATCCCCGTGTTTGAGGTGCGTCCCGGCATTATTCAGACGGATATGACCGCGGCGGTGACCGAAAAGTATCAAAAATTGATCGACGGCGGGGTGACCCCCATTCGCCGTTTCGGTCAGCCCGAAGACGTGGCGAACTGCGTGATGGCGGCGGTGAGCGGTCGTTTGGATTTCGCCACAGGGCAGGTGCTGAATGCGGACGGCGGTTTCCATATCCGTCGTCTGTGAGGTGACGGTATGCAGTGGAACGTGAATGGCGTCGAAGTGCCCGTGCGGGTGCTGGATACGGCGGTGGTCGGCTCGGGTTGTGCGGGTTTTAACGCGGCGGACTGGCTGTGGACACTCGGAAGGCGGAATATTGCCATTATCACCGAGGGAGTGAATGGCGGTACCAGCCGCAACACGGGCAGTGACAAGCAGACCTACTATAAACTCTCGCTTGGCGGCGATGGTGCGGACAGCGTGGCGGCGATGGCCGCCGACCTGTTTGACGGTGAAGCGGTGGACGGCGACACGGCGCTTGCCGAAGCGGCAGGGTCGGTGCGCGGATTTATGAAGTTGTGCAATCTCGGCGTGCCGTTTCCGTGCAACGAATACGGCGAGTACGTGGGGTATAAGACCGACCACGATCCCCGTCAGCGGGCGACCAGTGCGGGTCCGCTCACCAGTAAGTTTATGACCGAACGGTTGGAAGAGGCGGTGCGCACGAAAGGCATCCCCGTGTGGGACGGTATGTCCGCAGTGAAACTGCTTGTCGCAGGCGGGCATGTGGAAGGACTGTTATGCCTTGACCACGCGGCACTCGACACACCGACCCGCGGTCTTACGATCGTCAAGGCGCGGCAGGTGGTGTTGGCAACGGGCGGTCCTGCAGGGTGCTATTTGCGCAGTGTGTATCCCGAAAGCCAGACGGGTATGTCGGGTATCGCGCTGGAGGCGGGGGCAAAAGCCGCCAATCTCGACCAATGGCAATACGGACTCGCGTCGATCGGCTTCCGTTGGAACGTGTCGGGCACCTATCAGCAGGTGTTGCCGCGCTATATCTCGATCGACCGCGACGGCGTGGAACGGGAATTTTTGCTCGACTATTTTGAATCCCCTGCCGAAGCGCTTGACCGCGTGTTTTTAAAGGGGTATCAATGGCCGTTCGATACGACCAAACGGCAAGGCTCGTCGCTTATCGACCTTATCGTGCATCACGAAACGGCGGTGCTGGGGCGGCGGGTGTATATGGATTACCGCACCGACCCCGCGGGACTCGAAAGCGGGTTTGACGGACTGTCGGAGGAGACCTACCGTTACCTTGCGAATTCGGGCGCGTTGATGGCAACGCCGATCGCGCGACTGGAAAAAATGAATCCCCCCGCGATCGACCTCTACCGTCAGCACGGGATCGACTTGTACAATGAGCCGCTTGAGATCGGCGTGTGTGCCCAACATCACAACGGTGGGTTGTGGGTGGATGCGAACTGGCAGACGTCGATTGCGGGATTATACGCCGCGGGCGAGGTGGCGGGCACTTTCGGTCTGCACCGCCCCGGCGGCAGTGCCCTCAACTCCACACAGGTGGGGTCGATGCGGGCGGCGGAGCATATTGCCGCCGAGACCGACGAAGATACGCCCGTGACGGCGGCGTTTGAAGCGACGGCAAAAGCGGCGGCAGAAGAAATGCTCGCCCGTCTTACGGCGGTGACGGCGCGCGTGCCGCAGGCGGACGATGCCCGCATGGCAAGTCAGCGGGCGATGAGCGACGTGGCGGCGCACCTGCGCGACCCGCGGGCGATGGCGGTATTGGCGGAAAAGGAGCGGGCGGCATTGGCGGCATTTTGGGACACTGCGGCGGCATCCCCCCGCGACCTGCCCGCCTTGCTCACCACGCGGGACTTGATGATCACCCGCGCGGCGGTGCTTTCTGCCATGTGTACGGCGGCAGAGACGGTGGGTACCTGTGGTTCGGCGCTGGTATTGCAGGCGGACGGCGAGGTGCTTTCGGATGCGTTACCGCAGGTGCGGTATGCCCCGCCGAAACCGTATCCCGCAGGCAAACGATTGATCACCGAACAGACGGGGGAGGGGACGTTTGTTTCCCGTTATGAACCCGTGCGCCCGATGCCGAAAGCCGATGCGTGGTTTGAGAACGTGTGGGATTCGTATCGCAAACGAATGGCGAAAATTACATAACAAAGAAATTAAAAGCGAAGATTCGTAATGCAAACGAATCTTCGCTTTTTTGTCGGCGGAGCAGGTTGTTCGTTGTGTACGATACTTGCTTTTTCACAAGAACGAAAACGGTAAGATACATTTTGATGAAAAACGGAGACTGCACGCGCTTTTGGGTAGAACCAACAACAAACCAAACAACGATTTTCCACATATAACAAAAATAGCAAAAGCAATATAATTTCGTTGACAAGTATTGGTGGATGTGATATTATAAAAGTGACAAGATGGCAACATTTTCTGCATACTTTCAGCGGGGATGTTGTACTAATATGAAAGGAGGGTGTGCAATGAAAAACAGAGGACGTCGTCGGAGAGGTGTGTTACTGTTGCTGACAGTAGCGGACGGTGACACATCGGTTTTTTTCGTGTCACCGTCCGTTTTATATATGAAAGGAGATGCTTGATCAGAAAGGAGTGGACCCAATATGATGAAAAAATTGAGAAGAGTACGATTGCTCATTACCGTTCTTACTGTGTGTTCTCTCTTGTTTGGTGTCATAACCGGAATGCCGGCGTTGGCAGCAACGTTCGCTATGCCGACATATGACCACGATGCGGCACTGACGTATGCAGCTAACAACTATAACAATTCAAATGCAGGTCTGTGTGCAGAGTTCGTTTGGCGGTGTTTGAACGCCGGTGGTGCACTTACGGGTAGCACGATAAGACAATGCTCGAAGTTGTGGACGGCGTTGGATGCGCGCTTTATCACACCAACGGTGCAGCTGCAACACAAAACGATATCTTCTGCCGTTGATCGTATTTATTTTTCAAGTAATGATGGTAAAATTGCGAAAGGTGACCCAATATTCAGCAAATGTTTAACTTGTAATCAATATCCGCACGTGGCAATTTGTGCAGGCGGCGATAATGACGATTATGTGGTGGGATACGCGCGCAATAATGTACAGACTCCCACAGAGCCATTGGGATGGACGAGTCGCTGTTCGGCGGGACACGAGTTGGTTTATTACGCATGGCGTATGAGCAGCGGACATTGTGCAAACGGGCACACACTCGCAACCGGTTATTTTAATACGGCAACGACGCATTGGCGCGGTTGCAAAGTGTGCGGTGAACGTGTTTCGGAGACTAATCATACGTGGGTGAGTACGAACGGTGGATATCGGTGTACGGTATGTTTTAAGACTTCCACCTATCTGCCGGCGGCGCTTCCCGATGAGGAGCCGATAGCGGAATGATTAAATTTAGGGTGAAAGCAGGTGGCTTGGATGAAAAGAGTATGGTGCGGCGTGCTGACCTTTTTTCTGTTGGTAGGTATGACGGCGTGTGACGGCGGCGGGGATACGCCGACAACGCCCACCACCGTGCCGACGACGGTGACGACGACCACCACCGCGACGGCAAACGACAAGTTTCCCATGGCGGGGTCGGTCGAGGTCACGTTCGAAGACGACCGCGTATTGCTCGGAGATGCGGCGATCGTCCCGCAAGGAGACGTGCAGATGGTATTTTCTGCTTTGCAACAAGGCGGCAGTACGATGCAGGATGAATACGGCACGATCCACAACGCGCAGTTCCCGAATGCGTGGATGACAGAGTACGTATACGGCAAAAGCGGGACCAATCGTACGGCGTATATCGAAACAGTCGTTCCCGTGGGCGAAGATACGGCACGGCTGGTGCGTTATCTTACGTACGAAAGCAAATACGGTTTCAACGGCGTGTTCGTCGGTTCGCTGTTTTCCAAAGTGACGGAAAAATGGCAGGCGGCAAGCGGTGAACGTCGGTTGAACACACAGTTTAGCGATATTTACGAGGGTGTGGTGTACCCTCTTTCGGAAAACTATGAGATTGTGTTTTATCAATCGGGGTTCAGTGAGGGGCGCGTGTGCGCGATCGGTATTGAAGCAATCGTACCGTCGGGCAACGATGAGCGGGCAGAACCGCGCCGCACGCAGGAACTCGCAGTCGAAATGACCGACAGTGGTTTTACCATCGGCGAATTGACGATGGCGCGGTACGGCGAAGCGGCACCGTTGCTGGCACTGTTGGGCAGTCCCGAAACGGTGGAACGCTCATGTAATTCCGACTACTACGGCGAATGGTATGCGAAATATACCTACGCCGATTGCAGTGTGGAAACGGTGATCTTAGAAGGCGAGACATTGGAACGGTTTTCGCTTTTGACGTTGTTGGATAAACGACACAGCATCGACGGCGTAACGGTGGGGATGCGTGCTTCGCAACTGCCGGATACGTGGTTACACGAACATCAGTATGACATACGCTTTCAAGGGCCGAACATGCACGGGTATTATTTTAACCGTTTTACCGCAGGGGGTGGCGTACGCTACAGTGCGGTGTTTGAACTGCAGGACGGCGATATCGGTGTCGACGACGGCACGCCGTTCGATCTCGAACGCCGTATTGCGGCGTTGCAGGTCGCATCATACGGTGTGATCGACGAATATTGAGATGAGTAAAACGCCCCCGTGTGCTGCAAAGCACACGGGGGCGCGCGTATGTGTAATATTCTTCCGTGTTTTGGGCTTTCTTCAAGAAAGGCTCGCATTTTTTCAAAAAATGGTATATTACGGAGTGTTAAAAGGGAGTAGCCGGTGCGATACGGCGCGGCAAACGGTTGATCACCGAACAGACGGGGGAGGGCACCTTCGTATCGCACTACGATCCCGTGCGCCCGATGCCGAAAGCCGACGCGTGGTTTGAAAACGTGTGGAACGCCTACCGCGAGCGTATGGCGAAGATTACAAAATAACAAAACGGATTGTCGTTTTTTTAACGACAATCCGTTTTCCTTTTTACTGAACGGTTTTTTCGCTTTGTGCCGCCGTGCGATTTTGGTTTTGCTTCGTGTCATTCGTAACGTGACCGCATGCGCGAACGGCATTGGCAACCGCCTTTGCCAGCAACTGCACGCCGTCTTCGTTGGGGTGAATCATGTCTTCGCTGAGATACCGTTCCTTTTCGGGGTACATGAGTGAAAACAAATCGTTCACCCGCACGTTTTCGTTTTTATACGCTTGCAAAACCGATTGATTATACTCCGTAATATCCTGATTGCTGTGTGCGGGCGGCACGGGACCGTTCAGAAACTGTTTGCGGTCGTGAACCGGCGTGGTGGTGGCGAAAATAAGAGCGGCACCGCTCTTTTTCAGTTCGCGCAAAATCTTGAGCATATTTTCTGTATATTCTTCCTTTTTTGCAAAACAACCGTCTTCGGGGTATAACACGGCGGTGTCCCACAAGCCGGCGTTAAAGTGGATGATATCGGGCGTGGGATATTGCGGTAACCACAAACGAAGACTGTTCAGCACGTAACTCGAAAAGCGACAGTTTTCATCGGGGGAATATACCCGATACTCTTCGCCCAACTCTTTGGCTACCGCCTCACGGTAAAACATACGAATAGAATCCCCCAGCAACAATACGTTAATCTTTTTCATAAAACGTTCCCCTTTCGTCAAGAAACGACGTGTTCATTCTTTGTTGGTTGCCTTGCGGCAGGCCGATGGTGATACGCCGTACCTCTTTTTGTATTCCGCGATAAAAAACGAGGTGTTACGATATCCGCACATCGCGGCAATCTCACCGATCTTCAGTTTCGTATTCCCCACGAGTTCGGCAGCGGCTTCCATACGTAACGCAATCAGCGTTTCGATCGGCGTTTTGCCCGTCTCACGTTTAAAGCAACGTACGAAATGGCTCTTTTCCAAATTGGCGTGTTTCGCAAGTTCGGTCAGCGTGAGGGGCTTTTCGAGATTTCGGCGCATATACGTCATCGTTTCGGCACTTAATGTGTCCTGTGGCTTCGCCGTTTCGTATTCTTTATGATATTGTTCAGCCATCAGACGATGGATCAGTTCCATCACCAGCGCTTTGGCGGCCGATGCGGTTGGATCGTTCAAAGCGAGGAGGGCCTGATATATTTGCATAAACACTTCGCTTTTTTCAGGGTGAAGCAGGGGAGGTAGATCCCGAATCAGCGGATGCTGACAAAGCGGCTGTATCGGCCCCGGCAACGTCCGATGGTAATTCGGTAATACGCCGTCGGCAAAAGTCAGCGTGAGCATATACGATTCCTGAAAGCCCGCCGCACTGCACACGTCGTTGGGCTTGCGAATCAAAACGTCTCCGCGATGCAACTCGTAACGATGGCCGTTATGCCAGTATTCCCGATGGGCGCTGAGTTCCAGATCGATCTCGTAATCCTTTATCGTACGGTCGCGAACGATGTTTTGCGGATTGCTGCTTGAACACGGTGACTTAAAGTGTCGTATTTCCAAAATATGAAACTCCATAGTACCCACCTCGTGTGCATCTTCTGTTTTTTACTATACCACCCTTTTGGCGAATGTCAATATATTGTTATGAAAAAGCCGATATACTGGCTTGAAACGGGGGAAGAAAGCAAATATACTTGTATTAAAGACTTTCGGAGGTGACGATATGGCTTCGTTATATGAATACGCAGTGAATGCGGAAAACAAAATCGACGTGGATGAGAAAACCGTAGATAGCGTGTACGTTGGTACAAAAGCGGTCAACGATACGATTATCGCGTTGGTGCGTGAGAAATATGAAAAAGAAAAGCGGCACGTGCTTTTGGGATTTGACGGATATTACTGTGTCGATTGGGATGAAATCTTGTCTTCGCTCAAATCGCAGATGCAAGAAGCGGGTATTGAATTGAACCGGATACATATAAACGAGGTTTTTCTTTCAAAAGAGGAGATCGCCGCATATAAGCGCCCGTTTTTGGAACACGATCCCGATTTGGGGTGGGAAAACCAGGAGGGACGCCTTGAGGAAATCATGAACGCCGAAAAGGTGGCCGATTTGGGTGATCGGTTGGCCGCTTTGAAAGAGAAAAAGAACGACGTGCCCGGCGTCACGGTGGTGTACGCACCGGGTGCCTGCGTGGAAAAACTGTTTGATCTGTACGACTATACCTTCTATTTTGATATGACGAAAGACCCCGTGATGTGGAATTTGTGGGATAATACGCTGATTCCCGTGGGTCACTATACTCCCGATCCCAACTATTATTGGAAAGAACTGTACTACGTGGATTTCCATCTGCTGGATAACCAAAAGTGGTTTATGCTTGACAGAATGGATTTTTACGTAGAGGCGGTAGATCCGACGCAGGCTACGCTGATCGCAGGTGATGCGTACAACACCATCATCCACCGTTTGCTCGACTACCCCATCAAGCAGGTAAAGATCTTTATGCCCGGCGCGTGGGGCGCTTACCGATTCAAACAGCTGTGGGAGGTGCCCGGACTCGACAACAGCGCGTGGAACAATATTTCTTCGCCCAAACTGGATATGATCGTGGATCTTGGAGAAAAGAGAATTCGTCTGCCCGGTATCAACCTTTTGCAGTACGGCGACCGCTTCGTGGGGAAATATTGGGATGAACGCGTTCCCAAGTGGTGGCCGTTGCTGGCGGCCATCGACGACGGATACTTTGAAGATCCTGATATCCCGATGGAACGCACCGCTATGCCACATCACAACCACCCCTCCACCGACTATGCGCGCCGCCATTTCAACGAGCAATTCGGTCGCTACGAAACCTACTACATCGTGGAGGCGTATGAAAACTCCGCCACGATGATGGGCTTCAAAGACGACGCCAATCTGGAAGAATGGCAGGAAAAATGCCGAAAGGCGGCCGAAAACAAAGAATGTATTCCCGACTGGAGAGACTACATCAAAATCTGGCCCACGGCACCCGGCGACCTGTTTCTGATCCCGCCCGGTACTACGCACGGTCACGGCGGCCGTCAAATGGTGTTGGAAATGGATACCAACGTGAACAGTACAACGTGTGAATATTCCTTCTTTATGCACGATTACGGCCGTCACACGTGGAACGATACGGAACGGACGATGACCGGCAAAAAATGCAATCTTCAGTGCCGCCACGGTTTCAGCATGGATATGGCGCGCCGCGAAAGTTGGGTAAAAGATCATTTGCGTGCCCGTCCGCAGGTCGTGAAGTGGACGCCCGAATACAGCATTGAGCAATACACAACGCTGCCCGAGATGCCTTTCCACATCGAGCGGATCCACTTTGCAAAACGGGCGGAATACAGCACGGAGGGGCGCTTTTTACACGTTGTCACACTGACGGTCGGAACCAACGTTACGATCCGCTCAAAATCCGATCCCCAAAGACAAACCACCGTTGATTTTTTACAAGCGGCGGCCATTCCTGCCGATTTCGGTGATTACGAGTTGATCAACAACACCGAAGGCGGTTGTACCCTTACCTTGATTCGCATGAAGCTCGGGTGAGTTGCCGATCGTATGCGGCATATCAAAATATGTAAATGGTAGGAGGAGTCCCTGTGACGGATATTATCGTAACCCGTGGAAAATACCCGCAGTTGTTTGGCGGCCTTGGTTTTCACAACAACGATGCCACGATGTATCACGTGATGGAGCGCGAACACTTTAATCAGGTTATCTGCAAGAATTATCGTGAGATATCGCCCGGTTTTATGCGCACCTTCGGTGGCTTCGCGGAATGGACCAAAGAGGCGATGGACGAATTTGCCGAATATTACGAGCAGATGCAAAAATGGACCGATACGCCCATGTACTTGGCACCTGCCAACGGCAAAGTGCATTTTTCCGAGGCCGAGATGCGCCGTCACTGTGTGCGGGTGGCGGACAATTTGGCGTATCTCTATTTTGAAAAAGGGGTAAAGCACATTCGCTATTACTGCTTTTCCAATGAGATGTCCCGCGGAATGTGGGGTGCCTTGCTCAAGGATCTGCCGACCTTTAAGCGTTATCACGAAATGCTGTTCGAGGAGTTTTCGCTGCGCGACCTGCCCATCGGTCTGCTCGCCACCGATGCTTCGGGCGAATATTGGGATACGCTGGATTGGGCAATTGAGAATATGGCGGATATTACCGAAGACTACTGTGTACACACCTACGAGGATGCCCAAGATATATATGACCTGGATTTTTACGATATTTTTTATAACAAATGCAAGGTGTGGGTGGACAAAGCCATCGCCAATTTCGGCAAACGCCTGATCCTCGGCGAAATGAATCTGCAAAAAAACACGGGTCCTATGGGTATGCTGCGCTTCAACGGCGGCGTAGTGGTGGACACCAATCGCTATTTTAACGACCCCACCGATGCGGCGTATTGCGGTCTGATGCTGTCGGAACTGATCTTTTCGGGAATTAACGCCGGTGTGTTTGCGATGGCGATGTGGACGTTCTGCGACCATCCCGCGCCGTACAGCTGTGCGTATTCTTCACGCGACGGTTATGCCAAGCGCTGGGGCGAGGCCGAACAGTTTTTCAGCTGCACCGCCGACACGAAATACAACCAGTGGGGCTTTACCAAATGGGACGATTACGAAAAAGACTACGGTGCCCGCTCGCACTATTGGTGTATCGCGCCGATTGTGAAGTACTTCAAACGTAACTCTTACGTAATGGATATTGAAACGAATGATCCGTTGCTGCGTTGCTGTGCCGTTATGAATCGTGACGGTTCGGTGTCGTTGGGTGTGGTCAATCGCCACAAAGAGTCCACCTCTGTGAAACTGCAGAGTTCGCTCTTTAAAAAAGCGATCCGCGTGTTTGAATACGATCCCGAAAACATTCCGCAAAACCGTTTTTGTGACCTGCCCGAACATGTGGCGCTGTTGCAGGCGGAGGAGGCAGAATACGAGTTAAAAGCGCAAAGCGTAACCATCTTCACCACCGATTACATCGAAAAAGAAAAGAGGGTAAGCGCCAAAGAGGTATCGGTAAATGCCGATACCCTTACGTGGAAGGCGGTGACCGATCCGCAGCATTGTTACTACCGCGTGTACGCATCGGCCAAGAAGACCTTTACCCCCTCGATCGAGAACCAGATCGGCTCCACCGTAGCAACCTCGTTGCCCATCACCGACCCCACGCTGCACTACAAAGTGCTTTCGGTGGATCGTAGCGGTAACGTATAAAAAACGGGCTGTCGCCTTGGCGCGACAGCCCGTTTTTATGCGTAAAATCCTTCCGTAATATACCATCTTTTCGGGTTTTCTTGAAGAAAGGCTTGCTTTTTCTCAAAAATATGGTATACTACCGGGTAATAAAAGGGAGTAGCCGGTGCGATACGGCGCGGCAAACGCGACCCCAGTCATTTTCTCCTCGTCGCTTTAAGTCGGGAGAATGAACGCGTATGCCCCTCTCCGTCGCGCTTCGCGCGCCACCTTTTCTCCCGAAGACGGGCCCCTTTTGTCCGCTTCGCGGACATTTCCCCCGCGCACGGGGGAATCACCCCGCAAGCGGGGCGAGGCAAGGGTGTGGGATGAACACCTAAAGTTTGTGCGTTCATTCTCGGGAACATCGCCGAAGCAACTGCGAGAAATACTGTATACGGGCGATGTTCGGACAGCCCCCCCTTTATGACAAGCGCCTTTCTTGCGAAAGGGGGCCAAGGTCACAGCCACTTTCTAAGTGGCATAAAATATTCACAAAACATAAGGAGAGAATGCGCCCGCAAGAGTGCATTCTCTCCATTTTTATCCCTATGACCACCCGCCTGAGACGCGTGGTTTTGTGAAGCCTATGGCGATGAGGAAGAAACGTAATTTAGGAAACATGTGAAAATCCCCGAAGTGGCTGTTGTCGGATGTAAAACTTCGGGTGATAGGGACCTACTTCACAGCACGGAACTCCTTCGGCGTTTTGCCGGTGGCTTGCTTGAAGAGTTTGGAGAAATATTGCGTGTCCAAAATGCCGCAATGCGCCGCTACGGTCTGTACCTGCAGATCGGTCGAACGCAAAAGCTGTCTCGCCGTTTCCATGCGTTTTTTGCGTACGTAGGCGGAGAGAGTCTGTCCCGTTTCCTTTTTGAACACGGCGGACAGATACCCTGCGCTGACACCGAGTGCCGTGGATAACGCTTGCAACGACAGGTCGGCAGACAGATCGTTGCCGATGAGCAACAGTGCGTTTTGCACCGTGCGGGAATGACCGCGCATGGCTTGTTCCCGCACAAGGCGGCAGTATCCGCGAAACATATCCAACATCAAGGCGTTGCTTTTGGCGGTGGAGGGGAGGGCCTCGATTTCGGCGGCAAAGGCGGAGGAGATGCGGTCGAGGTGCAACGGATGCACGCCGCCTTGCTCCGCCGCTTTGCGCAGCAGAGTGTTCATGATCACACAGTAGTTTTTGCTGTTGCGCAGCGTATCGGTCAACCGCTGTTCAAAGGATTCCTCCTGAAACGCACCGAACAGCTGTGACTCCATATGCAGTTGTCCGAGCGACACGGCACGCAGCAGTTCGTTTTCAAATGCGTAGCGTTGTTCCATCGCCTTGATGTGCAAGAGTGTATCGTTTTGGTCGGTATCTTCGGCGTGAAGGAGAGTGGGCTCAGTGTCGCTGACGTCGTGTATTTCGAAGGTGGGACTGTCCCACAAACGCTCACAAAAGGTGGCGAACAGCACGAACAGCGGGTTGTCGGTGGTAAGGACCGGCAAAGCGCCGAAGTATTCGGCAAGCAGGTGTTGATTTTGCGGGGAGATGCGGTTAGTCTCACCAAGTGCGAGCAGACGTTCACGCGAGGGCGCGGTGGACACGAACGGGCCGATGCACAAGACCGAGCGGGCGCCGTCCGGCAGCTCGAGGCACAAAAAGCGACGGTCGAACGAATCGGTCAGACGAAACACCGCACCCGGTGCAAGCGGCAGAGAAACGCCGCGAAAGGCGTGGTCCTGCGAAAACAGATGCTCAAAGGAATGCAGACGCGGTGCCGCGGTGCGGGCTTGCCATTCCTGCGGTGATAATATGACCGCCTGAATGCGGCAACGACCGAACACGTCGCATAAAAGAAGGAGTTCCTGTCGGTCAAACATAGGGGAAACCTCCGTTTGCATATTTTCCCAATCGTTATCCCCATTGTATCACTGTTTTTGTGAAAAAACAACCGAAAAATGATGGAAAAATTAAAATATTACAAAAAACAATTAAAAAATTACTCACATAATTTGGTGGGTTGTTTTATACTGTGTTATAGCAAAATAGGTCTTGTTTACCAAAATACATACGGAAAAGAGGAAACGAACATGGCAAAGAAAACTGTCCAATTGGACGCAAACGGCCATCGCAAGTTCGGTATGCGCGACTGTCTGGCGTATGCGGCAGGCGACCTCGGCTGTAACATGAGTTTTGCGCTCAAGAGCACAATGGCGATCTTCTGGACCCAATTTATGAAGATGGATCTGTGGTATGCCCTCCTGCTGATCGTCGTGCAGGTGTGGGATGCGATCAACGATCCGCTGATCGGCTCGATTGTGGATGCCGACCGTCGGCAGTACAAACGCAACAAGTTTTTGACCTATATCTGGGCGGGTTCTATCGGCTTGATCGTGGGCGGCGCGTGCTGCTTCCTTCCGTTTCCGAACGCGTCTGTTTGGGCGAAAGCGGTCATCTTCATTGCGGGCTACGTCGTGTGGGATGCCTTCTACACGGTGGCGAACGTGCCGTACGGCTCGCTGTTGTCGTTGATCTCCAACGACGTGAAAGACCGTGCCTCGCTTTCGGCGTGGCGTTCGGTCGGTTCCATCTTCGGCAATATGCTGCCGATGGTTATTCTGCCTTTTATCATCTATGATAAGAACGACAACCTCATCGGCGAGCGCGTGTTCATTGCGGCGCTCATCATGGGTGCGCTCGGGTTTATCTGCTTCCAGTTCATGATCCGCAACACCGAGATCCGTGTGGATACCAGCGTGGCGTTGAACGAGGAGGCACCGAAGTTTAACGTGTTCAAGGCGTTCGGCAACTTTGTGAAGAACCGTCCTGCGGTGGGCGCGACGCTGGCGGCGATGGGTATGTTCATCGGTATGCAGGGTGCGGCGACGGCGGTCACGGTCATCTTCCAGTCCTACTACAACAACGTGCAGATCTCGGGTATCGTGCAGTTATTTGCCATGATCCCGATCGTGGTGTTCACCCCGCTCGCCCGTAAAATGGTGGCGAAGTACGGCAAAAAGGAACTGGCGACCTTCGGCGCGATCTGCTCGATGGTGGCGGGGCTCGGTTTGTTCGTGGTGCTGCCGAAAAACACCAATCTGGATATGCTGATCTACATTATCTGTCAGCTGGTGTATTCGCTGGGCCTTGGTATCTATTCCACCGTGTCGTGGGCGATGATGGGCGATGCGATCGATTACAACGAGTGGAAATTCGGCACCCGCGAAGAGGGCACGGTGTACTCGCTGCACTCCTTCTTCCGTAAGCTGGCGCAGGGCATCGGCCCCTCGCTGGTGCTGGTCGTGATGGTGGCGTTCGGCTACGTCGGTGCGGACGAAGGCAATCAGGCGTGGCAGGTAGCGGTCAATATGCGTTACATCGTGGCGGCGACCTACATGTTCTCGGCAGTGCTGCAGTTCATCGGTCTGGGCTTGGTGTACAATCTGGACAAGAAGACGCTTGCCGAAATGAACGGGGCGCTCGGCCGTACAGCCGAAAAAGAGGCGTAACATCCGCGAAATGCCCGATTGTGCAGACAGTCGGGCGTTTCTTGGGTTTAGAGAAAGTTCACACTTTTCCCGTGAGGAATGGTGTATACTGGTTTCAAAAGGAGGCATATGCATATGCGACATATTGTAAACTGGAATGAAAACTGGCTTTTTTTGAAGGATACCGCCGACGTGACGGCGAGCGGGGGCGAGGTGCTCTCTCTGCCGCACACCTGGAATGCGACCGACGGACAGGACGGTGGCAACGACTATTTCCGCGGTACCTGTGTGTATAAAAAGCAACTGAAAAAGGCAGATCTGCCCGCGGCCGATCGCTATTTTCTGGAGATCAAGGCGGCCAACTCGTCGGCTGACGTGTACGTAAACGGCAAGGCGGCGGCGCATCACGACGGCGGTTACTCCATCTGGCGCGTGGAACTTACGGATCTGCTGGAAGCGGAAAATGAGATCGCCGTGGCGGTAGACAACGCGCCCAACGAGCACGTGTATCCGCAGATGGCGGACTTCACCTTCTACGGCGGTCTGTACCGTGGGGTGAATATTATTGCGGTGAGTGACACCCATTTTGAACTTATGTATTACGGCACGCCCGGCCTGAAGGTCACCCCCACGGTGGCGGGTGCGGATGCCGCGGTGGCAATCGAGACGTACGTGGCGAATGCGGCGGCGGGGGATACCCTCACCTATACCGTGACCGACCGCGAGGGGAACACAGTGGCAACCGAGACAACCACGGAAACGGCCGTCTCGTTGCCGATAAACGGCGTGCATCTTTGGCACGGTCGCAAGGATCCGTATCTGTATACCGCGCGCGTGACGCTCTCGCGTGGGGGGGAGGTGCTGGATGAGGTATCCGCTCGCTTCGGTTGCCGTACCTTTACGGTGGACCCCGAGCGTGGCTTTATCCTGAACGGCGAGGAGTACCCTCTGCGCGGCGTGTCCCGCCATCAGGACCGTCTGGGTATCGGCAACGCCTTGCTGCCTGCACACCATGCCGAGGATATCGACCTCATTATGGAAGTGGGCGCGACCACCATTCGTCTGGCGCACTATCAGCACGATCAGTATTTCTACGATCTGTGCGATGAAAAGGGTCTGGTCATCTGGGCAGAGATCCCCTATATCTCGAAGCATTTGCCGAACGGCCGCGACAATACCGTTTCGCAGATGAAGGAGTTGTTGGTACAGAACTATAATCACGCGTCCATCGTGGTGTGGGGCTTGTCGAACGAGATCACCATGGGCGGTGCGAACGACCCCGATCTTTTGGAAAATCACCGTCTGCTCAACGATATGGTACACGAAATGGATGCGACCCGTCTGACGACGGTGGCGTGCGTATCGATGTGCGGTATGGACGAGGAATACGTGCATATCTCGGATCTGGTATCCTACAATCACTATTTCGGCTGGTACGGCGGCGACACTTCGATGAACGGCCCGTGGTTCGACAAATTCCACGCGAAGTATCCGAAGCACCCGATCGGCGTCAGCGAATACGGCTGTGAGGCACTCAACTGGCACACCTCCGACCCGCGTCAGGGGGATTACACCGAGGAGTATCAGGCGTATTATCACGAAGAACTCATTAAGCAACTGTTCACCCGTCCGTACATTTGGGCGACCCACGTGTGGAATATGTTCGATTTCGGTGCGGACGCGCGTGCCGAAGGCGGCGAAAACGGGCAGAACCACAAGGGCCTGATCACGATGGACCGTGCGTACAAAAAAGATGCGTTTTACGCCTATAAGGCGTGGCTGTCGGACGAGCCGTTCGTGCATCTGTGCGGTAAGCGTTACGTCGATCGCGTGGAGGACGTCACCCGCGTGACGGTGTATTCCAACCTGCCGGAGGTGGAACTGTTCCTGAACGGCGAATCGCTCGGCAAAAAGACGGCGGAGGATCACTTCTTCCGCTTCAACGTGCCGAACGTAGGGGAGAGCACCCTTTTGGCGGTCGCGGGCGACTGCAAGGACGAGGGCACCCTTCGCAAGGTCGCGGAGATGAACCCCGACTACATCCTCAAGGAGAAGGGCGCGGTGCTCAACTGGTTTGACGTGGAAGCCCCCGAGGGACGCTTTTCGCTGAACGATAAGATCTCGGATATTCTGGCGACTTTCCGCGGGAAGTTGTGGTTTGCCAAGATCGGTATGAAGATGAAAGCGGCGTTGTCGGCAGGCAGTGACGGCAAGAAGAAGGAAGCGATGGGCTTCGAAATGACCGAGGATATGATGCAGATGATGGGCGGCTTTACGGTGCTGCGTCTGACGGGTCTGATCGGTATGATGAACATTACCTTCACGAAGGAAGAACTGCTTAAAATGAACAAACAGCTCAACCGTATCCGCAAGCCGAGAAAGTAAATAGTGAAAAAAGCAAGCCGTTCGCAAAAGAAAGGCTTGCTTTTTCGCTGAAATATGGTATACTATGCTATGGTAAATAGGGAGTAGCCGGCGCTTCGGTGCGGCAAGCGGCGTCACGACGGGTGTTCACCCCGCTGTTTGTCTGAAACGGCAAGACTTTTACCGTGGTGTACACGGTGAAAGTCTTTTTTATTCCCGCAAAATTTAAAAGAAAGGTCGTTTACAAGATGGAAATCATTGAAAGACTCGGGTTTCTCGTCCAAAACGTCGGTGCGCTGGCGGATTGGCGGTACGCCGTGATGTGGGTCATCGGCGGCGTGCTGATCTACCTTGCCATCCGTCACGATATGGAACCCACCCTGCTTTTGCCGCTCGGCTTCGGCACTATTCTTGTGAACCTGCCGTTTTCGGGCGCGATCGGCCCTGAAGGTGCGCTGACCACCCTGTTCAACGCCGGTATTGCGAATGAGTTGTTCCCGCTCATTCTGTTTATCGGTATCGGTGCGATGATCGACTTCGGCCCGTTGCTTTCCAATCCGAAACTCATGATCTTCGGTGCGGCGGCGCAGTTCGGTATCTTTGCAACGCTGGTGATCGCGTCGATGTTCTTCGACATCAGTGCGGCGGCGTCCATCGGTATCATCGGTGCGGCGGACGGTCCGACCGCCATCGTCGTGGCGAACAAACTGCTCGGTCCGACCAGTTCCATTACGGGTGCCATTATGGTGGCGGCGTATTCGTATATGGCGCTGGTGCCGATCATTCAGCCGCCCGTCATCAAGTTGCTCACCACCAAAAAAGAGCGGTTGATCCGTATGCCCTACGCACCGCAGAAGGTCTCGAAGTTGACCAGAATTCTGTTCCCCATCATCATCACGATGATCGCGGGTATCGTGGCGCCCGAATCGGTGTCACTCGTCGGCTTCCTGATGTTCGGTAACCTCATTCGTGAGTGCGGCGTGCTGAATTCGCTTTCGGAAACGGCGCAGAACGTGCTGGCGAATCTCATCACCATCTTCCTCGGTATCACCATTGCGTGCCGTATGCAGGCGGAAGAATTCCTCAATCCCGCGACCTTGCTCATTCTCGGTCTGGGTCTTGTGGCGTTCATTTTCGATACCGCGTTCGGCGTGGTGTTTGCGAAGTTCTTGAACATCTTCCTGCCCGAAGGCAAGAAGATCAACCCGATGATCGGTGCGGCGGGTATTTCCGCGTTCCCGATGTCGGGCCGCGTGGTGCACAAGATGGGTCTCAAAGAAGATCCGCAGAACTTCCTGCTCATGCACTCCATCGGTGTGAACGTGTCGGGCCAGATCGCTTCGGTTATCGCCGGCGGTTTGATCCTCGCGTTCTTCCCTCACGTTTAATGAAAAGGAGAGACGAATATGAATATTACGTTTCGACTCGACCAACTGTCCGAAGCCTTGACGGTGCTCACGGCGGGTATGATCAGCATTTTCCTGGTTATCGGTGTCATCATCGTGGCAACGGTAGTGCTGAACAAGGTCTTCTCGGGTAAAGAGGAGAAAAAAGACAACTAACAAAGCAAAAGCCACCCGCTGTACGGCGGGGGGTCATAGGGATAAAAATGGAGAGAATGCACTCTTGCGGGTGCATTCTCTCCTTGTGTTTTGTGAAATATTTATGCCACTTGGAAAGCGGTCGTGACCCTTGGCCCCCTTGTCTAAAGGGGTGCTGTCCGAACATCGCCCGTGTTTGGCACTTTTTGCAGTTTGTTCGGCGATGTTCCCGAGAAGGAACGCCAACGACTTGAGCGTTACACCTATACCCTTGCCTCGCCCCGCTTGCGGGGAGAGGTGGCGCGCGAAGCGCGACGGAGAGGGGTGTACGCGTTCATTCTCCCGACTTAAAGCGACGAGGAGAAAATGACTGGGGTCGCGTTTGCAAGCACCGCCAGTGGCGGATACAGCGAGCAATAAGCGAGTGCCGCGGTCGAAACAGCACGAGCGACAGCGAGATAATGCTGTTTCGGGCACCGCAAACGGATATTCTCTGCGACCGAAAAATAGCTTGTATAGGACAACCCCTCAGTCTCGCTTCGCTCGCCAGCTCCCCTTACACAGGGGAGCCAAGACGCATACACCAAATTCCTAACTGCAACTCAATTACGGTGGGTGGCTTTTGACTTTACAAATACGGCGACGGGTAGTATACTGATACGTATAAGGAGGCGATACGATGACCTTTCCGATCGATCACGATTATCATATACATTCGGGACTGTCGCTGTGTTCGGGGGATGCCGCACAGACGGCGGCGCGTATGTTGCAATATGCCGAAGAAAACGGACTGACGTCCTTGTGCTTGACCGACCATTTTTGGGATGAGGCGATTCCGGGGGCGCTCGGTGAGTTTTATCAAAAACAGACGGTGCCGTACATTATGGGAGCGTTACCCCTGCCGCAAAGTGAGCGGGTGCGTTTTTTCTTCGGCGGTGAGTGCGACGTGGACCGCTTCGGTCACGTGACCGTCACGAAGGAGACCTGCGAGAAAATGGATTTTATCGTGGTGGCAACGACCCACCTGCACTTGGGCGGGCAGGCGTTCCCGCACGGCGAAACGCGTACCCCTGCCGAACGGGCGGTGTTGTGGGCCGAGCGGTTTGACGTGTTGCTGGACAGCGGTCTGCCGCTTTACAAAATGGGGGTGGCGCACCTGACCTGTCCGCTGATCGACACGACGTCACGCGCACACTATTTGGAGACGCTTTCGCGCATTCCCGCGGAGGAGATGTACCGTCTGTTCAAAAAGGCGGCTGCGGCGGGGTTGGGCATCGAGTTGAATGCGGACGATATGAAATACGTTCCCGAAGAGGCGGATGTAGTGTTGCGTCCTTACCGTATTGCCAAAGAGTGCGGTTGCAAGTTTTATCTCGGCAGTGACGCGCACCATCCGCAGGGACTGGAGGGGGCTCTGCCGTATTTCAAAAAGGCTGTGGAGGCGCTCGGATTGCAAGAGAGCGATAAATATCACATTCCGCAGTAAAAAAGGACAAAATAAAAAGTGAGTATAAACCTTGTCAATTGCGGGGGAATGTGGTATAATAACCGCAATATTTTCGTATTCTTGGCGGTGAGCGAATGAAAACGTGTGTTGTTGTCGGTGCGGGTGGCAGAGGAAAAGACTGTTACGCACCGTACATTCAAAGCAAAGGTCTGTTCAAAATCACGGGCGTGGTGGAACCCGATCGGCAAAAGCGGGAGAAGTTTCGCCAAACGCACGGAGTTTCGGAGGATATGTGCTTTGAGGATTATAAAGAGTTCTTCGCGAAAGGGCGTTTGGCGGATGCCGTGCTGATCTGCACGCAGGACCGCATGCACATAGAGCCGACCTTGCTTGCAAAAGAATGCGGGTATCACATTTTGCTTGAAAAGCCGATCGCTCCCACACTTCCCGAAGTGAAGTTGCTCGAAGAGGCGTTTCAAGACTACGACAAGGTGTTTATGACCGGCTTCGTGTTGCGCTATACCCCCTTTATTCAAAAGATCAAAGAGATCATTGAGGCGGGAGAGATCGGTGACATCGTGACGATGCAGTTGAACGAAAATGAAGGGTTTTGGCATCACGCCCACAGTTACGTGCGCGGCGAATGGAACAACAGCAAGACCTCGTCGCCGCTGATCGTGGCGAAATCCAGTCACGATATGGATCTGATCTTGTATTTGGTGGGCTCGTCCTGCAAATATATCTCGTCCTACGGAAGCAACACCTATTTCAAATACGAAAACGCGCCGGGAGAGGACGTGCCCGCGCGTTGCACCGACGGGTGTCCCTATGCCGACCGTTGCAGTTACAACGCGGTGGAACAGTATACAACCGGTAAGGCATCGTATTTTGTACATAAGTTCGAGTGCGGAAGCGAAAAAGAGGATATCATAAACGCTCTTAAAACCAATCCCTACGGTCGTTGCGTGTATCGGTGCGACAACGACGTGTGCGACCATCAAGTGGTGGGTATGCAGTTCGAGAACGGTGCTACGGCGATGTTCACCGTCAGTGCCTTCTCGCTGGAAAACAACCGCACCATGAAGATCATGGGCACCAAGGGTGAGGTTGGCGGTTGCATGGAACGGGGCGAGATCACGCTGAAAAAATTCCGCGATATGTCCGAAACCAAGATCACCGTGACCACCGACGGCACCAAGCATTGCGGCGGTGACGGCGGCTTGATGGAGCATTTTGCCAAGACGGTATATGAAGCGGACAGCAACGCAGACGGTGTTGACCCGTGGATGTTTGAAGCGCATCGCATTGTGTTTGCGGCGGAGGAATCCCGTCTGCGCGGCGAACGCATCAAATTGTAAAAAAAACGGTCAGTCGATTCGACTGACCGTTTTGGTTATTTCAGCAGATAATCGCCGTAGGCGTGGGGGAGAGAGACCTGCACGCCGAGTTCCTCCATCCAGCCGCGGGTGACGACCGTTTGCCACGGGCCGGTGTTAAATCCTTCGCCGGCGTCGTTATCCCACAGCCAGTCGGGTGCGGTGTAAAGGCACACTTTCGGTTGCACCACTTCGTAAAAGGCGCGGTCGGCGCCGTTTTGCCCGTGATGCGCCATTTGCACGATGTCGCACCGCAACTTCTCATGTGCACACTCGTGTAACAAATTGGCAGCGCGTTCTTGGCCGAGATCGCCCAAAAACAGCACGTCGCGTTTGGGGAAATGTACCCGCAGGGCGCAGGAGGTGTCGTTGATGCTGTTGTACTTCGCATAATTACGGGCATCGCACAGCACCTCGATCGTGATGCCGCCGACGTCGATAACGTCCCCAGCGGTGAGTTTCGTGACGGGAATCTTCGCATCGGCAACGCGGCTCAAAAAGTCGCAAACGGGTTCGAAACTGCTGCCGTTTTCCACCCCTTGAATCCATTCCGTCGGCGGGAAATCGAAGCGTAGGTCGCGAATATCCAAGTCGAACGGTTGCACGGCCTTCAGCAAATATTGCAGACACCCGAAATGGTCTTTATGCGCATGGGTGATGAGCCACAAGTCGACCCGCTTGCCGCGTTCGGCGAGGAGTTTGTAGGTGTCCTGTGCTTCGAGCCCTTGGTATCGCTCGCCGTACCAGCCACCGTCGATGACGACCGTTTTTCCGTCGGGTGTGTCAAGGATATAGGACATCGTTTGCGGGTGCTCACGGTTGGCGAGCTGCAGCACACTGCCGCCGCCGAGACCGACGTATACCGTGTTTTGTTGCATGGCGATCCCTCCTTTGGTATCTGTGACCAGTGTACATTTTTCATAAAAGATTGTCAATATACGGGCGTTATTTTTTCTTGCTTTTTTGCGGTGTGCGTGGTATACTCGTTCTCGGTTTGCGAAAAGGAGGAGAGAGAATGCAGTTGCACGGACACGCGGTACATCACCCGCACCAACGCCTGCACGCGGTGGGACGGCACCTGTTGCGGGACGTCGGGTGTGTTGCGGATTTCTTTAAGCAAAACGCAGTGATGACGGTCGCACTCGCGGCGGCGTTGCTCACGGCGATCGCGGTGCCGCCCGATGCGGAATATCTCGCCTATTTTGACGTAAAAACGCTCACGTGTCTGTTCTGTGTGTTGGCGGTGGTGTGTGCGCTGAAGAATATCCGCTTTTTCTATATCCTGGCGCAAAAGGTGGTGCAGTGCTGCAAGACTGCCCGTGTGAGTGTGTTGGCACTGTTGTATATCACCTTTATCGGGTCGATGCTGATCGCGAACGACATGGCGTTGCTCACGTTTCTGCCGCTCGGCTATTTTGTGCTGTCCACTACGGGCAAGGAAAAGTATATGGCGGTTACCTTCATTTTACAGAATATTGCCGCCAATCTCGGCGGTATGCTCACCCCGTTCGGCAATCCGCAAAATCTCTATCTGTACACGAAATACGCCATTCCCACTGCCGAGTTTATGGGCATTATGGCGTTACCGTTTGCGGTGTCGGTGTTGCTTCTCACGCTATGCGCGCTGGTGTTCGTGAAGGCGGAACCGCTCGCGGTGGAAGCGGAAGAGACCGCTTTGCCGCACGGGCGCACGGTGCTGTATCTTCTGTTGTTTTTACTGTCGATCGCCATCGTGTTTCGCGGTATTCCGTATTGGATCGGGCTTTTGGTTATTCCCGCCGTGTTATGGCTTGCGGATCGTAAGGCGCTGAAAGCGGTGGATTATCCGTTGCTTCTCACCTTCGTGTTCTTTTTTATCTTTTCAGGAAATATGGCGCGTATCGGCGTGGTGCGGGAGTGCTTTTCGTTCTTGTTGGATAAGAGTACACTGTTGTTCAGCGTGTTGTCCTGCCAGTGTATCAGCAACGTGCCGTCGGCCATCCTGCTTTCGCAGTTTACCGAAAATTATCGCGATCTGTTGCTCGGTGTGAACATTGGCGGTGCGGGCACCTTGATCGCATCGCTCGCGAGTTTGATCACCTTCCGTGAATATACCCGCCACAATCCGCAAAAAACGGGGGCATACGTCAAGACCTTCTCGGCATTCAATTTCGGCTTTTTGGCTGTGCTGATTCCCGTGTGTTTGTTGGTGTGAATAGGAAAGCCCGTCGTAAGCGACGGGCTTTTTCTGCGTTTTAGGAAACTGTGTAACCGTTATTGGTGGTATGCTGCGCCCATGTATTTTCCGGGAACTTTTTCGGCAAATGCAAAAAAGAACTGGCGAAGGTGGTCGATTTTATCGGCATCTGCCGCAAAAATGACGTACGAATGCTTTTCGCTGCCGTAACTTGTTCGAAAATATTCAATGAAGTTTCCCACGGCTACCCCGCCATCGGTAGCGGGGTGGATTTTCGTCCCCGGGGCATCATTAGAATCAAAATGTATGCCGTTAAAAACCAGGCTTAGCTCATCTGCTGCATACGGGCGCGGCACGTTGGTCACGATGTCGCGGATGACACGGTATGCAATGTCACCGCTGCAGGAAAAGTCATCGGGCGATAGGTTGCTTATGGAAGCGGTTGCTTCTATAAAGGAACTCTCGGTGGGGGTGCAACGGTAAAAATTTGCCAATTCCGGATAGCGCTTCAATAGCGTGTTCACGGTGTTTCGCTTTTTGTTGGTATGCAGTTTCCCTTCGTGTTCAAGTTCGTAAAGCCCTACATTTATCTCAAAAAGGCACTCGGCATAGAAGAGGGGCTGCGTGTTGAAAAGCGATTCGAGTGCCTCGAGAACGGCGGAAGGAGTGACTTTTCGCGTTAACCGGTATTCAATAACGATGTATTTGTTCAAACGTTTCGTCTCCTTTTGTTGTGTCTTATACCGAAAAATGAGAATCGAAGAGGTTCTTCTGTTTGCTGTTATGTCAATAATTCAAAAAACATTTCGAAAATAACAATCGTACTGATAAGTCCTAAAAACAGAGAACTTAAGCAGACTAAAATCTTAATCCATTTTTGTTCTAACTCTTTTTTATATCGAAAAAGCAAAACAGAAAAATAGATAAATTCAGAACATAACAGCATAATCGAAAAAATGATAGGTATTTTTTGATTTAGTGTATCCGCAAACAAATACAGCCCGGTCGCATCCATCATAAAAGGGGTACAGGGAATCGGGGGTAACAAAAGAAAAATCAGCAGCAACACAACAAGAAAAATCACACACAGATAAAATATAAAGCCTACAACAGACATTTTGTTTCGGTCTTTTTTCAATGTATGCTTTCCTTTGTACAAAAAATGTTCTTTTTCGATCAATATTTTTGCCAATCGATCATGTTTAACCGTAATGTACTTGCCTTTGGAAATTCGGCTATCATAACAAGCACAAATTCTTGCTATAACCAAAAGGAAAACAAGAAGAATCGGAAGCGTGTACATAAGATCACCGCCTTGCGATGTATTATAGCATATATTGGCACGCAGTGCAACATCGTTGGCGCAGCCACATCGTTTGTGTGAAGCACAACACCGTAAGGTGTAACATCGTTTTGTATCTTAGCGGACACAAATACAAAAAGAAAGACACACTTTCGTGTGTCTGAGCGTGTCAAAAAACCGCCTCTTAATGCTTGGAAAACGGAGGGAGGGGGTGTGTGCGGGGTCGCGTTGCCGAGCGCCGCCGGGGGCGGATACAGCGAGGCATAAGCGAGTGCTGCGGTCAAAATCGACAGTGATGGACGGCACTGTCGATTTTGCACACCGCGAACGGACACCGTCAGGGTTCCCCTGCGCGTCGAGCGGGCGTTTGCCCGCGGATAACCCCGCCCGCAGGCGACAGACGGCAAAAAGCCCGGCGTTTGCCGGACTTTTTTGACAGTCTGAGACACACTTTCGTGTGTCTTTCTTTTTGGTGCCGCTGACCGGGCTTTCTTCTCACGAGCGCGACAGTCCCCCGGACTGTCGCTGCCAAGGCTTCGCGGTCGTTGACCGCTCACCCTTGGAGTTCGTTTCAAGCCCGGTCTTTGAAAAACTTAAGGAGTACCCCAAAGGGGCACTCCTTAAGTTGGTGCCGCTGACCGGGCTTGAACCGGTACGGTATTGCTACCAAGGGATTTTAAGTCCCTCGTGTCTGCCAATTCCACCACAGCGGCGTGTGACAAGGGGTATTGTACCGCATTACCGATGAATTGTCAAGTACCGTCTGTCCTTTTCGCTTCGCTTTTTTCTTGCTTTTTTTATAGGAATATGGTATACTTTTCCTTGTGTTTTATCTTGGCAAGAAAGAAGGAAGAGGCGTGGATAAAAAAGTCGTTTTGATCTCGATCGACGGGATGCGCCCCGACGGGATGCAGCAGTGCGGGAATCCGTACGTGAAAACGCTCGAAGCCGCGTGTGCGTATTGTTACACCGCGCGGTCGATGGTGCCGTCGGTCACGCTCCCGTGTCACATGACGATGGCACATTCGGTGGAGCCCTCCCGCCACGGGATCGTTACGAACACCTACGTTCCGCAGGTACATACGATCAAAGGCGTGTTCGAGCGGGTGGCGGATGCGGACGGCACGTGTGCCATCTTTTACGGTTGGGAGCCGATGCGGGATATTGCGCGCCCCGGCTCGATGAAATTCGCTACTTTCATTCAGTCCTATACCCACGAAAGCGTGGATACCCTGCTGACCGACGCGGCGCTTCGCACGATGGAAGAGGAAAAACCCGATCTCGTCTTTTTGTATCTGGTGGATACCGACGAAAAGGGCGGACACGACAACGGGTGGATGAGTGAGGAATATCTGCGGCGCGTATCGACGGCGTTGGATAACGTAAAACGGGTGATCGACCGTTTCGGAGAGGAATATACCGTGATCATCACGGCGGATCACGGCGGGCACGACCGCGCACACGGCAGTGAATGCCCGGAGGACATGACCATTCCGATGTTCTTCCGCGGCAAAGATTTCAAAGCGGGCCCGCTTGCGGAGAGTTGTTCGCTGTTGGATATTGCCCCCACTATCACGGCGGTGATGGGGTTGTCGCCCGTGAAGGAATGGGAAGGGCACGCGGTGTGCAATGGGTAATTTGAAAAACAGGCAATCGCTCATCGGCAGTGGGATGCTGTTGCTTGCCGCTATCATTTGGGGTTGCGCCTTCGTGGCACAGAGCGTGGCGATGGATCATATCGGCCCGTTCAGTTTCGGCTCGCTTCGTTTCTTTATGGGTGCGCTGGTGCTGTTGCCCGTCATCCTGCTTCGAAAGAAACGGGAGATACATGCGCCGACCCGTCCACGGGATGCGCTGCTCGGTGGTGCGGTGTGCGGCGGGCTGCTGTTTTTGGCTTCGTCGGCACAGCAGATCGGGTTGATGTATACCACCGTCGGCAAGTCGGGCTTCATCACGGCACTGTACGTGGTGTTGGTGCCGCTCGTGGGGTTTGTGCTGTTTCGCCGCCGTGTATCTCCGCTGTTGGTGGTGGGTGCGTTGGCGGCTGTGGTCGGCTTGTATCTCTTATGCGGCGAGAACGGATTCAGCGTAAATCACGGCGATGCGTATACCCTCGCGTGTGCGTTCCTGTTTGCGGCGCAGATCCTGGCGGTGGATCACTTTGTCACCCGTGTGGACGGGGTGCTGCTCTCTTGCTTGCAATTTGTGATGAGCGGTATTTTAAACGGTATTACGGCATGGATCACAGAACCGTCGCTCTCGTGGCAGGCGGTGGCGGCAACGTGGTTGCCGCTGTGCTACACGGGTGTGCTTTCGAGCGGTGTGGCGTATACGTTGCAGATACTGGGGCAAAAACGCACGCCGCCCGCGGTGGCGTCACTGCTGATGTCGCTGGAATCGGTGTTTGCGGTGCTGGCGGGGGCGGTGATCCTGCTGCAGTGGCCCACCCCGCGCGAAGCGGTCGGCTGTGCGGTGATGTTCGCGGCGGTCATTTTGGCACAGGTGCCGACGAAAAGTCGAACATAATACGGAATACGCAACGGCTGTAACCGTTGTTTTGAGAAGGAGAAATGTGGAAATGAAACGTGTATTGAGTTTGGTGTTGACACTGCTGTTGTTGGTGTCGCTCATTCCCGCGGGTGCGGTGGAGTTTTCGCTCACAGCGAAGGCGGAGGAATACACGTATGGGTATTATACCTATACGGTATCGAACGGCGAAGCCACCATTACGGCGGTGGACAATATCAATATGAAAGGAAGTATTACGGTTCCTTCTACGCTTGGTGGATACCCTGTGCGCACGATTGGGCGTATCGCGTTTTATCGGGCGACGTACATCACATCGCTCACTCTTCCGAGTTCGTTGCGGACGGTGGAGGAGTACGCGTTTGAAGATTGTCGCAGTATGGAGAGTGTAACGTTCCAGTATGGTGTGACAAGCATCGGACGTGGCGCGTTTTACAGCTGTACAGCACTTACGACGGTGAATTTTCCCGAGAGTCTTCAACGTGTGGGGGATGCGGCGTTTCAAATCTGTGAATCGCTGACGACCATTTCGTTCCCCGACAGCGTGACGGATATGGGTGACGACCTGTTTGTAATGTCGGCGGTTACCCAAACAGCATCGAATTACGATGAGGACGGGTTGCTGTACTGCGGTAATCACCTGATTGCCTCCAACGATACGGTCGAGGCGTGCGTGATCCGTGAAGGTACGATCACGATCTCGGGTGGTGCTTTTTCCCATTGCAAAAACATGACGTCCGTTGTTATTCCGGATTCGGTGGTCATGATCGGTAACTATGCGTTTTCTCAGTGCACGTCACTTACGTCGCTTGTCATCGGCAAGGGGGTTCGCACCATTCGCGACAATGCGTTTGATGCCGCGGCACCGCTGGAAACGTTGACGGTTGCGGCGGGGAATCCCGTGTTTCACAGTAATGGCAACTGCCTGATCGGTACGGCAAATAAGGAATTGCTTTTGGGTACGAAAAACAGTGTGATCCCTGCCGACGGCAGTGTGACGGCGATCGCGAAATATGCGTTTGCGAAATCTCCTGTTGCGAATATCACCATCCCTGCGGCAGTGAAAACGATCGGCGACTATGCCTTCATGGATTGTGAAAACTTGGTGTCGGTGACGATGGAAAACGGGGTGCGGACGATCGGGGACGGTGCTTTCCTGGGTTGTGCGTCACTCGCATCGATGCATATCCCTGCAAGTGTTACGAGCATTGCAGGGAACGTGGTGCGCGGTTGTAATGCGCTTCGTGCCGTTACGGTTGCCGCGGAAAACACGGTGTACGGCAGCGCGGGCAACTGCTTGATCGAAAAAGCAAGTCGCACGTTGATAGCGGGTACCAATGTGAGTGTGATTCCTGCCGATGGCAGTGTGACGAGCATTGGAAAAGAGGCCTTTTATAACTGCGATACGCTTGAGTCGATTGCGATCCCTGCGGGTGTGACGAGCATTGGTGAGCATGCGTTTTACTCTTGCTCGGCACTGGCGACCGTGTCGATCGCGGACAGTGTTGACACGATCGAGGGTTGGGCGTTTCTGGATTGCGCGGCACTGACAACGCTGTCGTTCGGCAACGGTGTGCAACAGATCGGCGACAGCGCGTTTGGCCGTTGTGTCGCACTCTCGACGTTGGTGATTCCCGATAGTGTCAAAACGATTGGCTACGCGGCATTTAACGAATGTACGGCGTTGGCGAAAGTTACTGTCGGCCGCGGTGTGGAGACGATGGGAAACCGCGCTTTTGCGGGGTGTACGGCCCTTGCTTCGGTGGTGTACAACGCGGCAAACTGCACGACGTTCGGCAGTGCGCAGTATCCCGCATTTTCGGGTTGTACGGTGTTGAAGACGATGACCATCGGCGAAGACGTGGTCACCATTCCGCAAAATTTGACTGCCGGCTGTACGGTGCTGGCAACGGTAAATTATAACGCGAAAAACTGTGTGAAGATCGGCGATTACACAACGTCGTCCACCGTGTTTTCTTCTTGCGCTAAGATGCAGGTCGTGAATATCGGCAAGAATGTGCAGACGATGCCTGCGGCCGCGTTTGCGGGTTGCAAGGCGCTGATCACGGTGCGGTTTAACGCGACGAATTGCACGCAGATGGGAACGATCAGCTACCCCGTCTTCGAGGGTTGCACCAAACTGAACAAGGTGATCGTGGGTAACACGGTGACCACGATTCCCGATAACGCTTTCATGGGCTGTACCAAACTGGCTACCCTGACGATGGGAACGGCGGTTGAAGCCATCGGTTCGAATGCGTTTATTGAGTGTGAGGCGATTACAGAATTGACACTGCCCGCTACCGTGATGAGTATCGGCGACGGTGCGTTCGGGAACTGTTATTCACTGGCTAACGTGTATTACGGCGGAAGCCGTATCACGCGTGCCGACATTACCATCGGTAATGGCAACACCTATCTTACCGACGCAACCTGGCATTATGCCGTGGCAGGGTGTAACCACCCGAACACGACGGTGAAAAATATGAAGGATGCTACTTGCAACGAAGATGGGTACACGGGCGATATCGTGTGTAATGATTGCGGCGAAACGGTAGTGATGGGCGAAGTCATCTCCGCTACGGGGCATACCTACACCGATAACGGCGACGCTTCCTGCGATGTGTGCGGTGAATATCGCTATATCACGTATACCGTGACCGACGGTAAGGTCACCATTACCAAAGTAGATGCCGCCGTCAGCGGAGGGCTCGTGATCCCCTCAACTTTCGACGGTTATCCCGTGACAACGATCGGGAACAGTGCGTTTTACCAATGCACAGCGCTCACGGCGGTGACCGTTCCCGAAAGTGTGACCGCCATCGAGGCTGCCGCATTTTATCAGTGTACCGCGCTTGCCGCAGTGACGATCCCGCAAGGGGTCAAAAGCATTGGGTATGCGGCCTTCCGCGAATGTTCTTCGCTTACCCGAGCGGTCATTCCGGACAGTGTGCAAAGCATCGGTGAAGGCGCATTCTACGGTTGTTCCTCGCTTACAGCGGTGACCCTTTCGAGCAATTTGACATGCATTGAAAACTGGATGTTTTACAGTTGCAACGCTCTTTCTGCGTTGACCATTCCGCAGGGCGTGACTGCCATCGGTGACTATGCGTTTTACTATTGCGCCTCGCTTACGGAGGCGGTTATTCCGAACGGTGTGCAGAGTATCGGAAATACGGCGTTTCGGGCTTGCACGAAACTGACGACCGTGACGATTCCGAACAGCGTGCAGAACATCGGTGAGTATGCGTTTTACGATTGTACCGCATTGAGCGATGTGCATTACGACGGCAACGTGACCGACCGTGCGGGTATCACTGTTGCTGCTCGTAACGAGGCTCTCCTTAATGCAACATGGCATTATGCGGTATGTGAACACAAAAACACCGCCATTGAAAATGCCAAAGACGCCACCTGTACCGAAGACGGTTATACGGGTGACACCGTGTGTGCAGAATGCGGTGAACTTTTGGAGCAGGGCGACGCGATCGCCGCTACGGGTAAGCATACCTTCACCGACGATACAGATATTTCCTGCGATGCGTGCGGTGAACTGCGTTACGTGACCTATTACGTTACCGATGGTAAAGCCACCATCCTTTCGGCGGACAGCACCGTCAGCGGTAACGTGGTGATCCCCGAAACGATCAAGGGAGCCGTTGTGACGGTGATCCGCGAGGGCGCGTTTAAGAACTGCACCGCGATGACGGCGGTCACCGTTCCGAGCGGTGTCACGTATATCGGCGCGGATGCGTTTGACGGGTGTACGGGACTCACGAAGGTGAACATCACCGACCTTTCGGCGTGGTGCCGCATCACTTTTGCGACTGCCGCATCGAATCCGCTTAAGAACGCACAAAAGTTGTATTTGAACGGAGAAGAGTTGAAGCAACTGGTGATTCCCGCCGACGTGTACGAAGTAAAGGATTACGCGTTTGTGTCCTGCACGGCGATCCGTTCGCTGACCATTCCTTCCCACGTGAAACGCATCGGTGCCAAGGCATTCCAAAGCGGTACGCGCATGACGTCGCTCACCTTTGAAGAAGGCGTTGAGAGCATCGGGTCGTATGCATTTAATTACTGCCTGTACGTACCGACCATCACACTCCCCGAAAGTTTGGTGACAATTGAAGACCATGCGTTTATGCAGATCAGCGCCATGACCGAACTGCATCTGCCGCGTTCGGTGAAGACGATCGGTGCGTATGCATTTAACAAATGCACCAAACTGGCAAACGTGTACTACGGCGGCACTGAGGATGACCGCGCAGGCATCACTGTTGGCGATAACAACACGCCCTTGACGTCTGCTGTGTGGGATTATACCACGTGTGCGCACGGAAATGTGTTCACGGAAGACAAGGCAGCGACCTGCACCGAAGACGGGTATATCGGCGGTACGGTGTGTGCTGATTGCGGCGCGTTACTTGCGGTACGCGAGACACTTCCCATGAAGGGGCATACCTTCACCGACGATACGGATATTTCCTGCGATGCGTGCGGTGAACTGCGTTACGTGACCTATTACGTTACCGATGGTAAAGCCACCATCCTTTCGGCGGACAGCACCGTCAGCGGTAACGTGGTGATCCCCGAAACGATCAAGGGAGCCGTTGTGACGGTGATCCGCGAGGGCGCGTTTAAGAACTGCACCGCGATGACGGCGGTCACCGTTCCGAGCGGTGTCACGTATATCGGCGCGGATGCGTTTGACGGGTGTACGGGACTCACGAAGGTGAACATCACCGACCTTTCGGCGTGGTGCCGCATCACTTTTGCGACTGCCGCATCGAATCCGCTTAAGAACGCACAAAAGTTGTATTTGAACGGAGAAGAGTTGAAGCAACTGGTGATTCCCGCCGACGTGTACGAAGTAAAGGATTACGCGTTTGTGTCCTGCACGGCGATCCGTTCGCTGACCATTCCTTCCCACGTGAAACGCATCGGTGCCAAGGCATTCCAAAGCGGTACGCGCATGACGTCGCTCACCTTTGAAGAAGGCGTTGAGAGCATCGGGTCGTATGCATTTAATTACTGCCTGTACGTACCGACCATCACACTCCCCGAAAGTTTGGTGACAATTGAAGACCATGCGTTTATGCAGATCAGCGCCATGACCGAACTGCATCTGCCGCGTTCGGTGAAGACGATCGGTGCGTATGCATTTAACAAATGCACCAAACTGGCAAACGTGTACTACGGCGGCACTGAGGATGACCGCGCGAGTATTAAGATCGATTCGTATAACGATCCGCTGACGACCGCTACGTGGCATTATACCACCTGTACACACGAAACCACGCAAACGATCGGGCGGATAGAGGCTACTTGTACTGCAGACGGTTACACGGGGGACACCGTGTGTGCGGTTTGCGGCGAAACGCTGACGGTGGGTAGTGTTATTCCCATGTCGGACCACAGTGAAGTTGTTGACGAGGCGGTCGCTCCGACTTGTACTGAAAGCGGACTTACGGCGGGCAGCCACTGTGACGTGTGCGGCGAAGTGTTGGTCGCGCAGGAGGTCGTTTCTGCTGTGGGGCATACTTTCGGAGATGACAACGTCTGCGATGTGTGCGATAAGGATGTGACGCTTACCTATTACACATACACCGTCAACGACGGCGTGGTGACCATTACGGACGTGAATACCGCCATTCGCGGTAAGGTGGTCATTCCCGCTGAGATCGACGGTTATCCTGTGGTGGCGATCGGTAACAATGCATTCCGCGATTGTGCGAGCATTACCGCTGTGACTATTCCTGAGAGTGTTATCTCCATCGGTAATTATGCATTCCGTTATTGTACGGCGATCCAAACGGTGTACTACAATGCAGTGGCGTGTGAGACGGCAGGTGTGTCGACGTATCCTATTTTTGCAGACTGTTCCGCGCTGACTACCGTCTACATTGGTAAGACGGTCACTCGGATCCCGGCGCAGTTATTCCGCAGCGTTACGGGTTTGACCACCGTGTATATCACAAAGAATACCACCGTCATTAACCGCAACGCGTTCTATCTGTGCGATGCCATCACCGACGTATACTTTGTGGGTACGGCGGGTGACTGGACGCTGGTGGACGTGAAGTCCTACAACACGGCGCTTACGAACGCGACCTTCG
>SVPJ01000020.1 GCA_015065885.1 Oscillospiraceae bacterium | reverse complement strand
ACACGATGGTCATCAACGCGGCACTCATCGCAATGATCATGTGGGTGCGAATGCCCGCCCCTTTGGAACGGCGGGTGCGTTCATACCCGATGATGCAGCCGCACAGCGCCGCTGCCGCGATGCGCAGGCACCAGATCCCCTGCGTGACAAGATCCCATTCCTCCACGAATTTCCAGAATGCGTTCATACCCTTTCCCTCCGCGTGTTATAACTAATAAAACAGTATACTATCACAATTTTATGTGTTTGTCAATCCGAGGATGTCCGTCGTCATAAAAAACCGCCGTGACGGTGACGTCACAGCGGTGTTTCGTGAATTATTCGTTTTCTACCGTGATCTCTTCGATCGGATTGTTGCGGATAAATTCTTCCAGCAGTGCCACGCACGCGGCGGATTCCTCCTCGCGTCCCGTAGCGGTGCCGATGGGGGCGCGCACGCCGAAATACATCTCTTTCGGGAAGGTGCCGCTGCAGTTTTGACGGAAATAGGAGTTTTGCCAGTTCCAGTACCGCTTGTGTTCCGCCAACCCCTCGTTCTCGACGTTCAGGGGAGTGAAGTAGTATTCGTCACCCTCTTCGTACTGTTCGATCTGCGATTTGTAATAGGTCGGCTCCATCGCAAACATCACGTTACTCCCGCTCGAAAACAGGGTCGCGAGTTCCACGTAGTCACCGTCGTCGGTCATCACGAGCGGGATAATGCGCACGTTGACTTTACCGTCTTTGTCCAGATCTTTGCCGTACAGTTCCATCTCTTCCGCCAGTTCGTCCAGTGCGGTTTCGGCCAGTCGCCCTTTGGTGACCACCACGAGACTGTAGTCCACCTTTTCGCGCGAGCCGATCAGTATCGCCGCCGCGACGATGAGCGCCACGAGTACGCCGACAATGATGACCGCCCATTGGTAATTATACCAAAACTTTTCGATCTTCTCGCGAAAGGTCAAGGGACGTTCGGGTTTACGTTCTTCCTGCAATTTTTGGGTATCCACACCGATGAGATAACGTTCTCTTGCCATACCATATACTCCTTACAGATCAATCTCGCGATCCAACTGCCGCAGGCCGTAGCGTTTTGCTTTCAGCTTGCGGGCGGCTTTGTCGATCAGCATACAGTCCCAACTGTTATACATATCCTTGCCGACCGTGCCGACGCCCGGCACCTCCACGAACAGATGCTCCTGCCCGTGGTCAAACCCAAGCAGGCTCTTGGTACACACGGCGGTGACACCGTCCTCCACCGTTGCGGTATCGCAGTGGTAGTGACCGTACAAGTATACCAGCACGTCACCGCGGCGACCGGTGAAATCGTAGGACACGGTGGCGGGATACATCGGGTCATCGCTCACCGCGACGCCTTTGCCGCCGTCACGGAACGCCCGCACGATCTCCGTAAAGACAGCGCGGTTGTGCATATCCTTTTCAACATACGGGCAGGTGTGCGAGAAGAAGACTACCGACCAGTCGTCGCCCGGCAACTGCAAGGCCTTCACGAGCCACTGCAACTGCTTTTCCTGAAAACCGAACGCCCACTGACTGCAATATTTCTGCACCAGATGTTTACCGTCTTCTTCCAACACCAACGGGTTGTCGCTGGTGCGCAGGTTGATGGCGCGGATCTTCTGGGTGGGATAATCCACGTAGTAGTACCCGCCTGCGGGGTTGTTTTCGTCCAGCGTCATCGGGAAAGAAGCGCGAACGGGATTGACCACCGCCCCGTACCATTCCGCATCCGAGATGACTCCTTCGGCACCAAGCGCGTTTTTATAGGCAAACCACGAACAGTCGTCGTGATTACCTTGCGAAAGAATGACCGACGTTGCCTGCGTCTGCTTGATCAGGGTCGTCAGATCGAACAGGTCACGGAACTGCGTCTCAATGGGCGCGTTACCGTCAATAAGGTCGCCCGTCAGCGCAAGCAGGTCCACCCCGACACGTCGGGAGAATTCCACCATCTCCTGCACCTTTTCGTAAACGGGTGCGTAGTTGTCGTAAAAACGGATATAATGCACGTCGGTGCCGTACAGCACCGTCAAGGTGTCGGGATTTTGCTCCCGCACCACTTCTGTGGCAAACGGTTCAAAGCGGGTATCCAAAGACTCCAAAAACTCCCCGTGGGAGAAATCGTTGAGCGGCATATTTTCACGACCTTTCTTATAGTACTTACATTATGAATAAAATTGGGGAAAATGTCAAGTCAAATCCGCAAACCGTTGGAACGGCTCTTCACAATGCGGTGCATACACCTTGCCGAGAGACGGATGAAAAAAGGTATATTTCACCGCCCCGTATCATACCGTGTGGCGGGGGGATGCGTATGAAACAACGGTGGGTACTTGCGGCGGCGGTATGCTGTGCGGCGGCGGTACTGGCGGTGTTCCCACGGGTGGAAGAGGCGTCGACACTCACGGCGGGCGTGCCGTACGTGTTGGTGGATGCAGGACACGGTGGGGCGGACGGCGGTGCCACGGGAGTGGACGGTACGGCGGAAAAAGACGTGAATCTGAATATCGCCCGCACACTTTCGTCGCTCTTGCGGGTGATGGGAGTGAAAACGGGTATGACCCGTGAAGACGACCGCTCGATCCATACCGAGGGTAACTCCCTGCGTGAGCAAAAGGTCAGCGATATGCACAACCGTCTGGCGATGTACGAAGAAGCGACGGCGGTGGTAAGCGTTCACCAAAACCATTTCGCCGAAGCGAAATATGACGGCACGCAGGTGTTTTGCTCGCCCGTCCACCCGCAAAGCCGTGTGCTGGGCGTCGCGGTGCGGGAAAGCGTGCTGTCGCTCTTGCAACCCGACAACACGCGTCAGCTTAAAACGGCGGACGACGGCGTGTTTTTGCTCGCCAACACCACCGTGCCCGCGGTATTGGTGGAATGCGGCTTCTTGTCCAACCCCGCCGAGTGCGCAAAACTGGCAGAAACGGAGTATCAACGGCAGATGGCGTTTGCCGTGGCGGGCGGTGTGTTTTCTTTTTTGCAAAATGGCAATTTCGGCTTGTAAACGTGAAAAAAGTGTGATATGATGGACGGGAAAAGGAGGGGAGGCCATGCCACCGAAAAATAAGACGGTGTTCGTTTGCTCGGAATGCGGTTTTGAAGCGCCGCGTTGGAGCGGGCGTTGCCCCTCGTGCGGGGAATGGAACACCATGCAGGAAGAACTGCGCACTCCGCAAACAGCGGCGGTTGCCGCCGTGCCGAGCGGGCGTGTGTGCGCGCAAAAACTGCGGGAGATCGACCCGCACGGCGAAGTGCGTACCTCCACGGGTATGAAAGAACTTGACCGCGTGCTCGGCGGCGGTATCGTCAAAGGCGGGCTGATGCTTATCGGCGGTGACCCCGGCATCGGCAAATCCACTCTCCTTTTGCAAATTTGTGAGCATATCGGGCAGACCCGCAAAATACTGTACGTCTCGGGCGAAGAATCGGCGGCGCAGATCAAACTGCGTGCCGACCGCTTGGGGGTGGAGAGCGAAAATCTCTCCCTGCTCTGTGAAACCGACCTTGCTACCGTGCTGGCGGCAATGCAGACGGAATCGCCCGAACTCATGATCGTGGATTCCATACAGACGATGAATTTGGCGGACGTTGCCTCTTCGCCCGGCAGTGTCACGCAGGTGCGGGAGTGTACCTCGGCGATCATGCGGGCGGCAAAAGCGATGGATCTGCCCGTTTTCGTGGTGGGTCACGTAAACAAAGACGGTGCCATCGCGGGCCCGAAGGTGATGGAACACATCGTGGACTGTGTGCTGTATTTTGAAGGGGATCGCAACAGCAGTTACCGCCTTCTCCGCTGTGCCAAAAACCGTTACGGCTCCACCAACGAGATCGGCGTGTTCGAAATGCGGGATCGCGGTTTGGCGCAGGTGGAAAACCCGTCGCAAATGTTGCTCTCGGGTCGTCCCAAAGGAGTCAGCGGCACCTGCGTTTCCTGCACGGTGGAGGGTACGCGCCCCCTGCTTGCGGAAGTGCAGGGGTTGGTCACCCCCAGCGGATTCGGCAATCCGCGGCGGATGTCCACGGGATTTGATTATAACCGTATGACCCTCTTGCTTGCGGTGTTGGAAAAACGCGCCGGGTATTTCTTCCAGAATTTGGACGCTTACTTGAACGTGGTGGGCGGTATCCGCTTGGAAGAGCCTGCGGCAGATCTGGCGGTGTCGCTCGCGCTGGTTTCGGGACTGAAGGACAAGCCCGTGCCCGAAGGGGTGGTCGCTTTTGGCGAAGTGGGGCTGACGGGGGAGATCCGTGCCGTCTCCCACGCCGAAGCGCGCGTGGCAGAAGCGGCGCGGCTCGGGTTTACCCGCGTGCTGATGCCGCGACAGAACGTCGCTGCCATCACCCCGCGCACGGATATTGAAATTATCGGCGTGCAAAACGTACGTGAAGCATTTGAACGGTTATAAGGAGTGTGTAACGTGATCAAAGTTACGGTTTGGAACGAAGGACGTCATGAAAAAATCAGCGAAGAAGTGCGCCGTGTGTATCCCGACGGCATTCACGGCGCACTGGCGGCGTTTTTGGGAACGGAGGAGGACATCACCGTCCGCACCGCCACGCTGGACGACCCCGATTGCGGCCTGCCGCAAGAGGTGGTGGACGACACCGACGTGATGCTCTGGTGGGGCCATATGGCACACGGCGACGTGCCCGACGAAGTGGTCGAGCGGGTGGCAAATGCCGTTCACGCAGGCATGGGGCTTATCGTGTTGCACAGCGGTCACCATTCGAAAGTGTTTCGCCGCCTGATGGGTACGCCCTGCAGTCTCGGCTGGCGCGAAAACGGGGATATGGAGCGTGTGTGGGTGGTAGACCCCGCGCATCCCATCACGCAGGGCATCGACCGTTATTTCGAACTGCCCCACGTAGAGACCTACGCCGAGCCGTTTTCGGTTCCCGAACCCGAGAAACTGCTGTTTATCGGCAGTTACGAGGGCGGCGAAGTGTTCCGCAGCGGGTGCTTGTGGCGGCGCGGACACGGCACGGTGTTCTATTTCCAGCCCGGTCACGAGACCTTCCCGATCTATTACGAACCCGCGGTGCAGACGGTCATCAAAAACGCGGTGCGCTACTGTGCGCCCGTCATCCGTCAGCCGATCACCTGCCCGCATATTGAGAAAATTTGAGGAAAACGTATGATTACTTTTGACGAACTGCGCCGCCGCGAGGATATCCGCACCTACATTACCCGTGCGGACGAATCGCTGGAGGCACTCGGGTTTACCGAACACAGTTTTGCCCACGTCACCCGCGTGGCGGTAGAGGCAGGACGGCTGCTGTCGGAGCTTGGATTTTCCGAGCGCACGGCGGAACTTGCCCGCATTGCGGGATACCTGCACGATATCGGCAACCTCGTCAACCGCATCGAACATTCGCAAAGCGGTGCGGTAATGGCGTTCCGTATCCTGGACCGTTTGGATATGGATGCCGCGGAGATCGCCACGGTGGTGACCGCTATCGGCAACCACGACGAAGGCACGGGTGTGCCGGTGAACGAGGTATCGGCAGCGCTCATTTTGGCGGATAAATCCGATGTGCGCCGCACCCGCGTGCGCAATCACGACCTCACGACCTTCGATATTCACGACCGCGTGAACTATTCGGTGGAAAAATCTTCGTTAGAACTGAGCGAAGATAAGACCACCCTCGCCCTGCGACTGACGGTAGACACGCAGTACGGCAGCGTGATGGAGTATTTTGAGGTGTTTATGGAGCGTATGCTCCTCTGCCGCCGTGCGGCAGAAAAACTCGGTGTGAAATTCACCCTGTTTATCAACGACCAGTGCGTGATGTGAGTTTGTGTAACAACAGACCCCGTCCCAAGGTGTAAACACACCTTGGGACGGGGTCTGTTGTTTCCTGACTATCGGATATGTCTTACCCTTTTCGTTTGACTATCCCCGAAACGGCACACACGGCAAAGGCGAGGATGTTCACCGCCACCACCGTGGCACCCGTAGGCAATTCCCACGCGAAGGATGCCACCGTTCCGACAAGGAAACAGACGACCGACAGCACCGCCGCCGTCACCGCCGTGCGGCGGAAGGTGCGGCACACCCGCATGGCCGAGAGGGCGGGGAAGATGATGAGCGACGAAATGAGCAGAGCGCCCATCATCCGCATACCGAGCACCACCGTTACCGCCGTGAGCAGGGCGACGAGCAGGTTGTAAAATCCCGCCTTCGTGCCCGTTGCACGGGCAAACGTTTCATCAAACGTCACCGCAAACAGGCGGTTGAAGAACAGAAGGTACAAAAGCAACACAATGACCGCGAGCGCCACGCTCAGCACCGTATCCCCGCGGCTGAGCGAGAGGATACTGCCGAACATGTAGTTGTTCACGTCGGTGTTCATGCCGCCTGCAAGCGACACGACGAGTACACCCACCGCCAGCGACCCCGATGAGATGAGCGCGATAGCGGCATCCCCCTTGACCCGTGCGCTTTCACTCAGCCGGAGCAACAGCACGGCGGCGAGGGACACCACGGGAATGCACACGGCGAGCGGGGCGGTGCCGAGTGCCGCCGCTATGGCGAGGGCGCCGAAACCGACGTGGGAGAGCCCGTCACCGATCATGGAGTAGCGTTTCAGCACCAAGGTCACACCGAGCAGGGCGGCACACAGCGACACCAACACGCCGACGATGAGTGCCCGCACCAAAAACGGGTAGGACAGCATCTGTCCGATCAACTCAAACATTCCCGTCACCTCCCAAAAACCGCCGCCCGATCTCGCTTTGCAGATACATCTCCCGCGTGCCGAAGAAGAGCGGGCGACCGTCGAGATGCAACACGTGGGTGGCGTATTCCCGCACGGCCGCGGGGTCGTGCGATACCATAATGATCGCCACGCCGTGGTCACGGTTTAAGTGGTGGATGACTTTGTAGAGTTCCGCCGTCACGAGCGGGTCCAGTCCCGCAGCAGGCTCGTCCAGCAACAGCACCTTTTCGGTGGCGCACAAGGCACGCGCCAACAGCACCCGCTGTCGCTGACCGCCCGAAAGTGCGTGAAAACTGCGGTGGCGCAAGGGCAGAACGTCCAAGAGTTCCATACTGTGTCGCGCTTCCGCTTTATGGGTGCGGGTGTAAAACGGACGCGCACCGAGACGGTTCAAGCACCCCGAAAGCACCACTTCATACACGCTTGCGGGAAAATCGCGGCGGTAGTCGGTCTGTTGCGGCAGGTACCCGATCTCGTGCGGTGCCAATCCGTCGCCGAAGGTAACGGCACCGTCCATCGGTGTTTTTAAATGCAACAATCCTTGAATCAGCGTGCTTTTTCCCGAACCGTTTTCACCCACGATACACAAGTATTCACCCGCGTTTAAGGTGAGCGAAACGTCCGAAAGCACCGCGTGTCCGTCGTAGCCGAACACGGCGTCGCGGCAGGAGATCAAACTCATTAATTAAGCGCCTCCTTCAGTACTTCGAGGTTTTGCTTCATCAGCGAGAGATAGGTGACCCCGTTCTCGATCTCCGCTTTGGTCACGTTGTGGCAGGAGTGGAACAGACGCTTTTCTGCACCCGTTGCCTCACACACCGTGTCCGCGAGCTTTTGATTGGAAAATTCAATATGCAGCACCACGGGAATGCTTTGTGCTTTTACCATATCGGCAAGCGCCGCCACCGTCGCGGCGGAAGGCTCAGCGGCGTGGTCACACCCCGCGTACGCACTTTCGGCGTGCAAGCCGTAATCTTCGGTGAAATGGCGGAAGGGGAAACGGTCGGCAAACACCAAGGTGCGCCGTTTGCCGTTTTGCACCGTTTCGAGGAATTGCTTATCCAATGCGTCAAGAGCATCAATATACTTGTCTGCGTTGGTGCGCAGTGCCTCGGCATCCGCAGGGTGCAGGCGGCACAGCGTGTCTTTCAGCACTTCCACGATGTTGCGCGCGTATCCGAGCGAGGTCCACACGTGTTCGTCTGCATCTTGGTCGGGGGCGATGCCCGCGCATTCGAGCAAGGTCAGCGTTTTTGGCGGCTCCTCCATCGAAGCGAGCATATCTTCCACCCACGCGTCCGATTCCCCGCCTACGTAAATGAATAGGTCGCAGTTTTGAATATCCACGATATCCCGCGGGGTCGGCTCGTAGGAATGGGTCTCCTGTCCCGGCGGGAGCAAAAGCGACACCTCCGCTTCGGGCGCGATGGCACGCACGAAATCGTACGGCGGGAACACCGTGCAGATGACGGTGAGCGTGTCGTCTGCTTTTTCGCCGACGGCGCATCCCGCACAACCGAGCAAGCAAACTGCCGCAAGCAACAGGGCAACGATACGTTTTATCATACGGCACATCCTTTCTCGGCGCACGCCTCGCACCGCCCCAATAACATGGTCGCACGTTCGTCGGCGGTGAAATGGTGGCGCTTTAACAGTTCACGTTCCACGAAGGCGGTGATGTCGTGATCCAAATGCACCACCCGTCCGCAGTCTACGCATTTTAAATGCAAATGGTCGTGGCAGTGCTCGTCACCCAATATCTGATAGGTAAACTGGCGGCTGTTGCCGCGCACGAAGCGGCGCACCGTGCCGTCCGCGACCAGCGCGGTCATCAGCCGATATAACGTACTTTTACCGGTCGGCAGGGCGGCGGCGATCTCCTCGATGGTACAGGGGGAATCCGCGTGTTCCCGCAAAAATGCGAGCAACAACGCCTTGCCGTCGGTACAGTAATGGGTGGACACGTCACTCACCTCACGTAAAAAATTGAGAATTACTCTCAATAGTATAGTGTTCCCACTGCCGTTTGTCAAGTAATACTTGATTTTTTTCTAAGATACGCGTACAATAGGGGAGAAGAAAGGGGGGAGCCGTATGGCAGTCTGTTATATCGTGGGCGCGGCGGCGTACTGTGCGCCGTTTGCACCGTCGGCGGGCGACTTGGTAATTGCGGCGGACGGCGGTCTTTCACATCTGCACGCACGCGGCATCACCCCCGACCGTATCGTGGGGGATTTTGATTCGCTCGGCACGACGCCGCAAGGGGAAAACGTACTGACTTACCCCGTGGAAAAGGACGACACCGACACGGGACTTGCCGTGCGCCTCGCGTGGGAGGCGGGCTATCGCGAATTCCGCCTGCTGGCGGGCACGGGCGGGCGAAGCGATCACACCCTTGCCAACCTGCAGACCCTTTTGTGGGTGGCGCGGCACGGCGGTCATGCGGTGCTGTGCGGGGAAGGGGAGTGCTTCACCGCCCTGCAAGGCGGCACGGTGCGTTTCCCCGCGACGGCAGAAGGTACGCTTTCGCTCTTTGCGCAGGGCGGCGATGCGCACGGCGTGACGGTCACGGGGGCGTATTACCCGCTTTTGAACGGTACGCTTTCGGCGGAACACGCGCTGGGGGTCAGTAATCATTTCACGGGTGTGCCCTGCACCGTTTCGGTGGCAGAAGGGGCCCTGCTCGTATACTGGACGGGCACGGCAGACGAGGTGACGTTTGATGAGTGAGTGGCAGATCCTCCGCGTGGAGGAGACCGACTCCACCAACACGGCACTGAAACGGATGGCATCGGACGGCGCGCCCGACGGCACGGTGCTGATTGCCGACCGCCAACACGGCGGGCACGGGCGGATGGGACGTGCGTTTTATTCTCCCCAAGGCGGACTGTACATGAGCGTGCTGCTTCGCCGCCCGCTCGGCGAAGGGATCAGCCCCTTGTGGACGGTCGCGGCGGCGGTCGCAGCAGCCGAAGGGTGCGAAGGACTGTGCGGTCGTACGGTCGGCATCAAATGGGTGAACGATCTTTTCTTGGATGGGCGCAAAGTCTGCGGCATTTTGGCAGAAGGGGTCACCGTCGGGGATACCGCGTGCATCGTGGTGGGTTTCGGCGTGAACATCACCCCGCCCGCCGACGGCTTTGCGGCGGAGATCGCCGACGTGGCAGGGGCGCTGTGCGAGACAGCGCCGCCCGCCGCACGTGACCGCCTGGCGGCAGACATTCTCGCAAGGTTTGCGGCGTATACCGCCGATCTTTCGGCACGCACCTTCCTTGAGGGTTACCGTTCGCGTTCCATCCTGAACGGGCAGACGGTTACCTTCTATGAGCGCGGCGAAGCGCATACCGCACGGGTATGCGGGGTGGACGATAACGGCGGCTTGATCGTGGATGAAGCAGGCGTGTGCCGTGTTCTGACGGCGGGAGAGGTCACCACCCACCGCGAAACGTAAAATTTTGTGATGAATTTTCCCGCTGCACTTGACAAATCATAAAAAATCGGGTACAATAAAAATGTAGAGGGAACAAATGTTCTCTCTACATTTTTGCCCTTCGTATTTGCACAATGCAAAATCAAAACGCCGAAACGAATGCGGCGAATACACTCACCGCACACTACAAATATGTGTACGACCATGCGGGTAACATCGTCCGTTCGATTGACATTTTGGCATCGAAGGAATATACTTATACCTATGTAAGTTTTTAATCTGTAATCGGACTTTTGAGGTAGAATATTTATGTTCATCAAACTGTGTATATTAGTGATATCTATTGTGATTAGCATTGTTTCGCTTGTTGAGTTAAACCGAATACCTTACCCCGGATTGACACTTCATCAAAACTACTGGAAGATTATGATTTTTTCGTCCATAGGATGGATATATGATCTTATTCTATTTGTTGTGATAGGGCAAATGATTCCTCCGGGAGAATACGGAACAGGATATGAGGTGTTAGCTGTAATTGTTGTGCTGATAATTTATACGCCGATTTGTGTTGTTACCAGCTTGCGCTTAAAGCGCCGCATGAAGAACCTTGAGAAAGAAAAAAGCAGGACAAGCAGAATTAATTGTTTAAATGCATCTGTAGTTATCAAGGTTATGTTTATCTTTTTGCTGACAATTTGGATCGTTGAGGTATAATATGGATTTTTTATTGGCTGCGTTAGCGGGAGTGATATTTTCGGTGCTGTCAACAGCTATGATATTTTTGTTAATCCGCAATGCAAAGAAAGGAATTGTGAATAATTACGTATACATTTTGCCGTGCTTTTCTATGGTAACTACGTTCCTTTCGGCTCTACGTTTAGCAGTTTAATTTGCTTACTGTATTGAATTCATGGTTTTTGGCATTAACCATTGTTGTAACGAAACGAAGTGGGTATGTAGAAATCTATATTCGCCCTCTCAAAAAAACAATGTATCTGTATAGAGGAGGAACGATTAAGGTTCGATGAAAAATTTTCATTCTTATTGCCAAAAAATCAAGTGGTTTGTTCTTGCCTTTATGACAATTATTCTTGTTATTGTTATCCCGGTGAAGTTGCACGAACGAAATTATGGAGAATTATTTTTAGCGGTTGCAATCGCAGTTTTTCTTTGTGCCATTCTATTTGGATTGTTACATTTTTTCAACTCTATGGCTGTGGATTTCACGGTTGAAGAGGAGTGGACATGCTTTCTTTATGCAAACGGAAAAAAGATCGTGTTCCGTCATATGGAAGTCCAAAAAGTTGAAAAAGGGACTAACCGATATACCTTCTTTTTAACGGAAAACAAACGGGTGCATTTGTCGCTATCTATTGGTCGAGTGTATACGGATGAGGATCTTCTGAAGTTGAAGCAAAGATATCCGTGTATGACGAAACTTTATTAAAACACAAGAAAACGGTTTTCTTGTGTGGTAAAAATCCCATAAGTAACGGGGCTGTCGCATTGGCGGCAGCCCCGTTTTATCGGTCTATTCAAATCAACTCCGTGATACTGCCGAAGCGGTAGCCGGCTTCTTCCCAGCGGGTGAGCAGTTCGTCCAGTATGGCGGCGTTGGTGGCGGACGTGCTGTGGAGCAACACCACCGCACCGTCGTGAATACGCGGAATGAGCTTTTGGAACGCTTCGTCGGCGGTGGGCTGGTCGTTTTGATACCAATCCACGTACGCGAGGCTCCAAAACACGGTGACATAGCCGAGTTCTTTCGCAAATTGCAGGTTTTGCTCGCTGTATTTGCCCTGCGGCGGGCGGTAGAATTTCGGCATATCTTCGCCCGTGATCTCTTTATATTTTTCCTCGGTGGCGGAAAGTTCCGCTGCAAACGACTCTTTGGCGGCGATCGCCGACATATCGGGGTGGTGATAGGTGTGATTGCCTACCGTGTGTCCCTCCGCCACCATGCGGCGGACGAGGTCGGGGGCGGTCTCGAGATAATTTCCCACCAAAAAGAAGGTGGCGGGGGCGTTATGCTTTTTCAACGCGTCCAGTATCGCGGGGGTGTGCCCGTTTTCAAACCCGGCGTCAAAGGTGAGGTAGATCACCTTTTCGGGTTTGCCGAGATAATAGGCGTCATATTTTGCCAGTTCCTCTGCCGTGGCGTTGGCGACGGGCGGTTGCCCTTCTGCTTGAAAAGACAGCCCCCAGTTGGTGACGTCTGCCGCGGTGGGCGTGCGGTCTGCCGTGAGGGTGTACACGGGCAGGGCGACGAGTAATACGGCACACAGCAAGGCAACGAGCAGATGCCGCCGACGTAAAACGATGATCATAAAAAAATCCCCTCCTGCCATTCATGTTTATGAATGGCAGGAGGGGATTATGTGTTATTCACCGTAGCCCATCGGGTTTTCGGATTGCCACTTCCATGCATCGCGGCACATATCGTCGATGTTGCGGGTAGCCTCCCAACCGAGCAGATCGCGTGCCTTATCGGTCGCGGCGTAACATTCGGGCAGGTCGCCCGCGCGGCGGGGCGCAATGACGTAGGGCAGGGGTTTGCCGTACACCTTTTCAAACGCGTGTACCAGTTCCAGCACGCTGGTGCCGCGTCCCGTGCCGAGGTTGATCGCTTCGGCACCCGTGTGCGAGCGGGCGTATGCCACTGCTTTGACGTGACCGAGTGCCAGGTCCACCACGTGGATGTAATCACGAATACCCGTGCCGTCGGGAGTGGGATAATCGTCACCGTAGACCGAGAGCCGTTCGCGGCGACCGACCGCGACCTGCAACACGTACGGCATCAGGTTGTTCGGAATACCGTTCGGATCCTCACCGATGCGGCCGCTTTCGTGCGAGCCGATGGGGTTGAAGTAGCGCAGCAGCACCACGCTCCATTCGGGATCGGAGGTGCACAGATCGCGCAGGATCTCCTCCACCATATACTTCGTGCGGCCGTAGGGGTTGGTCACGTCACCGACCGGCATATCCTCGGTATACGGTACGGGGTTGTGCCCGTACACGGTGGCGGAGGAACTGAAGACGATACGCTTCACACCGTACTTGTTCATCACACGGCAAAGGGTAACGGTGCCGCCCACGTTATTTTCAAAATAGAGGAGAGGCTTTTCCACCGATTCACCCACCGCTTTTAACCCCGCGAAGTGGATGACCGTATCGATCTCGTTCTCCTCAAAAATACGGCAGAGCGCCGCTTCGTCGCGGATATCCGCCTCGTAGAATTTGATCTTGGTATTGCACAGCTCTTCCACGCGGTGCAACGGCTCCGGCTTGGAATTATAGAAGTTGTCCAGTACGACGATATCCTGACCCGCCTTGATGAGTTCCAAACAGGTGTGGCTGCCGATGTAACCGCAACCGCCCGTGATGAGAATTGCCATGAAAATGCCCTCCCTGAATGTAATGTACACAGTATATCGCACTTTTGGGGCGGTGTCAATCGGATTTCGCTTGCCATAACAAAGAAAAAAGGGTATAATTATAAAAAAAGGGGGGAGAAGATGGCAGACCGTACGATATTGCACGCCGATTGCAACGGCTTTTTTGCGTCGGTGGAGTGTGTGCGCAACCCGAATTTGCGGCGGGTACCCATGGCGGTCTGCGGCAACCCCGAACACCGTCACGGCATCATTTTGGCGAAGAATGAGCTGGCGAAGGCGTACGGCATTGCGACGGCGGAGACGGTGTGGCAGGCACAAAAGAAGTGTCCCGAACTGGTGCTGGTGCCGCCGCACCACGCGGAGTACGAGGAATATTCCCGCAAGATCAACGCCATTTACGCCCGTTTTACCGATATGGTAGAACCGTTTGGTATTGACGAGTCGTGGCTGGACGTGACGGGCAGTGAACGCCTGTTCGGTGACGGCAAGACCATTGCCGACCGCCTGCGCGAGACGGTGAAAGCGGAACTGGATCTGACCATCTCGGTGGGGGTCTCGTTTAACAAGGTGTTTGCAAAACTCGGCAGTGACTACAAAAAGCCGGACGCCACCACCGTGTTTGACCGTGAAAGCGTCCCGCGGCTGATCCACCCCATGCCTGTATCCTCGCTCTTGTACGTGGGGCGATCGGCGGCGAAAACGCTCGAGAGCATGTATATTCGCACCATCGGGGAGCTCGCGCACGCCGACCGTGCGTTCGTGGCGGCGCGGCTGGGCAAGATGGGGGAGATGATCCACGATTACGCCAACGGGTTGGACGACAGCCCGGTGGCGCACTACGGCGAAGGGCGTGAGGTGAAATCGGTGGGCAACGGTATCACCTTCCCGCGTGACCTCGTGGGGTACGACGAGATCCACACGGGGGCGGTGTTGCTGGCGGACACGGTGGCGGCAAGGCTTCGCCAAAGCGGACGATACGCCACGGTGGTACAGGTGACCTTGAAAAACCCCGAACTCGTCAGCGTGCAACGACAGATGGGGGTACACCCGACCGACCTTGCGCGGGATATCGTCGCCGCGGCAATGCAACTCGTGCGCACGCATTGGGGCGAGCGGGCGCCGCTACGTATGCTCACCGTTACGGCGTCGGGACTTACCGACGAGCGGGAGAGTGCGCAACTTTCGCTGTTCGATGAAGACGGGGACGATTACGAGCGGCAAAGCCGTATCGCGAGCGCGATGGACAGCATTCGCCTGCGGTTCGGCAACGACGCCATCACCCCCGCGACGACCTTGCATAATGAATGGGAGAAGCATTAAAAAGCACCCGTATTCGGATATACCTCCTCTGCTTTAGCACGAAATGTCGGCTTTTCTGCAATTTTTATCATTGACTTGTTATCTGTAAATCGGTATACTGAAAACAGAAAAACAAAAAACGAGGTGTTATTATGCGTTTTGGCGTTTGTACGGGCGATATCAACCGTTTCGCCGTTATTAAAGAAGCAGGCTACGATTACGTGGAGTTCCCGATGGTGGAGCTTGTGAAGATGAGCGACGAGGCGTTTGCGGCGTTTGCGGCACGGGTGGAGGAGATCGGCATTCCCGTGGAATCCTACAACGGCTTTTTCCCGCCTGAACTGAAGATCGTGGGTGATGCCATCGATTACGATGCCATCGAAGCGTATGCCGAAAAGGGATTTGCCCGTGCGGCGCAGATCGGCGGTAAGGTCGCGGTCATCGGCAGCGGCGGCGCGCGCCGTATTCCCGAAGGGGAGGACTATGCGGTGAATTTTGCGCGGTTTGCCAAGACGCTCGCCGTGTGCGGCGAGGTAGCCTCCCGCTACGGTATGTACGTAACGGTGGAGCCGCTCAACGATAAGGAGACCAACCTTATCAATTCGGTGGCGGAGGGTCTGGAGGTCTGCCGTGCGGCGGATCATCCCGCGGCGCGGTGTCTCGCGGATTTCTACCACGTGTTCATGAGCGGTGAGACGCTGGATGCGATACGGGAAGCGGGGGATATGCTCGGTCACGTGCATCTGGCACGAGCGAACGAAGACCGCGCGATGCCGTATGCCGAGGACGTGCCGCAGTGCGAAGAATGGGCGGCAGCACTGAAGGCGTGCGGGTACGATGCGCGCATCAGTTTGGAAGGCAACTTCCTGCCGAACTTTGAGGAAGCGGTTGCCCGTTGCCGCGAGATCGTGAAGGTCTTTGCGTAAAATCGCAGGGGAGGGGTTCTTGTCCCCTTACAACGGCATATTGAGCAACAAAAAACTGTACAAAAGCCCCCGTTTCCGGTATAACAAAAGAAACGGGGGTGTTGTTATGGAACAATGGAGAAAAGATGTACGAAGCGGAGTTGGAACAACTCTATTTTGCCTGCTGTATTTACGCTTTTTACCCCTAAATACATCAATACCCCCACTTTTGCATGAACAAAAGCGTCTCTCACCCTTGGAAAACGGAGGGAGGGGGTGTGTGCGGGGGAACCGTCAGGGTTCCCCCGCGCGTCGAGCGGGCGGTTGCCCGCGGATAAACCCGCCCGCAGGCGGCAGACGGAGAAAAAGTCCGGCACACGCCGGACTTTTTTGACAGTCTGAGCCGATGAGCAAAAGCTCATCGGCTGTGTTTTATCACGGAAGTATCGCCGTCTTTTTGACCGAGGTACACACTTTTGTAGCGTAGGGGCGGCATAGTGTATTTTTGCGAAAAGCATTTGGAAAAATAAAACTGGTCGCAAAAGCCCAACTGATCGCTGATCTCTTTGATGGAACACGTGGTGTTAAGCAGTAGGTGTTCCGCCTTGATGAACAACTGGGTGTGGATATATTCCTTGGGTGTTACCCCCAAAAACGTTTTGAAATCCCGTTGCAGTTTACTGCGGGAAACGTGAAAACGGGTGGCGATGGCATCGGTCGTCAGCCGCGCGGAGAGATTGTCACTGATAAAATTCAGTATCTCTTGCATAGGGGCGGCGACGCGCTGTCCGCTCGACTCGTTCAAAAGAACGGTTTCCGCCGCGGGGGAGAGAAACTGCCACAGCATAGCCTTCAACGCAGCGGGGGCGGCGGGAGAGGCGCTCGTCAACAGCGCTTTGAGCCGAACGAGCGTTTCGTCCTCCACGGGATAGGTGAAAAACTCGCGATGGCGCTGAAGCAGGTCGCGTCCCTCGTGCAGCACGTGAACGTGGAAAAAGATCTGCTTCAGCGTGTCGGGACAGGAATAGGAAAACCGCAGGCCGGAGGGGAGGATGTACATAACGCCCTTTTGCAGACGGTGCGTTTCGCCGTTTATTTGCAGGTGTCCTTCGCCCGATTCGGTGAAATACATACGCGTGAACGGCTGACGGATCGACTGGCTTTTCCAGTTAGTGTCGAGATCGGCGTATCCACCCAAAACGACCGAAATATCCAACTGATTGGACAGCGCCAGATATTCCTGCGAGAGAAGATGTATCTGCATGAGCCGGCCTCCTTTCGTCTGCTTTCGATACCAGTATACATAAAATGTGCGGTTTCGTCAATCCGTGTGACACAAAAACACATAAAACGGCATCAAATTGCCATAGTGCCCGCTTATCTTGATTGCTATAATGAAGATGTGATAGGAGGGAATACTATGCGGTTTCGTCAAGTACATTTGGATTTTCACACCGGCGAGAAGATCGGCGGTATTGGCTCGCGCTTTGATAAAAAACAGTTTCAAGATGCCTTGAAAGCGGGACACGTCGATTCCATCACCGTGTTTGCTAAATGCCATCACGGCTGGTCATATTTTCCGTCGAAGGTGGGGCCTGCTCATCCCGGATTGACCTGCGACCTGCTTGGTGAGCAGATCGCGGCGGCACACGAGATCGGGGTGAAGACCCCCGTGTACCTTTCGGCGGGTCTGGACGAACAGATGGTGTACAAGCACCCCGAGTGGTGTTTGCAGGGAAAGGGCTTCTTTAACGCGCAGTACGACTGGGTCGGGTACCGCCAATTTTGCTTCAACACGCCGTATATGGATTATCTGATGGATCAGGTGCGTGAGGTGGTTGAAAACTACGATGCAGACGGTATCTTTTTGGACATCGTCGGTGTGCGTCCCTGCCGTTGTTTTGACTGCGTAAAAGAGATGTTTCGCCGCGGTATGGATCCCGAAAACGACGCTGACGTGATGCAACTCGCCGAAGAGGTGTATGCACGCTACCTGCACCGTGTGCGGGAAACGGTGGACAGCGTGAAGCCGGGCCTGCCCGTGTTCCAAAACTGCGGTCACCTGCGTGCGGGTCGCTTGGATCTGTTGCACGGGCAGGAACACTTGGAACTGGAGAGTTTGCCGACGGGCGGCTGGGGCTACGATCATTTCCCGTTCACCGCGGCGTACGCGCAAACGCTCGGTATGCCGTTCCTCGGCATGACCGGCAAATTTCACACCAACTGGGGCGAGTTCGGCGGCTACAAGCATCCGAATGCTCTGCGATACGAGACCGCGCTCAGCGTGGCGTTCGGTGCGGGCTGCTCGGTGGGGGATCAGCTGGCACCCGACGGGGCGATGGATGGGCGCACCTACGACATCATCGGTGCGGCGTACAAGGAGATCGAAGAAAAAGAGCCATGGCTGATCGATACCGAAGCGGTGGCGGACGTGGCGGTACTGTCCACCGAAGGGTATTACAACCGTTCGGTACAGAACGCCGCAGGCTCTATCGCGCTCACCAAGTCGGATACGGGCGCGGGCCGCATCCTGCTTGAAGGAAAGTATCTGTTCCAGGTGGTGGATTGTGCCACCGACCTTTCCGCATATAAGTTGCTCGTTTTGCCCGATTGTATTCGTGTGGATGGGGACTTGGAAGAAAAATTGCGTGCTTTCGTGCGTGGCGGCGGCAAGCTGCTTGCCACGGGTCGATCGGGTCTGTATACCGACCGCAACGAGTTTGCGTTTGATCTCGGTGCGCGTTTCGAAGCGGAGGGCGAATTCACCCCGTCGTATATGCGTCCTGCGTTTGATAATCCCTACGCGACCGATTTTATTATGTATCAGCCGTGTTGCAAGGTGAGCGCGGTGGGGACGGAACATGCGGCGGCGGTCGCACCCTACTTCAATCGCACGCGTGAGCATTTCTGCTCCCACCAGCATACGCCGAGCAGTAAGCAATATTACGGCGCAGGCATCACCGAAGGCGCTGACGGCATCTATATCGCGTGGAACATTTTTGAAGATTACGCCACCAAGGGCGAGTTGATCGCGAAGCAGGCAGTTTGCTTCGCGCTCGACCGCTTGCTTGGCGATGCGAAAACGGTCACCACCACCCTCGGTAGTGTGGGCGTTACTACGTTGCGTCGTCAGGGCAATCGCCGCGTGTTGCACCTCTTGTACGCCGCGCCCGTCAAACGCGGCGAAAATATTGAAGTCATCGAAGATCTGTTGCCGGTGTACGACGTAGCGTGTACCGTGAAGGCGGAAAAGGCGCCCGCGCGTGTGTATTTGGCACCGCAAGCGGAAGAGATCCCGTTCCGTTACGAGGCAGGGCGCGTTTGCTTCACCGTGCCGCGTATGGAATGCCACCAAATGGTGGTGTTGGAGGAGAAATGAGATGAGTACACCGTTGTTTCGCGTTTCTCCGTCGGTCGTGCCGGCAGATAAAGAGAGTACTGTGGTGATCACAAGTGCGGACGGCTGTTTCCGTTTTATTGACGAGTTGACCTACGACGTTACTGTTACCCCGCGGGACGAACAAGATGTGCCGATGGGGGAGCGTACGTTGCTCGGGTATGAACGGTATCGTACGGTACAGCACCTGCATCCCGTGGACGGCAAACTGCATGTCACCTACTTTTTCGGAGGCGAGCAAGAATGGACCATTCACGTGAGCACGGCGGAATACGAGCCGTACCAAAACCCGATGTACAAAGCGTACGGTGAGCGGTACTGGCGCTCGCGCATCCATTACCCGCGTGCAGGCGTGGATCTCGAAGTGTTCTCGTTGGGGCGTGAACTCTACGGCACTTTGCCATTGCGCGGTGACCTGCATATGCACACCGATGTCTCCGACGGCATACACACTCCCGCACTGGTGGCGGCGCGTTGCCGTGAGGTGGGGTACGACTTTGCGGCGGTGACTGACCATCACGTGTACAACGCGGATGCCGAAGCGCGTGAGCAACTGAGCTTCGTGAAGGGGTTGCAGTTGCTTGTGGGTGAAGAGGTGCACGACGGTTACGTTGGTGAGATCCACATGGTGAACATTGGCAGCCGCTACAGTGTGAACGACCGCTACTTCAACAATGCCGGCGAAATTGCGACAAGAGTGGAAGCACTGCGCGGCACGGTAGCGGTGCCCGACGGCGTGGACGAGACCTTCTGGTTGCACCGCGTTGTGGTATATGAAGAAATAAAGAACAGCGGCGGTCTCGCCATATTCCCGCATCCGTGCTGGCGGCTGGGTACCCGTCACCACGTGGGAGCAAAAGCCGCACTCGCCATTTTGAAGCACCGCTTGTGCGATGCGTTTGAAGTGGTGGGCGGATGCTCTGCGGAAGGCAATCACTTGCAGGTGGCAATGTATCATCAAATGCGTGCCGAAGGTGTGAACTTGCCGGTGGTCGGCTCGTCCGACACCCACGCGGTGCTCGGCAGTGACCCGTATTTTGCACAACTTTCCACCGTTGTTTTCTGTGCGCCCGATCGCGACGTTGTGGCGGCGGTGTGCGCGGGCAACAGTGTGGCAGTAGAGAACGTCTTGGGTGAAAGCGTGCGGGTACACGGCGAATTCCGGAAGGTGCGGTATACCCACTTCCTGCTCCGCAACTACTTCCCGCTTCACGATGCGCTGTGCGCGACGGCGGGCAGCATGCTCTGCGAATACGTGCTGGGCGATACGGCGTTGCAACCCTGCATCGAGCAGTACGAACAAAAAGTTGCCGACCTGCAACGCGAATTTTTTGGACTGTAAAAAAGTGCGTGTCCTCACAGGACACGCACTTTTTTTGCGAAAAGCGGTAGCATTTTTCTGCAATATGTGCTACAATATTACTATCATTGTCACGTAAGGAGTGAGTCGTCCTTTGAGTATATCAGCCAAATTCCGCCGTGTTCCCGTGGCGGCGGTGTTCGTTGCCATTATTCTGTATATGGAACTGGTGTTGCGCGGGCTGACGTGTCCCGTCTTTTTTGACAGCGGACTTTTGTTTATGCCGCTGTACTCTTTGCTCAGCGGTGCGCTGCTCGCGGCGTTTTGCTCTCTGTTTTCCCCGCGTGCGCGCCGTGTGGCGGAAGGGGTAACGGTGGCGTTTCTGTTCGTGCTGTATACCACGCAAGCGGTGTATTTCCGCTTTTTCAATAAGTATCTTATCGTCTATTCTTTGACGTCGGGCGGTGTTACGCAGGTGCTGTCGGGGGATATGGCGCGCAACGTATGGGCGACCATTTTCAATTCCGTTTTGATCTTGCTGGCACTGGCATTGCCGATGGTGTTGTATTTCGTGTTTGCGGGGCGGCTGTCCCGCCCAGCGTACCCCTTGCGTCACCGTGTTTTGCGCTTCGGCGCCGTGCTTGCGGTGCAGGCGGTGCTGCCGCTTGCCATCACCCGGATGCCGCAGGTCGCGGCGGCGCAGGCGGGTCTCTTTGACCCGAACGACGCGGTGGGAGAATTCGGACTCTTACGCACCGAAGTGTTGGACGTATATTACAACGTATTGGGTGCGGAACAAAAACTGGAACTTGAAGATGAGGTGCCCACCGCCGCCGTGCCGACAGCAGACGCGAACGTGTCGGATATCGACTTTGCGGCACTGGCGGAGTCGGAAACAGACGAAACGCTTCGTGCGATGCATACCTATTTCGCTCAAAAGCAACCCACCGAAAAGAACGCGTATACGGGCATGTACGAAGGGTATAACCTCGTCTATGTGGTGGCGGAAGGGTTTTCGCCGTACGCGATCGACCCCGTGTTGACCCCCACATTGTACAAAATGCGGGAGGAAGGGTTTGATTTCCAAAACTTTTACACCCCCATTTGGGGTGTTTCCACCTCGGACGGTGAGTACACCGCCTGCACGGGTCTGATCCCGAAAGCGGGGGTGTGGAGTTTTTACGAATCGCACGACAACTATATGCCGTATGCGCTCGGCAACATGTTCCGTCAAAACGGTGTCCGAAACGTCGCGGCGTATCACAACAACAGCCATTCTTACTATCACCGTGACCTGTCCCATCCCAATATGGGATACGTTTACAAAGGTATGGGCAGCGGGGTAGAGGCGTACGTGCAAAACGTGTGGCCGCAATCCGACCTTGAGATGGTGGCGGGCTCCATTCCCGATTACCTCAAAGCGGACGAACCGTTTCACGCGTATTATATGACGGTGAGCGGGCATTTGGATTACGACCGTGAGACCAACGCGATGGTGGAGAAAAACTGGGCGTTGGTGGAACACTTGAATTGCAGTGATACCTTGAAGGCATACTATGCGTGTAATATCGAACTGGACCGCGCGATGGAACATCTGCTCGCACAACTGACCGCCGCAGGGGTGGCGGACAAGACGGTGATCGCCGTCACCCCCGACCACTATCCTTATGGGTTGGAACAGGAAACGGGCGGACGGTATACCATGTGGGAGGAATTGCTCGGTCATCCCGTGGACACCGCGTTCGAACTGTACGAAAGTTGCTTTTTGCTGTATTGTGCGGGCACGAAAAACCCGCCCGCGGTGGAAAAGGTGTGTTATTCCGCCGACATTTTGCCGACGTTGCTCAATCTCTTCGGCTTCGAATACGATTCCCGTCTGCTTTCGGGACAGGATATGCTCTCGACGGCAGAGGGATTGGTGATCTTCGATAACGGCTCGTTCGTGACCGACTGTGGCCGTTACAACGCGAACACCGATGAATTTACCGTGACGGCAGCGGGGCGCTTCGCGACCGACGATGCGGCACAGCGCTATTGCACGGAGATGAAAGCGCGGGTGAACAACCGCTTTAAGATCGCGGCAAAGATTCTGGAAGAGGATTATTACCGCCATGTTTTTCGGAGGAAACCGTAATGAGCAACTATACACAGAAAAACAAAGAGTGTATTGAGCGGTGGATCACCCAATACGGTCTGGCGTGGGCACGACCGATCACGCACGAGGAATATGTCGCCGCACAGCAGGGCGAATATGCAATGAAACTGACTCCCGTGAGAACGATTCCGAAGGCGTGGATCGGCGACGTGCGGGGGAAGTCCGTGTTGGGACTGGCGGCGGGCGGCGGTCAGCAGATGCCGCTTTTGACTGCCTGCGGTGCGCGGTGTACCGTGCTGGATATTTCCGAGGTACAACTGGCGGCAGAGCGTGCGGTCGCCCAACGTGAAGGATACGACATAACGGTGATCGCGGGTGATATGACTGCACCGCTGCCGTTTTCCGATGGTACGTTTGATATGATCGTACATCCCGTTTCCAATCACTACGTACAAAAGGTGGAGCCCATTTTTCGCGAGTGTTTCCGCGTGCTGAAACCGGGCGGTGTTTTGTTGTGCGGTTTAGATACAGGCATATACTGGGCGTTTGATCTCGAGAATGAAGGGAGTCTTAAAAACATCCTGCCGTTTGACCCGCTGACCAACGCGCAACAGCGTGCGTATTGCGAAGAGCAGGATATGGGTCTGCAGTTTTCCCACACGTTGGAAGAACAGTTGGGCGGTCAGTTGCGGGCAGGTTTCGTGTTGATCGATCTGTACGAAGACACCAACGGTGCAGGGGCGTTTCACGAGCATAACGTCCCCACGTTCATTGCCACGCGGGCGCAAAAACCGCTGTGAAGACGGGGAAAGGAGGCACACGCTGTGACGAGTGAACGGTATCGGCGTATCAGTGCGCCGTTTCGCGGAAAACGCGCCGCGTGGATACCGCGTATTGACCGCGTGCTGACCGCCGTGATCTATGTGTGCTATCCTGCCGTGATCGCGTTTATTTGGCGGATATCGGGGTTGGTGCCGTGGCAGGCGCTGTGGGTGCCGGCTTCGTCGCTTACACTGGTGTCACTGACAAGACGGCTGATCGACCGTCCGCGTCCGTATGAACGGTTGGATATCGACCCGCTGATAAAAAAAGACACCCAAGGCCGTGCCATGCCCAGCCGTCACGCGTTTTCGGTCTGGGTGATCGCTGTTACCGTATGGTGGCTGATACCGCCGCTCGGTGTGTTGTTGGCGGTAGCGGGTGTCCTCTTGTGTATCACCCGCGTGCTTGGCGGCGTACACGATGAATGGGACGTCACCGTGGGTGCTTTGATCGGTATTTTGTCCGGTATACTCGGCTATTGGATACTGTAAAGGAGCGGTTGGCATGAAACGCGACATCGCACGCAACCGCATGGTATGGCATTCCTCCGCCTCAAACGACGGTGTGACGTTTGTCACGTTGGATCACCAAAAACGGCATGCTTTTGTGGATGAGTTCTTCCGTCATGCCGGTCACAGCCCCTTTCTAAGCGGCATAAACATTCACAAAACACAAGGAGAGAATGCGCCCACAAGAGTGCATTCTCCCCATTTTTATCCCTATACCCCCGCCTTAGGGTGAGCATTCAAACCCGAACTCCGTTTTTGGAAGGCGGATTTTCGCTCACCCTGCGTTAAAATACTCGCCAATACGGCAGTATTGGCTGCGTTTTCGCCTCGGTTGAGCGAAAATCCGCTCTTTCAAAAATCTGCGACCGCAAAGCGAGGAGATTTTGAGGGGTTTTTGCTTCAGTCGGGCGAAGAAATGCTCGCGCCTTGCGAGCACGAGTGAAGCAAAAAGCACCGAAATACCCCGCTTCGCGGCGGGTTCGAGTTTAAATGCTCACCCTAATGTGGGTGGCTTTTCGCATTATTCGAGCGTCAGTTGTTCACCGAAGTCCTCAGCGGCGGGCAGAGCGCCTGCCGCAGGGAGGGATTTCGTGCGATACCGCGCCGCTTTCGCGACGGAAGCCGCGTCAAACGGCGTAACGCTCTTCACGCGGTGCACACCCTTCAAGGTCATCACCTGCACGCCGATGGTGGTACGCGAACTCTTCGAGGACACGGCGGCGGTGTTCACCACCAAACGGCGACCCGACGTAGATTCCAAGAGGAATTCCGCGTCTTCGCGGATATACATCATCGCCACCACAGGAGATTTATCGGAATACGCACCGACCAAGCGGCGGCGGTTGGTTTTGGTGGCGTAGGCGCTCATATCCACTTTGGCGAGTTTACCGTTTTCGAAGAAGAACAGCATATACCCCGTGTAATCGTCGGTCACCGCCATATAGCGGGCATTCTCTCCGTCTTCAAACCCGAGTTTCGAAGCCACGAAGTCGCCGAGTGCGCTGGCTTTGGTATCGCCGAATTCCGACGCACGGCTCTTATATACCGAACACTTATCGCCGAAGAAAAGCAACTCCTGACGGTTGTTGCTCTCCGCCGTCTGCGCCATACTGTCGCCTTCCTTGAACTTATGCTCACTGCTCATACGCAAGGATTGCGGGGTGATCTTCTTGAAGTAACCGCCCGCGGTGAAGAACAGCGTGCACGGATATTCGGGCACTGCCACTTCTTCCTCTTCCGCCTCTTCCGCAAGGTCGGTGGCATAGATCAACTGCGTACGGCGAGGCTGGCCGTGCTTTTTCGCAACGGTGCGCAGCTCGTCGATGATGATCGCCTTTACGCGGCGAGCCGAGCCGAGCGTTTCTTCCAGATCGGCAATTTCCGCTTCCAGACGCTCCACCTCGTCGAGCCGCTTCAAGATGTATTCACGGTTCAAATGGCGCAGTTTGATCTCCGCCACGTATTCCGCCTGGATCTCGTCGATGCCGAAGCCGATCATCAGGTTGGGCACGACTTCCGCTTCTTCTTCCGTCTCCCGCACGATGCGGATGGCTTTGTCGATATCCAAAAGGATCTTCTGCAAGCCTTTCAGCAAGTGCAGTTTCTCTTTGGCTTTGCTCAGATCGAACGCCACGCGACGGCGGACGCATTCCATACGGTAGGCAGTCCACTCTTCAAACAGCGCACGTACGCCGAGCACCTGCGGCACACCCGCGATCAGCACGTTGAAGTTACAACCGAAGGAGTCCTCCAAGGGGGTCGCGGCGTACAGTTTGTTCATCAACTTGTCCGGATCGGTGCCGCGTTTCAAGTCGATGGTGATCTTGAGACCTTTCAAGTCGGTCTCGTTACGGATATCGTTGATCTCCCGCAATTTGCCCGCTTTGACCAATTCGGTCACCTTTCCGACGATCGCTTCCACCGTGGTGGAATAGGGGATCTCGGTCACGTCAATGCAGTTGTTCGCTTTGTCATAGGTGTATACAGCACGCACCTTCACACTGCCGCGACCCGTTTCGTAGATCTTCTCGAGGTCTTCGCGGCGGTAGATCAGCCTGCCGCCGCTGGGGAAATCGGGTGCTTGCAGGGTGGAGAGAATGTCGTGCTCCTTATCTTTGAGCAACGCGATGGCGGTGTCGCACACCTCCGAAAGATTGAACGAGCAGATGTTGCTCGCCATACCGACCGCAATACCGAGGTTGTTGTTCACCAAGATCGACGGAAACGTCACGGGCAAGAGCGACGGCTCTTTCATCGTCGCGTCGTAGTTATCGACGAAATCCACCGTTTCTTTGTCGATATCACGGAACAGTTCCGCCGCGATGGGTGCCAGTTTCGCTTCGGTATAACGGGAGGCGGCGCACTCGATATCCGAGGAATACGCCTTACCGAAGTTACCCTTGGATTCCACGTACGGGTGCAGCAACGCTTCGTTACCGCGGGAGAGACGCACCATCGTATCGTAAATGGCGGCGTCACCGTGGGGATTGAGCCGCATGGTCTGACCCGCGATGTTCGCGGACTTGACCAAGCCGCCGTTCAAAAGCCCCATCTTATACATCGTATACAGCAACTTGCGGTGAGAGGGTTTGAAACCGTCGATCTCGGGGATCGCGCGGGACATAATGACACTCATCGCATAGGGCATATAGTTTTCTTTTAACGTATCGGTGATGGCTTGATGTTCCACCACGCCCGCGCCCGCAATATGCGCGTTGGACGGCAGTTCGCTTGCTTTTGACACCGTTGTTTTCTTCTTTGAAGCCATGTGCTTGTCCCTCCTCTCACTCAAGATCCAACATATCGAGATAATCTGCGCCGTGTTCCGAGATCATTCGTTTGCGTCCGTCAAGATCGTCCCCGAGAAGGACGTCGAACAGATACGCCGTCTCCTCCACATCGGCAGGGTTGACCTTCACCAAACGGCGGGTCGCGGGATTCATGGTGGTGAGCGACATCATTTCCGGCTCGTTTTCACCAAGTCCCTTCGAACGCTGAATGGTGTATTTCGCATTCCCGATCTCGTCGAGAATGGCGGTCTTTTCCGCTTCGTTATACGCAAAATAGGTATCGGTCTTGGTATTGATCTCGTAGAGCGGCGTTTCCGCAATGTACACGTACCCCTGTTCGATCAAGGTCGGCGTCAGGCGGTAGAGCATCGTTAAGATCAGCGTACGGATCTGGAAACCGTCCACGTCCGCATCGGTACAGATGATGATCTTGGAAAAGCGCAGAAGCGAAAGATCGAAGGTGGAGAGATTCTTGTTTGCTTTGGACTTCACTTCCACACCGCAACCCATCACCTTTAAAAGATTCACGATGATCTCGCTTTTGAAGATCTTATCGAATTCCGCCTTCAAGCAGTTTAAGATCTTACCGCGCACGGGAATGATCGCCTGAAATTCCGAATCGCGTGCCTGAATACACGCGCCCATAGCGGATTTACCTTCCACGATAAACAACTCACGCTGAGCAACATCACGGGTGCGGCAATCCACAAAGCCCGCCACGCGAGACGCTAGATCGTTGCCCGATTGCAACACCTTTTTGACATCGATACGGGTCTTTTCCGCCTTTTCACGGCTGCGCTTGTTGATCAGCACCTGCTCGGTCATGCGGTCGGCTTCCGCCTTATTTTCGATAAAATAGACCTCCAGGTTGTGGCGCAAAAACTCGGTCATCGCCTCTTGGATAAACTTGTTGGTGATCGCCTTCTTGGTCTGGTTTTCATACGAAGTCTGGGTGGAGAAGGAAGAAGACACCAACACGAGACAATCCTGCACGTCCTGGAAGGTGATCTTACTCTCATTTTTAAGATACTTACCGTTTTGCTTCAAGTAGGCGTCGATCTGCGACACGAAGGCAGAGCGCACCGCCTTTTCGGGTGAGCCGCCGTGTTCGAGCCAACTGGAGTTGTGGTAGTATTCGAGCAATTCGGTCTTGTTGGAACAGCAAAACGCCACGTTAAATTTGACTTTGTACTCCTCTTTGTCCGCACGGTCGCGTCCGCGGCGCTCACCCTGCCAGAACTGCACGTCGGTGAGGGTGCCCGCCTCGGTCAATTCCTTTACGTAATCGACAATGCCGTTTTCGTAGCAGAAGGTCTCCTCTTCGAAACTGCGACCGTTTTGACGGCGCAACACCAACAGAAGATTCGGGTTGACGATCGCCTGACGTCGAAGAATGTCGCGGAAGTATTCGATCGGCACGCTGATGTCGGTAAACACTTCAAGGTCGGGTTTCCAACGAATGCGGGTACCCGTGTCCTTTTTTGCGTACGGCTCCTTCGTGAGGCCGCCGATGTTTTCGCCCTTTTCAAAATGCAGGGTGTATTTGGTGCCGTCGCGGTGTACTTCGACATCCATATATTCCGAAGAATACTGGGTAGCACACGCGCCAAGACCGTTCAAACCGAGCGAGAAGGCGTACACGTCGCTGTTATTCGCATCGTACTTACCGCCCGCGTAGAGTTCACAGAAGATGAGTTCCCAGTTAAAACGGTTTTCCTTTTGGTTGAAGTCCACCGGCATACCGCGTCCGAAGTCTTGCACCTCGAACGAGCCGTCTTCGTAATACGTGGTCACGATACGGGTACCGTAACCTGCACGTGCTTCGTCGATGGAGTTGGAAAGGATCTCAAATACCGCGTGTTCACACCCTTCAAGACCGTCCGAGCCGAAAATAACGCCGGGACGTTTGCGCACACGGTCGGCACCTTTCAGGGAGGTTATACTTTCGTTATCATAGGTAGGTTTCTTGGCTGCCATACGTTCATCCGTCCTTCAAATATCCTTATTCTCTTATAATACCCTATTTTGTGGCGGTTTGTCAAGAACCGTCCGCATTTTGTGGTAATACCGCAATTTTTCTTGTCGCACGCAGTCTTGTCTTGCATATTTTTTTCGACTGTGCTATAATGTTGAACAAGCAAAACGGCATATTTCGGCAAGCGGTAACGTACAATACCACTGACTTTGCAGACAGGCGGTGCTAACATGGGACGCTTTCGACGTGTTTTTCATACCGTGCGGGATTTTTTAAAGCGCAATCAAGCGAACGCGGTCGAGGCGTACGCCGCCGAAGCGGCGCTGTTTGTGGTCATTTCGTTTTTTCCGTCGGCACTGCTGCTTTTGTCTCTTCTCCCACATCTGCCGTTTACCGAAGCGCAGATCACGGGCACCTTCGTGCAGATCATTCCCGCCGCCATTGCGGATTTTATGCAAAGCATCGTGGAGGAATTATACAATTCACCACGCATGTCGGTGACGGTCATCACCGCGGCACTGGCGCTGTGGTCGGCATCCAAAGGGTCGGTCGCGCTGATGCGGGGGCTTGACCGTATTTACGGCATTCACCGCACCCGCGGATATGTGGTCTTGCGCCTGCTCGCTTCTTTGTACGTGTTGTTCTTTTTCGTGTTCCTCACCGTAATACTCGCCTTTCTCGGTTTCGGCGGTATCGTGTTCGACTGGCTTTCGCAGTTGCTTCCGCGACTCGCCGACAGCGTGTTGCTCAAACGCGGATTGCAACTTGCCGTGTCGTTTGCCGTGCTGTTTTTGGTGTTTTGGCTTTTGTACGTCGCCATCACGCGGCAATGGTCGCACTGTCTGCGTCAAATTCCCGGCGCCTTGCTCGCGGCAGGCGGCTGGGTGGGGTTTTCCTCACTGTATTCGTTCTATCTAAACAGCATCGGCGGTCGGTCGGCCTATTACGGCAGTTTATCCATCGTGATGTTTTCGCTTTTGTGGCTGTATTTTTGTATGTATATTTTTTTCGTCGGCGCCGAGGTGAACGTGTGGTTACACGAAAACCGTCACCGCTTCGACCGACGGAGAGGAAAATAAATTTTCCGAGAGGACGGATGTCAAAATGGAACGCGTCAAAAAACTGTTACATCGGTACTTCATCCAGGCGATGGGTGCGATGGCACTGGGCTTGTTTGCCTCTCTGCTGATCGGCACCATCTTTACCGCACTGGGCATGATACCGCACTGCGAATTTTTTACCGTCATCGGCAAATTCGCACAAGCGATGGCAGGCCCTGCGATGGCGGCGGCGATCGCCTATTCGCTGAAAGCTGATCCGCTGGTCGTCTTCTCGGCGGCGGCGGTCGGCAACGCCGCGAATTCTCTGGGCGGAGCAGGCGGCCCGCTCGCCGTGTTCTTCATCGCCATCATCGCGGTAGAATGCGGTATGTTGGTTTCCAAAAAGACGAAGGTGGATATCTTGGTCACCCCGTTTGTCACCGTGTTGGTGGGCGGTGCGCTGTCCATGTGGGTCGCTCCGTACATAGGCACGCTGGTCGGTTACGTCAGTGAGTTCATCGGCTGGGCGGCGTGGCAAGCGCCGTTCGTGATGGGTATCATCGTGTCGGTCGTGGTGGGCATCTGCCTCACCCTGCCCATCTCCTCCGCCGCCATTTGCGCGGGATTGGTGCTGACGGGCAGTCACGCGGCCGTGGGCAGTTCCGAAGGTCTTGCCATCGCGGGTGCGGCGGCGGTCGCGGGGTGTTGTGCCCAGATGGTGGGTTTTGCCACCATCAGTTTCCGCGAAAACGGTTGGGGCGGCGTGGTGTCGCAAGGTATCGGCACCAGTATGCTGCAAATGCCGAACATTCTGCGCCGTCCGCAGATCTGGATCGCCCCCACGCTGGCGTCCGCCATCACGGGCCCGCTCGCGGTGTGCGTGTTTGATCTGCAGATGTACGGTGCCGCCATCAATTCGGGCATGGGTACGTGCGGTCTGCTCGGCCCCATCGGTATGGTACTCGGCTGGCTCGACCCCGTAAACGGCTATCACGGTCCTGCGATCGGCGCCCTGCAATGGGTTGGTCTGGCACTCGTGTGCTTCGTCCTTCCCGCCCTGCTCTCGTTTGTGTTTAACGAGATCTTGCGTATGCTCGGTTGGGTAAAAACGGGCGATATGAAACTGGATTGATCCATAGCATAAACCCCACCCGCACGTAAATTCGTTTTATGTGCGGGTATTTTTCTCGGATTTTGGTTACAAGGTCGAGACATACGCTGTTGAAACGGCTTTTACTGCCGAATAAAAAGGTGCTTACATGTCTCTCTGTAATCCGTTGGTTTTCCCCGATAAGATCTTAAGGAACAAAAAGTGACCTCTGTAAAACACTCTGTCCCAAGCGATAGCGTGTTTTTTGCGTATATGTTTGCATTTCTTGCGGTTTTTCGGTTTTAATAATTGACATTTCTTTTCCCTTATGTTTTACTGTGAACAAAGCAAGTTTTTGCGAGGTCGTTATGGAAATCTTGGCGCAAATTCTGGGCGTACTCGCCGTTTTGGCGATGCTGCTCAGTTATCAGCAAAAGAAACGGCGGGGCATCCTTCTGCTTGGTGGTATGTCACGCGTGCTGTGCGTGATACAGTACGTGTTCGTCATCGTTTCCATCCTCATCGGCTTGATTCGTTACAGAGAAAATAAGGAGTGATTGGTTATGCTGCAAAAGGTGTCGCCCGAATCGGTCGGCATTTCGTCCGAAAAGGTGCTGAAATTCATTAAGACCCTGGAAAATAACCGCCTGCACACCCACAGTTTGTTGCTCACACGCGGGGATAAGATCTTCTGCGAAAAATACTACGCTCCGTTTGACGAGAACTTCAAACACCGTATGTATTCGGTGAGCAAAAGTTTCGTGTCGGTAGCCATCGGTCTTTTGATCGAAGACGGAAAACTGTCGCTTGAGGACAAGTTCATTTCCTTTTTCCCCGAGTACACCGAGGGGATGAACGACCCGTGGTTTGAGGAGATGACCATTCGCAACGCGCTGACGATGTCTACCTGCACGCCCGCGATGCCCGATTGGTTTACGTGCGGCACGAAAGACCGCACCGAGATATATTTTCAAGGACGCGCCACCATGATCCCCGGCACGCGGTTTCAGTACGACAGCCCGGGGTCGTATATGCTGGGTGTGATCGTGGAAAAATTGACGGGAAAACCGTTCTTGGAGTTTTTGCAGGAACGTTTCTTGAACGCGATCGGGTTTTCCGCTGATGCCTATTGCGTGCAGTGCCCGGGCGGGCATTCCTTTGCGGATTCAGGGGTGATTTGCACCGCACGTGACCTGTGGCGGTTTGCCCGCTTTGTGATGAACGGCGGCACGTGGAACGGTGTGCGGTATATGAACGAAGCGTATCTGCGCGAAGCCACGGCGTTCCAAGTTGCCAATAACAGCCGTGATATGGATCACTACGGCGGCTACGGTTACGGCTATCAAATTTGGAAGACCCCGCGGGACGGGTTTGCCTTCATCGGTATGGGGGATCAGTTTGCCATCTGCGACCCCGAAACCGATACCATTTTGATCCTCAATTCCGACAATCAGGGTGACCCGTTCTCCCGCTCGGTGCTGTACCAGGCACTGTACGGTTTGATCGTGGAGGAGATGGGGGAGCCGTTGCCTGAAAACGAGGCGGCGCTTCGTGCGCTTCGTGCGCACGAGCAAGGCGACACTCTGCGGGCGCTCCCGCGCGGTTGCGACAGTTCGTTTGCAAAGGAACTTGCGGGGCGCACCTACCGTCTCGGCGAAAACAATATGCACATTTCGTGGTTCCGTTTTGAGTTCGAAGGGGACGGCGGTGTGCTGCATTACGAAAACGCACAAGGTGTCAAGGTATTGCCCTTCGGTTTCGGTCACAACGTGTTCGGCAAATTCCCCGAAGAAGGGTATGCCGATCTGGTGGCAACGGTGGGAGTACCCGGTCACCGTTACGACTGTGCTGTCTCCGCGGAATGGCAAGAGGAGAAGAAACTGCACTTGTGCGTGCAGATCATCGACAAATATTTCGGCAATTGCAATATGGTGTTCTCTTTCAAAGACGACCGTGTGGTCGTGATGATGCAAAAGGTCGCGGAAGCGTTCTTGAATGAGTATCAAGGCACCGCCTTCGGCACGGTAGCACGGTAGAATAAAAAGACGACCTCGGTAGAGGTTGTCTTTTTTTCGGTAGAGAGGCGTTGGACGACGGTAGGTGGACGGGAGGGCGGCGGTGTGTTATGGTAATGGTATGTTGAGTGAAAGGAAATGCCATTATGAGAAGAATGAAGATCGTTGCCGATTCGGCGGCAAACGTCACCACACTGAAGACGGTGGATTTTGCGTCCGTGCCGTTGAAGATCGTCACCGAAACGACGGAGTTCGTGGATAAGGCGTCGTTGGACGTTGCCGAAATGGCGGCGTATTTTGACGGCTATAAAGGGAGATCCAAAACTTCGTGCCCCAACCCCGCCGATTTTTTGGAGGCGTTCGAGGGGGCGGACGAGGTGTTTTGTGTCACCATCACGAGCGGCCTTTCGGGAAGTTATAACGCCGCGTGCGTGGCGAAAGGAATGTACGAATCGGAACGTGAGGGGGCACGCGTATGCGTGATCGACTCCCTTTCGGCGGGTGCGGAAATGCAGTTGCTTGTTGAACGGCTGGCGCATCGGATTGAAAACGGATACACGTACGAAGAGATAACGGCGGATATCACGGCGTATCAAAAGCGGACGGGCTTGCTCTTTATGTTGGGGTCGCTCAAAAACTTCGCCGCCAACGGGCGCGTACCGATGGCGGTTGCCAAGGCGGCAGGGATTCTTGGGTTGCGCGTAGTGGGAAAAGCCGGTGAAAAGGGTACGCTCGAGCCGCTTGACAAATGCCGTGGGGAACAACGCGCTCTCGAGAAGATCGTGGAGCGTATGAAAGCCGAAGGTTTCGCGGGCGGTAAAGTTTGTATCGCGCACAACGCCAACGAAGCGGCGGCAAACGCTTTGCGGGCACGTATAACGCACGCGTGGTGCGATGCCGCTGTGAACGTCGTGTCTTGCCGCGGTCTGTGCAGTTATTACGCCGAAAAAGGCGGCCTGCTCGTGGGGTATGAAAAGGGATAAATCAAGGGCTGTCGCGGTTCGCGACAGCCCTTTGGTGTGTGGTGTTATTTTACTAACAATGTCTTGATGTTTTTGCCCGCCTTGGCGTCCGTGAATGCTTCGTTGACCTGCGCGATGGGGTAGGGGGCAGTCAAGGCGGCGATCTTCGGTTGCAGGTCGGGGTTCTCCGCCAAAAACGCCACGTAATCGTGTACGTCGGGGAAGGAATATTGAGACGAGCCGAGGATCTGCAGTGCTTTGAAGGTGATGAGCTGCGGCTGGATCGCGACCGCGCCGGATTCGCTGTACTGACCGGGGACGAGATAGACACCGCGGTTGCGCAAAATATCGATCCCCTGTGCTACCGCTGCGGGCGCACCCGAGGCTTCAAAGCACAGATCCACGCCGAGTCCGTCGTTTTCCGCCTGCAGTGCCGCGGTCACGGCGGCTTCGCCCTCTGCCTTCAGGCTGAACACACGGTCGGCACCCAGTGCCCGTGCCGCTTCGTCGCGGCAGGTGTTTGCACCCGTTGTGATGGCGTACACCTTTTCGATGCCGAGCCGCTTTAAGTACATCACCGCGAACATGCCCACGGGGCCGAGACCTTGTACCACCGCGACCTTCATTTTGGAAAGATCCATGTTGGCACGCTCGGCCAGACGGACGGCGTGAATCGCCGTCGGGCCGGGGCAGGCAAAGGCGGCCGCCACCGTCGGGTCGACACCCGCGGGGACTTTGATGAGGTTGGTGAGCGGGGTGTAATTCACTTCGGTGTATCCGCCGTACAGATGCGGTGCTACTTCGATATCCCCGCCGTTGGTGAGCCCCATATTGACGCAGTTGGCGTCGTCCCCGCTTTGACACAGCGGGCATTCACCGCACGGCACGGCGATATCGGCGATGACGGTGTCGCCGATCGCAAGGCCGAACGCGGCGGCTTCGGCGGCATCGGCCGCCGTGATGCGTCCGACAAATTCGTGACCGATGATGGCGGGGGCGTTTTCCTCCAACTTGCCGCCGTGAATGTGCAGGTCGGTCCCGCACACGCCGCTCGCGATCAATTCCATTTGTGCGTAGCCCGCAGGGGGCGGTGTTACGGGAAATTCCCGTACCTCAAAAGGGACGTTTGCGCCCATAAATACGGCTGCTTTTGCGTTCATAACAGATCCTACCTTTCTAATTTTACGTTGACGTACGGTTCAAAGAGTGCCGCTGTTGCCGCACTCTCGTCGGCGGTCGGCGGTGCGTAGTCTTTGTAGGGATACTCCAGACCCATCGCTTCGTATTTCGCACTGCCCAAACGGTGAAACGGTAACAGTTCGGCGTAGCGGATATCCAGTGAACGAAGTAATTCACCGAGCGCCGCGACGGAGTCTTTGTCGGTGTTGAAATCGGGGATCAGCGGGATACGCACCGTGAACGGCACGCCGTCACGTTGCAAAGCGGTGAGATTGCTCACCACAAGGTCAAGATCGCCGCCGATGGCACGATATTTTGCGGCATCGGCGGTTTTAAGGTCGAACAGATAGCCGTCGATCACGGGATTCAAACGTTCAAACGCGGTGTAGGGTACGCAACCCGCCGTGTCGATCAACACCGACACACCGTGTGCTTTAAGCAGTGCCGCGAGGGCAGCGGCACCGTCCGCCTGTAACATCACCTCACCGCCCGAAAGGGTGATCCCGCCGCCGCTCGCATCGAAGAAGTCCTTGTCTTCAAGCAATTCGGGAAGGATATCGTCGGGGGTGACCTGCCTGCCGCGCACTTCGCATTTGCCGCCACGATACTGTAAGGTCGTGGGGGTAGACGACAGGTTTTCGGGATTGTGACACCAGGGGCAAACAAGATCGCATCCTTTGAAAAACACGGTAGTGCGGATGCCCGCGCCGTCGCCGACCGAAAAATGCTGGATGTTGGATATGTTTAGTGTCATTGGTGTCACCCTTGTTGCGTGCGGTTCAAAATATCCAACTGTACCGCACGGTCGAGCGTCGTATAAAATGCCGAGAAACCCGAGACACGCACCACCAAACTGCCGTATTTTTCGGGGTGTTCCATCGCATCCATCAACACTTCGCGTGAAGTGGAGTTGATCTGTATCTCCTGCCCGCCGCGTTTGAAGTAGGTGCGAATGAGTGCGAGCAGTTTTTTGCGGTTTTCGGGGGTGAACATCGCGGGAGAGTACTTTTGATTGAGAACACTGCCGCACGCGACGTCGGTAAAATCGGGCTTGGATACGCTGAGCAAGGTAGAGGTCGCACCGCGCACGTCGCGTCCGTAGGAGGGGGAAGCGGCGTCCGACAACGGCTCGCCGCGCTTTCGCCCGTCAGGAGTGGCGTTGATGATAGTACCTGCCGAAATATTGCTTATGTTTGCAGAAACGTCGATGTAAATACCGCCGCCGTCCCGTGTCTTGTATTGCTTGAAGCAGGAGGCTAAGTATTTCACGAACCACACGGCGTATTTGTCTACGAAGTCGTCGTTGTTTCCGTATTTCGGGGCGGCAAGCAAGGCTTCGCGCAAGGTCTCATACCCTTCGAAGTTCGCGTTCAGCGCTGCCTTCAGTTCGGTCAGGGAAGCGATCTTGTCAACGAACACGACCTTTTCGATCGCGGCGAGTGAGTCTGCCGTGGTGCCGATGCCCATAATGGCGACACCGTGTACCGACGGATAGATACTGCCGCCGTTGTTGATATCCAAACCGCGCCCGATGCAGTCGTAGCAGAAACAGGAGAGGAACGGTTCGGGAAAATTCTCTTGGCAGATGGAATTGTTGTGGTTCTTAAACCACGCGTAGTATTCCGCCGCTCCGTGTGCCAGCTGTGCCTCGAAGCGGGTCATAAACTCATCCATCGAGCCGATAGTTTCCACGTCACCCGTGTCGATGCCGATGGAACGGTTGGTCTCACTGCGTCCGTTGTTAAAGAGATAATCCAAATACCGCGGCGTGTCAAACCGACCGTCGGTCCACGGCGGTTGCATACCCGTGATGAAGTTCTCCATACACCCGACCATCGAGAAGTTGTGGATGTCTTCGTCGCGGTAGCCGTATGCCTTCAAAGCGGGGAGCATCACCGCGTCGTTCATCAAAGCGGGGTAGCCGAGTCCCGTGCCGATCACCTGCAAGCACAGATCCATAAAATCGTCAGGGGTGTTCTCGGTGACACGTAGAGAGAGGTTCGGACCCGGTATATTGCAGTTGCCCACTGCCCGCACGATGCAATAGGTGAGCGGATTGACCGCGCACGAACCGTCCATGTTGGTGCCGCCGATACAGATGTTTACCACGTCGTTTTTCAGACGAATAAACACGTTTTCGAGCAATTCAATTACTTGCTCGTCGGTGATGCGCCCACTGTCGATGTCCGCTTTATAAAAGGGATATAAGTATTGATCCAACCGACCGAGCGCCATCGCGTAACGGTCTTCCATCAAAAACGCCGTGTGGCAGAACCACACGAGTTGCAGTGCTTCACCAAAGGTTTGCGGTGCGCCGTGCAGCAACGCTTCGCAGTTGTGTAGGATGAATTCCACACGCGCTTGGTCGTAATCGTCGTTGCCGCGGCACGCCTTTGCCGCTTCGCCGTGATTCTCGATCATACGGTAAAAGCCTTCCAAGGCGCGTTTCATGCCATGCAACGTTTCGCACTTTTGTGCGTCTTCCTGCCATGTCGCAAGGGAAGCATCTACCTCTGCGATCAATGCAGGAAGACCGACCGTGAGGATATGGTCGTAATTCGGGGCGTAGTGGTCTTTGTTCATAAAGAAGTCGCGCTCGCCAAACTGCTCCACCGTCGTTTTTGCATAGGCGAGTGTCATCTCGTCAGCGGTGGTATACAGCGCACGGCGATTCCCAGCAAACCATTCGGCAGGTAAAATCTGCGGGTCGGTCTCGGTAAACAGAGCGTAAATACCGTTGGCACGCAAAGGGGAGGGGGCGGCGGCAAGATCCTGCTTAAACCCCAAAAAGCGAAAATAATAGGGAGCGTATACGCCTTCGCCGTCGGCGAAGTATTGGGCATCCAGTTGTTCGAACAGTTTCATGACGTACCTCCTTATTCCGCGTCCTCGTTTTTATACCGCAATTTAGACCATAGCCACACAATGATCTGGCCGGGGATACCGAGCGCAAAGAGACTCCACACGGTGAAGCCTGCAAAGAACAGGGTGATAAACAGCGAACCGAGTACCGACCACATCAGCAGGGATATGATAAAGAAGTTGCGGCGCGGATTAAACCACATCGAGTTAAAGATCAACCACACGACGAGTGTGGCGGGGATAGCATAGAGGAACGGCAACCACGGTCCCCACGTCGTTTTGGCAAGAATATCCAAAATGATAAACAGCAAAATGGCGAGCAACCACACCAGTACCACGCACATCCCCGTGATAAATCCGCGATTCTTGTGACGCCGACGGCTGGCACGCTTGGCACGGACGAATTTGCTGTCGGTTTCGGGACGCAGCAGATGATCCAGCGATACCTCAAACAGATCGGCAATAGCGATCAGAACGGTAATGTCGGGTAACGACTCGCCGCGCTCCCATTTGGAAACGGCTTTGTCGGAATAATTGAGTTTTTCGGCAAGTTCCAGTTGTGTCATTTCGCGTGCGCCGCGCAGAGCGGCAATGTTTTTGGCGACGATGGCTTTAATATCTTGCATAGACCTCCGTCCTTTCCGATAATCTACACCCATAATACCACACTCTCCCGAAAAAATCAATGAAAATAATGTAAAATTTAAGCATTCTACAACCGACTCTACCGCAAGTAGAGTCGGTTTTTGTTCTGTCTACCGCTCGTTTTGCGACGGTATAGCGCGGCGAGACGGCAGTAGGTTGTCTACGGGCGGTGAAAGCGTGTATACTATGGGCATAGTTTGAATTGAGTGATGGAGGAAACGAAATATGAATCCTTACGTTATTTACACCGACTCGGCATGCGACATCTCGCCCGCGATGCTGGAAGAATGGGGTGTCAAACGGTGCGATCTTTCCTTTCAGTTTGTGGGGGAAGAAACGGTATATACCAACTTTGAATTGACCCCGAAAGAGTTTTATCAACGTATGCGGGACGGCGGTGTGGCGAAGACTTCGGCGGTTAACAGCGAGGCTTTCCGTCAGTTGTTTGAAGAAGAGTTGAAAAACGGAAACGATGTGTTGTACATCGGTTTCTCCTCGGGGCTCAGCACCACCTACAACTGTGCGCGTATGGCGGCGGCAGAACTGGAGGAAGCGTATGAAGGGCGTCGTGTATGCGCGGTGGATACCCTGTCGGCGTCGGCAGGCTTCGGTATGTTGCTCTATCTGGCGGTACGCGAAAAGGAAAAGGGAGCCACGCTCGAGGAAGTCGCCCGTTTCGTGGAAGAACAGCGTATGCACCAGTGTCACTGGTTTACGGTGGACGATCTCGTGTATCTGAAACGCGGCGGACGCGTCAGCTCGGCGGTGGCGTTGCTCGGCGGTGTACTCGGTATCAAACCTGTGTTGCACATGGATGATGAAGGACATCTTATCAACCGATTTAAAGTGCGCGGTCGTAAAGCGGCGCTGAAAGCGCTCGCGGATAAGTACGGCGAACTGGCGGTGGATCGCGAAGGCCCTGTGTTCATTTCGCACGGCGACTGCGAAGAGGAGGCCGCACAGTTGGCGGCTATGCTGAAGGAGGAATACGGCATTACGGTGGATCTCACGGTCAACGTCGGTCCCGTCATCGGCGCACACTCGGGTCCCGGTACGATGGCACTGTTCTTTATCGGAAAGGAGCGGTAACGTCTTGACGCGAACGAAACTCAAAGACCGTTTGCTTCCGAACTATACCCACGGCGAAGAGGTCTTCAATATGGTTTCTCACATCGTGGGCGGCGGTATCGGTGTGGTGGCACTGGTGCTGTGTGTGTTGAAAGCGGCACTTTTTTCGGATGCGTGGGCGGTGGTCGGCAGTGCTGTCTACGGGGTGTCGCTCATTGCGCTGTACACGATGTCCGGCGTGTATCACGGTCTTCACCCGTCAACCGCGAAAAAGGTGTTGCAGGTGCTGGACCATTGCACCATCTATTTTCTCATTGCCGGCACCTATACGCCGATCTTGCTTTCGGGTATCCGTCCCGTTTCGGCGGGATGGGCGTGGACCCTCTTCGGTATCGTGTGGGGTCTCGCGGCGATCGCAACCGTGTTCACGGCGATCGACCTTAAAAAATACGCCGTGTTTTCGATGGCGTGTTACATCGGCATGGGGTGGTGTATCGTGCTTGCCGCCCGTGTGACGATGGAGGCGTTGTCTGCTGCGGCACTGTGGTTGCTTTTGCTCGGCGGTATCGCCTATACCGTCGGTGCCGTTTTGTACGGTCTCGGTAAAAAGCATCGGTATATGCACGGGGTGTTTCACCTGTTCGTGTTGGTCGGCAGTGTGTTGCAGCTTCTGTGCATTCTCATTTACGTGATATAAAAAAACGGCAGGCGCTGTTCGAAAAGAACGACGCCTGCCTTGTCGTTGTCGGTCGTATGGCGGACAACGGCAGACAGCGGCAGAACAAACACGGTTGCGTGTACCAAACAGGTGTTCCTCACTCGCGAACAAAACGGCAGCCCGACGGGGACACCGCTGTGTGTTTTCGGAGTGCGGTGCCGCCTGCTTGCGGGCTGCCGCTGACAAGTGTAGTATGTACCGAAGGGAAGGCGGTATACCACGTAAAAGACGGAAAAACGTGGTAAAGGTGTGCGAAATCCGTTGGAATTTGTAGAAAATGCACAACTAATCCCTTCTATGTTAGGCATTTTCTCAAAAATGTTAGATTTTCGAAAAAATTTAGTTGACAAAACTCATAAAATACGGTACACTACATATAATCGCCGTGGTGCGTGAGAGTCTTTGCGCACGAAAAGGAAGGGGCTTTTCATGGTTTTGCCGCTGACGGAGGATATGTCGCTATATCGCGAACACGAGTTGGCTTTGTTGGCAAGGGCAGGGGATGAGAGAGCTTTTACCTTGTTGGTGGCACTGTGTGAACCGATGCTTCGCGCACAGGTGGCACGCTTTCGCTTTCCTGCGGCGGAGGTGGAGGATATGCAGCAGGAGGGGCTCTTAGGCCTCTTGTCTGCCGTCCGCACCTTTGATCCTTTGCGGGAAGTGTCGTTTCGCACCTACGCTTCGGCGTGCGTGCGTAACCGCCTTTTGTCGATCTTGCGCCGCCGTGCGGCACGGGCAACGGAAGTGCCGGTAGAAGACGTGAGTGCGGTGGCGGACGTTGCGACGTTGGTGATCGACCCTGCCGCCACGATGCAGGAAAAAGAGGATGCCGCCCACACCCTGTCCCGCGTTCGGGAAATGTTGACCGAACGGGAATACGCTGTGTTTTTGCGGTATCTCGACGGTGATGCTTATACGGAGATTGCCGCGCAACTGCATATGACCCCTAAAGCGGTGGATAACGCACTGCAACGGGCGCGCGCGAAATTGCGCCGCTTGTTTTGAATTCGGATGAAACAGTTTCGGCTGTTCGTCATATACAAATGCCCGCGTACCTCAAACGGAACGATTGGTTTACCAAAGTATCAGCTTGAATGACAGGGCAAAAAAATTTAAAGCGAGGTAGAATCCCATGTACGAAGACAAGACACTGGTGTGCAAAGACTGCGGTGCAGAATTTGTTTTCACCGCCGGCGAGCAGGAGTTTTATGCTGAAAAAGGTTT
>SVPJ01000060.1 GCA_015065885.1 Oscillospiraceae bacterium | reverse complement strand
ACGGCGCGGCGCCCTCGTATGCGGGTGTTGTGGAAGTGGACGGTAACTTGTACTACGTCAGCGGTACTTACGGTGCCCTGAACGTGAACAAGACGTTCACCATCACGGCGGCGAAGACCAACGGTCTGTGCGCGGCAGGCAAGTATGTGGCAGATGCGAACGGTGTGTTGACTCCTGCAGCATAATTGCTGAAACGTAAACCTATAAAAACAGGGCAAGCGAGAAATCGCTTGCCCTTGTTTTTTTGTTGGTTGGCGCCGCATTGACATGACGGCGTTGGTGCAAAATCTGCGGATGCGTACTGCAAATAAAATATATCCAAAAACACATTGACACGGTAAAATGCGGTGTGCTATGATACCCTCAAAGGAGCGTGTTGACTATGGCAAAACGGATTTTTTTGTTGTGTAACGCCCATTTGGATCCCGTGTGGCAATGGGAGTGGGAGGAAGGTGCGGCGGAAGCGCTGTCCACCTTCCGCATTGCCGCCGATTTCTGTGAAGAATATGAAGATTTCATCTTCTGTCATAATGAAGCGTTGCTGTATCAATGGATCGAAGAATACGACCCTGCGCTGTTCCGCCGCATCCAAGACTTGGTCGCCCGCGGGAAATGGCATGTTATGGGTGGCTGGCACCTGCAACCCGACTGCAATATGCCGAGCGGTGAGTCGTTCGTTCGCCAAATTCTGGCAGGGCGACAATATTTTGCCGAAAAATTCGACAAGGCTCCCACTGTGGCGGTCAACGTAGACCCCTTCGGACACACCCGCGGCCTTGTGCAGATCATGGCCAAAAGCGGGTACACAGGCTATCTGTTTATGCGCCCGAATCCGAACGATCTCACATTGCCTGCCGAACAGTTCTGCTGGCAAGGGTACGACGGGTCGTCGGTCACAGCGGTGCGTATGAAGGGCGGCTATAATTCCGCCAAAGGACACGCCGCCGAAAAAGCCAAACAGTATTACGAAGAGTGTCCCGACGGCAAAGACGAACTTTGCTTGTGGGGCATCGGCAACCACGGCGGCGGCCCTTCGAAGAAGGATCTTGACGACCTCACCGACCTGATCGGCGAGGTGACGGCGGCGGGGGACAGTATGATACACGCCACCCCCGAAGAATATTTTGCTACCCTCGACAGCGAAAAACTCCCCCCTTTCGCACATTCCCTGCAGTCGTGGTCGCCGGGGTGCTATACCAGTCAGATCCGCATCAAGCAGACCTACCGCGCGGCAGAGAGTGCGTATTATATGACCGAGGCGATGGCGGCACACGCCGCATGCGGTACGGGGATGGCGTTCCCGCGTGAAGAATTGGCGGCGGCGCTGTACGACATCAACACGGTGCAATTCCACGATATGCTGCCCGGCTCGTCCATTCAGCCTGCCGAAGAAATGTCGATCCGTATGTTGGATCACGGGTTGGAAACCCTCTCCCGCGTGCGGGCGCGCGCCTTTTTTGCCCTTGCGGCAGGGCAGCCGAAATCGGCGGAAGAAACCATTCCGATCTTCGTGTACAACCCGTATCCGTATGAGGTGGAAGGGGACATCACGGCGGAGTTTATGCTGTGGGATCAAAATTGGAACAACGAATTTCTGCAACCCGTCGTTCACAGCGAGACGGGTGTGCGGTGCCCTGCTCAGTGCGAGAAGGAACATTCGACCATTCCGCTGGAATGGCGCAAGCGGGTGGTGTTCCGCGCGACCCTCGCGCCGATGCGTATGAATCGCTTTGCCTGCGGGTTTGAAACGCTCCCCCAAAAACCTACCCCCACCGCCGAAACAGAAGGGGATCATTACCGTCTTACGGGCGGCGGAAAGACGCTGTTGATCGACCGCAAAAGCGGTAAAATTGCCGCCTACTACGATGCCGAGCATACCTATTTGAAGGCGGGCGCGGGTGCGGTCGAGGTTTTTGCGGATAATTACGACCCATGGTTCATGGAAGCCTACGCATGGCGGGACAAGATCGGCGAATTCACGCTGCTCACCGCGGAGGAGACGGCGGAATTCTGCTGTTTGGACGCCCCGCTTGATGCGGTACACGTGATCGAAAGCGGCGACACCCGCACGGTGGTGGAGGCGGTGCTGGGATACCGTACCTCCCGCGCGGTGGTAAAGTATATCTTCTCGGCAGACGGTACGCTGGACGTGCAGTTGCGCCTTCAGTGGAACGAAAAACAAAAAATGGCACGCTTGTATCTGCCTGCCGCGTTCAATGTGCGCGAATGTGTGGGTGAGCAGGCATACGGTGCTGAGCCTATGCCGTGTGATATGAAAGAGGGCGTGGCACAGCGGTATCATGTGCTGTGCGGTACGGATGCCGCCGTAGCCGTTGCCAACAACGGCACCTACGGCGCGGCGTTCGACGGTGCGGCGGATACGTTGCATATCACCCTGTTGCGTTCTCCCTCGTATTGTGCCCACCCCATTCCGAATCGCAAGGTGATGCCGCAAGATCGGTATATGCCGTATATCGAGCAGGGCGAGCGCGACTTTGCGTTCCGCATCACGGCCGGAACGGCGGATACCGTGCGGCGGGAAGCTCCGCGCACGGCGCAACACTTTAATATGCCGCCGATGGCGCTCTCTTTCTACCCCGAAGGGGCAGGCGAAAAACCCGCCGCGCCTCTCCGTCTTACCGATACCGATACGGTGCAATGGACGGCACTGAAGCAAGCGGAAGACCGAAACGGCTGGGTGATCCGCCTTTTCAATCCGACGGAGAAAGAGCAGACCGCCACCCTGCAATGGGGCGACACGGTAAAACCGCTCGCTTTCGGTAAATATGAGATAAAAACGGTACGGGTGACGGGCGGCGTGATGACCGAAACCGACCTTACCGAAACCTGATCAGAGGAGAAACTTTTCATGCATACATTACTGAATAAAAAGGGCTTTATTTCCGATATGGACGGTGTGATCTACCACGGCAACCGCATTCTGGACGGGGTGGCGGATTTCGTCAACTGGATGATCGATAACGACAAAAAATTCGTGTTTCTCACCAACAGTTCGGAGCGTACGCCGCATGAGTTGAGTATGAAACTGGAACGCATGGGGCTTTCGGTCTCGGCGGATCATTTTTATACCAGTGCGATGGCGACCGCAGAGTTTTTGGCAACGCAGGCCCCCGGTTGCACGGCGTACGTGATCGGTGAGGCGGCACTGGCCAAAGCACTGTACGACCACGGCATCTATATGAACGACGTCAACCCCGATTACGTGGTGGTAGGTGAGACCCGCACCTACAGCTTCGAAAAGATCGAAAAGGCGATCGAACTGGTCAACCGCGGGGCGAAACTCATCGGTACCAATCCCGACATTACCGGTCCGACCGAGCGCGGTGTGATGCCGGCAACGGGAGCCCTGATCGCCCCCATCGAGATCGCAACGGGAAAGAAAGCCTATTTTGTGGGCAAGCCGAACCCGTTGATGTTGCGTCACGGTTTGCGTAAACTCGATTGCCACAGTGAGGAGATCGCCTTTATCGGCGACCGTATGGATACCGATATTATCGCGGGCATCGAATCCAACATCGATACGGTGCTGGTGCTCAGCGGCGTGACCGCGCGGGAGAATATCGATCAATTCCCCTACCGCCCAAAATATATTTTTGACGGTGTGGGAGATTTGTTGAAGTGAGGGTAACGGTATGAAGTTGTCAACGACACTGGACGTTCCCGGGCGCTTATTCGGCGAAGAGGATGGTATCCGCAAGATCGCCGAAGCAGGCTTTGATGCGTTTGATATGTCGCTGTTTCGGATGTTTGAGAATCCCGAAAACTACCCCCTATGCGGTGACGACTACCGTAATTATGCAAAGCGCCTGCGGGCGGTGGCGGACGATTGCGGAATCGTCTGCAACCAGTCGCACGCCCCGTTTGCGAGCAGCACGGGCGACCCCGCCGAGGACGAGCGCCGTTTTGCCGTGATCGTGCGAGCGATGGAGATCGCCGCCATCCTGGGGGCGAAGAACATCGTGGTGCATCCGAAACAACACCTGCGCTATAGCGAAGGAGACAACGCCGCACGGCTCGAGGAGCTTAATATGGCGTTTTACCGCCGTCTGATCCCGTATGCCGAAGAATACGGTGTCCGTATTGCCGTGGAGAATATGTGGCAGAGGGCGGCGGTGAACGGTGTCGAGCGGATTTGGCACAGCACGTGCTCGACACCCGCAGAATTTTGCAGGTATATGGATCGTCTGGATTCTCCGTGGATCGTCGGGTGCCTGGATATCGGGCACGTGTCGCTGGTGGACGGGGATATCCCTGTGTTTATCCGTGCGTTGGGCTGTGACCGTCTGCAATGTCTGCACGTACACGATACCGACGGGGTGAGCGATCTGCATACCCTGCCGTATTTCAGCAAGATCGACTACGACGCCGTCTGCCGTACCCTGCGGGAGATCGGTTACACGGGAGATATCACCCTCGAGGCGGATAACTTTTTCAACACGCATCCGCTCGCAACGCCCGAACACAATCTGCGGGTAATGCACGCGGTCGGGCGGGAATTGTGCCGCTTGGCGGGAAGGTAAATCGAACAAAACGCAACCTTCTCCGAAAAGAACACTATGGACGGGGACGGCGGATTTTGTTAGTATAAAAACAGAACGATATTGTCAAAAGGAGAAATGTGCTATGAAAACTTTCGCAAAATGGCTGTCGATTCTGTTGTCGGTCTGCCTGTTGCTGTCGCTTACGGTAATTTCGGCAAGCGCAGTGGCGACTCCGTTGCCGAACGATAATTACGACCGTCCGACGGTATCGGCAAACAAGATCACCGTCCGTCCTATGGTGGATGGCAAGTTGGACGACAAAGCGTGGAAGCAGGCGACCAAGATCGACTTTACGCAGGACTCGCTTGCCGCGGGCGACGGCCTTTTGTGGTCCTATCCCGACGGTGACGATTTCACCGAACTTCCGCCCGACGGTAACGGCAACGCCTACTTCGGCTGGGATGCGGAATACATTTATTTCGCCTTGCAGATCGAAGATGAAGAGCACGTGAACAACCGCGTGCAAGGGTGGGACTTGTGGCGTGAGGACTGCTTGCAGGTGCAGGTGTGTCACGGCACCAGCGGCATGTTTGACAATTCCGCCCGTTACGAACTCGGCTTTGCGTATAACGAGTCGCAAAACCGTCAGCTTGGTATGCGCTGGACCGACTACGACGTTGGTGACTTCCTGCGCGCGAACAAGGTGACCGATATGAGCAAGGGCGCGGGTGCGGATTACTACTATTTCGTCGGCCGTGACGATGCGAAGTATACCACCACCTACGAGATCGCGCTGAAGCACTCCTGGCTCGGCGGTGACGGCTTGGAGAGCGGCGAAAAGTTTATGTTCAGTTTTTCTCTGCATCTGCACGAAGAGAAACTTCCTCCCGCCTGCCTCAGCAACCCCGAGGCCTACGACGGTTATTTCATGGAGTGGGCGCAGGGTCTGGTTACCGGTAAGACGATGAGCGACGCCGGCATCATCACCTGCGTCGGTGCTTCGTCGGACGACGATAAAGACCCCACCACGACCACCACGACCACTACGACCAGAATTACCACTACCACTACCACGACTACCACCACGGGTAATAATCGTCCGGGCACCACCACTACGACGACCACCACGACCGGTAATAATCAGCAGGGCAACACGACGGTGCCTCCCTCGAACACCCGG
>SVPJ01000019.1 GCA_015065885.1 Oscillospiraceae bacterium | reverse complement strand
GAGCCGATTTTTTCATCGGCAAGGCTAAAAACAGTATTTTAACACAGCCGAGGGGAAAATCGGCCCGTTAAAATCGGGTTCGGATATGCCTCCTCTGCTTACGGCGAAATGAAACGGGCTGTCACGGCGACGTGACAGCCCGTTTTTTATTCGTGTGTTCCTTTTTCCACGCGGCGCATCACCGCCACCAGCGGTGGGATCAGCAAAACACCGCTCACGAAATTGCTTGCTCCGTGAATGGCATCAAACGGCAATCCTGCCGCGATCCACGTGAGCGTTCCTTCAAACGACAAGCCGAAAAAGAGTGCCTGCGCGGGGGCGTACAGCACCCCGAACAGCAACCCGTGCAAGCCGCACACTCCACCCCACACGAAGGGTGCGATACGCGGCGGCAGACGGCGGGGGAGCAACATAGCGGCACCCCACAGCACCGTCCAAACATACAGATAGGGCACCCACCACATGGAAAACCCTGAAAGCAAGCCGTCCAGCAGAACGAACAAATACAGCGGATACAGCGCACGCACACGGTATACCACCGTGGCGGCGACGATAAACACGCCGACAAGGTGGATGTTCGGCAAAAACTCCATCGCTTTTTTGGTGGCGAACATCAACGCCCCCAACATGGCAAACACGGCGGTTTGGCGCACAGTGAGTTTCATCAGCCCTCTACCTTAAAGGCGTACTTCGCGCCTTCCACGACTTCGGTCTGATCCACACCCTTTGAAGCGTATTCACCGTTCACGTAAAACGCCCAGTAGGTGCTGTCCGTGTCATAATCGGCGGTGATCCCGTTCACCGTTTTTACATACAAGCCGTATGCGCCGTTTTCACCTTCGATCAGACCTTCCGCCAGCAGTGCGTCACCCACGGTTTTCTTGTCGGTTGCGATGGTGAAATCCTTCGAATTACCACCCTTATCGGTTACGGTGAAGGTGAAGGTTACCTTTGCCACGGTCGTGGCAGCAGTGCCCTCGGTTGTGGTTGCGGCAGTCGGAATCTTCGGCTCTTCTTTCGGCTGTTCGTTACACCCCATCATGCTCAGTGCCATAGCCGCAATCAGCACTGCACACAGAAGCGACGACAGCAAGTTGTGTTTGCGTGTCTTGTTCATTGTGCATATCTCCTTAGTTTTGTTTTCCCATCCGTCAGCACTCGTAACGCAGTGATGGGTTTTGTCCGCGCGAGTATTTCGACTTAAGTGCCAAATACCGTCGGCCTTCTCGGGGGATTCCCAATGGCGTGTCTCCGCCTGCGGCGGCGGATAAGACGGTACTGCAAAAATGCACCTCACGGCGACGGGCTCGTGCAGGAATCCCACCTGCTTCCTCGACCGCGGACAAGGGGAGTATATCACAAAAAGTCGCAAAATGCAACCGCTTACAAGCGGTTGTCGAAAAAGGAAGGGGGCTGCCTCTTAACGCGACAGCCCCCTTGTTTCGTATTTTTAAGTATTTTTAAGTATTTTTAAGTATTTTTAAGTATTTATCAATATATTGTGTACTCTATATGAATTCTTAACCACATATAGTAGCAATGATGAAACATTCGTTTTAAAGTAACACTATATTTCTACAAGTAGCATTTTCAAAATCACTTCAAAGTATAATATTTTGTAGGATCCTGAGGTGAGGTGCTGTGTTCTTCAAGTATCTTATTCTCGATCAATTGCTGAACACGTTTACTTACAGTTGGGCGCGACCGCCCCGTTAGTTCTGCGAGATCTCTAGGCGTGCATCGGTCAAGATTGGCGATGTAGAAAATTATTGCCTGATCAAGAGGACTAAGTGATTTCCAATACTCACTCCATGCAGGGATTTGGGATGCGATTCTTCTAACGGATCTTGTGGCAATGTTGTTCTTCAGCACCAGCTTAACCGTGTTTCCGTTCGGCTCACTAAAAACAGGTGGATCAAGAAAAAATGATTGCATATCAGTATAGATTCTTTTTACACCTTCGTTTAATTCTCTCACCCAACCGAAATCACTTAAAACTCGAGCGATCATCGGATTTCTCGAAAATCTAGTTGTTTGTATATTGTCGACAGTAACAATATTAGGCAAACAACCGGGGCTCGTAAATTCAATTCGGTCATCGAACATGGTAATACGCACATAATCGCCTTGTATGGAATAATCTCGATGAACCACGGCGTTAACCAAACCTTCAAGCCAAGCAAAGGCAGGATATTCCGGTATCTTCTTAAACACACCGTCTTTGCTTAATTGCTGAAATTCTCTCATTTGAGATTCTAACAATCGTTGTCCGGAAATCAGCAATTGATCAAGGGGTTCTTCAAAAGTAATGTCTTTTACAAGGTTGAACTTTTCACCGACTTCCGCCACGATACCTTCGTATCTAAGGAAACGGACTCTTGCTCCCGGCAGAAAACGAGTAGGCTGTTTGCCAAACAGCAAAATTGCCGCAACGGTTATTTCGTAATTGCCTTCTTTTTCTCGAATGAGCCCACGCCCTTTTAAGACTTCCAAATGCGAACTGGCAGCAGGGTTTAAGACGTCTACATATTTTTGAATCAATCGTTGATCCAAGTCTTCTAAAGTGGCGTCATCTATAGTTCTCGCTTCAAAACTTTTTAGCCCCTTGGAGTATTCCAAAGCCGATAATTGCTCGGAGTTCAATTTTCGAGAAGAATCACCGACGCGAAGATAGGCATCTCCTGATTTCGTCTTAATTATTTCGTTGACATTGGCTTCAATGTGAAACAGCATAATTTTACCAGATGCTCCGGAAGTTAACGGACAATCGATAATTTCAAGTTTATATTTGGGCATTGTTTGCAAATGATCGAGTGCGGTTTTGCGAAATTCATTTTCTTTTTCAAGAGAAACGCCTGTTATCTCGCCATTATCCTCTATTCCAAGAACGACGAGTCCTCCGGAAGCGTTTGCGAACGCTGAAAGATGATGAGCAAAATCGCGAGACGCAAGGCGGGAACTTTTTCTGTCGAAAAATTGTCCTTCTTGCGCGGTTTGCAGTTTTTCCACTGTTAAAGTGGGATCAATGCCTGAAAAAAACATCTCACTCTCTCCTTCCGTCACAAAGTATTCTATCACATAAACAACAAAAAGAAAAGAGAATTTTGGAAAGAATTATAGAACAACCCGTAACGAGATAGAATTCGCCCTGCTTTTGCTCTTTTCACCTTAGGGTGAGCATTCAAACCCGATTCCGTTTAACAAAAACAACGGCAAGTCCATTCGCTTGCCGTTGTTTTACTACCTATTAAAACCGATTGATCACGTCTTCGCCGCTGACGTAATTTTCGATCTGCTCGATCGCGTCCAGCACGCGGGATGCGGTCATTTTGTAGGTATCGCCCGTTTCGGTGCGGGCGATACACACGCTGCCGCTGTGTGCGTAGATGTCGATCACGCGATCGGCGAGCTTTTCGTCGAGCGAAGACACCCGCAAGGTGAGCAGCGGCTCACCTTGCGGCTCGGCGGGCGCGGCACCCGTGCGGTAGAGGGTCATCAGCACCTGATACAGCACGCGGAATTCGTGGGTACGCAAGATCTCACCGTTCAGTTTCACGGTAAGTTCATCGTCCAGCGTATCTCCCTCGGGGATATGGGTAAATTCGAAGGCGTATTCCTTGCCGTTCACCGTGCAGGTAATGGAACGAAGCGACGTGAGATTGCGCAAAAACAGATATTGATTCGCAAAATCGTGGTAGGTCTTCTCTGCCCACGGCACCTGTTCGGCATGGATGCGGTAGATCACGTCGCGGGTATCCGCCATCGCGTAGTACGCCGTGCCGTCCGCGGTCTTTTTGCCGAGTTTTACAAGGTGCAACTGCTCGTTGTAATACCCCGACGAGGTGATCGTGCCGTCAGCGCCCGCGGTGGAGGTGAACACACCGAGTTCGATCTTCGCAACCGACTGCGGCTCGTCCAGCCCGTACTCTTTCAGTTGCGCCGCGTTCGGGTGCAACACCACGGCTTCTTCGGCGGTGATCTCGGTCACCGCAAACACCTTGGTGGTCACCGTGCTGTCGGTCGCCGTCTTGTAGGGTGCGGTGAGCAGATAACTGGTATTTTCGTATTCCTTACCGTCCGCCTCTTCCTTCGGGCGGATGGTGGTGATCACGTTGTCCCGCAACGCGCCCGTCAGCGACAGTTCCTTGATCATCACGGTGCCGTTGGCATCGTCGGCATTGACCGACGGAGCAGTGACGACCGCCAGACTCACGTATGTTTCGGGTTGCTTCATCGCCGTCTCGGCGAGGGTATCGTTCATCAGATACACCGTATCGCCGCCGTTCAGACGCAGGTAGTACCCGTTACCCACCGTAAGCGACGCCAATTCCAGCGTCACGGCGGCGTCGTCGGCGTACACCGTGTGAAGCGTGAGAGCGGGAGTATCCAACCCGTATTCACTCATATCCACGACGCCTTCGTCCACCGTGTCCTGCGCCTGCACGTAAATGAGAGAATCCACCAGATTTTCCACCGCCGTGACGTTCAGCGGCAAGTTTTCTTCGCCCTGTAATTCCCACGCGTTGTCCTCACCCAGCGACAGGGTATAATCGTCCAGTGCGGTGGTGACCCGCACCGATCGCACGGGATATTCGATCTTTTTACCGTCGGCGTCCAGCTCTTTGTCCAGCAGGGTCACCGAGGTATCGGGCACGTCCGGCTCCTCCGGCTCCTCCGGTTCAGGGAACAGCGCGGGCAGAGCGAACACCGCGCCCGCCAGCACCGCCACCGCCGCGAGTGTGCTGACCAGCACCGTCAACCGACGGTTTTTGCGCGGCGGTTTTGCCACCTCACGGGTAGCGGCGGAGGCAAACGCTTCAATATCCGAAAGACCCTGCGCCTGCGGAGCTTCACGCATCGGCTCTTCGGGGAGTTGGTTTTTTTCGAACTCACTCATAAGTGTCTCCTTCTGAGGAACAGCACAATGCCGAGAAGCAAGGTCGCGAGCGGCAGGCCGATGGCAAACACGCCGAGACCCAGCACCTTTGCGGCGCCTGCCTCGAACTCCAACACCTCCGCCGTCATGGAACGGCTGGAAACGGTAACGGTATTGTCCGACCCCGACAAAGTGTTGAACACGTTCATGAACAGTTCTTCGTTTTCCGCCGTGTTAAAGTAGGTCAGCACGCTTTCGTTCAAAAAGTGCGGACTGCCGAACACTGCGGCGTAGGAATGCACCGTGATATCCATGGTGGGAGAGGGCACTTGCTTGTGCGCCACCGCCGCACCGACGACGGGGTAGGTTTCGGCATCGTAGGGCACCGGTTCCTCCTCAGCGTCCAACTCGTCGGGAATATCCACCAGTTGTGCGGTGTCACCGAAGGTTACGAGCGGCACGTTGTACAGCGACAGATCGCTGTTGTTCTCCTTGTTCAGGAGCAACTGCTGAATATTCGGCACCAGCACCTTTTTATCGGTCACGCCTGCGGAAAATTCCGATTCGGGAATGTCGCCGTAGGGGGTGTAGTTGTCGCTGTAATAACTGACCGTCTCGCGGATCATATGGTCGGTCACGGTGATGCCGTATTCCTCTTCCACCAACTCGTACAGATTGGGGCAGTCGGCGGCGTAGTCGGTAAACAGTACCAAGTGACGGGAGTATTCGCCCTTCTGCTGCAACCACGCGTTGATGACCGCGATCTCCTCCGCACTGTAGTCGGTGGCGGGAGCGGGAATGACCAGTGTAATGGCGTCCTCATTGATCACCTCGGAACGGGTGAGGTCGCACTCTTCCACTTCGTACGCGTTGTTCGCGAGTACCGCCTTGATGTTGGACACGGTGGCGGAATTTTCGTCGTGACCCGTGAGCATCACCACGGGGGCCAGGTTGCCCGTCACTTTCAAGAGATTGCTCGCGATGGCGCGATCCACCAAGGATTCGGTCACGTCGATCTCGCCGTAGTAGTAATAGGTCTGCTGGTCGTAGGCAAACAGATCGGTCATGGCAATAACGCCCGAACGGTTGCCGCTCAAAAACAGAATGGAGTTTTCATCCACCTCGTATTGGGCGTACGGTTTCACCAGCGTGGGGTTGTCCGCATAATTGATGTACTGCGTGGTGATGCGGCCGTTGGTGGCGCTGTGGCACTGGCGCATCGCTTCGTAAAACTGGCGCACCACCGTGTTCACTTCGTCGTTGAAGGCAGGGGTGCTGTAATACGACTCGTCCTGAAACACGATGACCTGCACTTCGTCTTCGATATCCTCGACGATCTTCAGCGTATCTTCCGACAGGGTGAAGACCTCGTCCGCCGTCAAGTCCAGTGTAAGCGGGAACCGGTTTTCAAGTGCGGTAACCAACACGTTCAAAAGGACGACCGCAGCAACCACCACCGCCGTCAACGCCGTTGCGGTCGCACCGTAACGCAGGCGGCGATTAACACGCCGCTTCTTCGGGGCGGGAGTGCCCGTTTCGACGACTTTGTTTTCGTTATCCATTAAAAAGGCCCTCCTTTCCCTTAACTCCATCTCTTGCGGTCGAGCGAACGGACCGTCAAGAAAATGAACAACGCTTGCATGCTGAGGAAGAACACCACGTCGGCGTAGTGGATACTGCCCACGGTAAAGTTGTAGTACCGCTGATACACCGACAGAAAACTCACCGCTTCCACCACGAAGGTGTTGGAGGTAAAGATCGAAGTAAGATCGTCCACCATCATCAACATAAACGACACCGCGAAGGTGGCGATCGCCGACACGAACTGGCTTTCGGTGAAACTGGAGATAAACAGACCGATGGCGATGATGAGACCGCCGAGCATCAAAAGCCCCACGTAGTTGCCGAAGAACACCGACCAATCGGGCGACACCTTAAAGGCGATGACCACGCCGTAGATCAGCGTGATGGAGATGCCCGCCGCAAAGACGGTGAGTGCCGCAAGGAATTTGCCGAGCGCGATGCCCGTCAAACTCACGGGGGCGGTGAGCAACGCCTGATCGGTGCGCTGGCGCTTTTCGTCGCTGAACAGACGCATCGACAGCACCGGCAGCACGATCAGCAGGGTGATGATGAACAGTGTGTCAAACACGCCGACCAGCGAGGTATCGCCCGCCGACAGGTTGTAGGAATAAAACAGAAAACCCGAAAACGCAAACAGAATGGCCAGCACCGCATAACCCAGCGGCGAGGTGAAATAGGCGCGCATCTCGCGCTTGTATACCGCGCTCATTTCTCCGCCTCCTTTGCCTTGCGACGTTCCTTCTTACCCGTCGGCAACAGCGGTTGCTCACGGGTCAACTCAATAAAGATCTCTTCAAGCGACATTTCCATCGACCGAAGACCCACGAGCGGCCAGTTGCGCTCGGCCAGACGGCGGAAGATCTCCTCACGCACGTCCACGTTCTCCTTCGGCTCGATCACGAAATCGTACATGCCCGCTTCGCGCATGCCGAGCGGGGTGACTTTTTTGACACCCGCAACAGACGCAAGCAGTTGTGCAGTCTCCGCCGCAGGCCCTTTCACACGGGCGGTCAGTCGGCGGTCTTCCGAATACTTACGGGAAAGGTCCGCCGCGGTACTGTCCGCCACGATGTTGCCACGGTGAATGACCACGATGCGGTCACACACCGCTTCGATCTCGGAGAGGATGTGCGACGAGAGGATCACCGTGTGATGACGGCCCAAACTTTTGATGAGGGTGCGGATCTCAATGATCTGATTCGGGTCCAGACCCACCGTCGGCTCGTCCAGCACCAGCACGGGCGGATTGCCGATAAGCGCCTGCGCAAAGCCGACGCGCTGACGGTACCCTTTCGACAGATTTTTGATCAGACGGGGGTACATTTCCTCAATCTTCAAAATGCGGCAGATCTCCGCGATATGTTGTTCACGCGGGAGGGTACATTTTTTCAGATCGTACATAAAATCCAAATACTCCCGTACCGTCATATCGAGATACAGCGGGGGATGTTCGGGCAAATACCCGATATTGGCTTTCGCCTGATTGGGGGATTCGAGTACGTCGTACCCGTTGATGGACACCTGTCCTTCACTTGCGGAGAGGTATCCCGTCAGAATATTCATCGTGGTACTTTTCCCCGCGCCGTTCGGCCCGAGGAAACCGAGGATCTCGCCCTCATGTACCTCAAAGCTGATGTCGTTCACCGCCACGTGACTACCGTACCGCTTGGTGAGATGGTCTACTTTGATCATACGACCGTTCCTTTCTTGCTTTCTCATTCCACAAAAGAATGTATACTCCTATATTATAGGATAAAACCCTGCTATTTGTAAAGAGGGTTTGAACATTCTTTGTGTTTTGGACGATTTTTTACGTTTTTCGCGGGGGTAGAAAATTTTTTCAAAAATATGCCCCAAGGGGGTAGATTTTTTATTTTCAGTGTGGTATACTGTTTTTCATAAAAGGGGGTGCGTTTTCGCACTCGCAAGAAAAAGGGGGTTAACTTATGGGTATTTTGGATCGTCTGTTTGGTCGCCGTCCTGCAAAGGAGACGGCAGAAACAGCCGCACCCGCCGTGGAAGAAACGGCAAAAACCGAAGAAGTCGCGGAAGACATGACCGCAACCGCACAGCCGAATGCGGCGGAAGAGACCGCACCTGCCGCAGAAGAGGCGGTACCCGCCGCCAAAGAAGAGTCCGCTGTCGATGCGGCAACCGACGCACCGTGGGGTGACCATCTGCAAAAGCGTTTGGATACCTACTTTGCCCGTCTGCGCCGGGATTTCCCCGACGGGGTGGTGGTGCGGTTGAACACGCAGCACAAAAAGCTCGCGGAGCGCGGTGCCGAACTGCGCCGTCTGATCGGCTACGAAGGAAAACTGGACGAGTTCTTTGCGCTGGGCGGCTTCACCTATCAGCGCAGCGTGGGCGGACGTCCGTCCCTGCCGCAGGAGCAGACCGCGTCGGTGGAAGACCGTCTGCGTGAGGCGTTCCCCGACGACGTGCCCACCGTACTCGCGGTACAGCAGGCAGACCACCGCTTGTATCTCGACCTGCGCGCGGCGGCACGCAAAGCGAACTGCACCGTAGGTGAATATCTGCAACAATTCAAAGCGTGAGAGGAGTTTGACGGAGTATGAATAAGGTTAAATTGATGATCTGCGGCAGTGAATACGCACTGTCCACCGACGAAGCACCCGAGTATATGGAAGAACTGGCGGGCCGTGTGGAACGCGCCATGAAGGAACTTTTGGTCAATCCGCGCATCTCGCTGTCGATGGCGGCGGTGCTGGTGGCGCTGGATCAGGCGGATACCGCCGAAAAAGCTCTGCACGCTTCCGACAATCTGCGTGCGCAGATGAAGGAATATCTGGATGACAACGCCCGCGCCCGCATGGAAGCGGACCGTCTGCGCCAGGAAAACTCCCTGCTCCGCCAGAAACTGGCGATGCTCGGTCAGGAATAAGATGTCCCGCGTGGAGATCCTCGCACCCGTCGGCTCGCCCGAGGCGTTGACGGCGGCAGTGCGCAGCGGGGCGGACGCCGTCTATCTCGGTGCCGCCGCCTTCAACGCACGGCAAAACGCACAGAATTTTGACGACGCCGCTCTGCGGGCGGCGGTCGCCTATTGTCACGCCCGTAACGTGCGGGTGCATCTAACGCTAAACACGCTGGTGCGGGAGGACGAAATGGACGCGGCGCTTGCCGTGGCGCATACCGCCGCCGCGGCGGGGGTGGACGCCCTCATCGTGCAGGACCGCGGTCTGGCGCGTCGCTTAACGGCGGCGTTGCCCGCAATGCCGCTGCACGCGTCCACCCAGCTTTCCTGCCACACTCCCGCGGGCGTGCGCGCCTTGCGAGACGCGGGCTTTTCCCGTGTGGTATTGGCACGGGAAATGTCCGCCGCCGAAATTGCCGCCTGCGCGGGTCTCGGCTGTGAACTCGAAGTATTCGTACACGGGGCTCTCTGCATGTCGGTGTCGGGGCAGTGTTATCTGTCCGCCATGCTCGGCGGCAGAAGCGGCAACCGCGGGCGCTGTGCCCAGCCGTGCCGTCTGCCGTTTCGGGCATCCGACCGAAAGCACGCGCCCACCACCGACCGTTATGCGTTGAGCCTGAAGGACCTTTCGCTTGCCGACCATTTTGATGCCTTGGTCGCGGCGGGGGTCTGCTCGCTGAAGATCGAGGGACGGATGAAACGTCCCGAATACGTGGCCGCCGCCACCGCGTACTACGCCGCCCTGCGGGACGGCGTGACACCCGATGCGACGGCGCGCGAAAATCTACAGTCCGTATTTTCCAGAAGCGGTTTTACCGACGGTTATTACACCGCCAAGCGCGGCGGGGGTATGTTTGGGTATCGTCGGCACGAGGACGTGACCGCCGCGGCAAGCGTACTGCGCGACCTTCAGCGGTCGTACGACCGTGAAGTGGGGCGCGTGAGCGTGACCGCCGTGCTGACGGCACAGCCCGCCCGACCACTGACCCTTCAGGTGACCGACGGCACCCACACCGTGACGGTGACGGGTGAAACGGCGGTGTCCGACCGACCGCCCCTGCCGACCGAACGGGTGGCGGCACAACTGCAAAAGACGGGCGGCACCCCCTTCGTGATGCAACGGGTAACGGTGGAGGGAGACGGCGCTTTTGCCGTTTCCGCCCTGAACGCCCTGCGCCGCGAAGCGTTGGAGCAGTTGGAAGTGTTGCGTGGAAAACCCGCAGAAATCGTATATTCCGACAAGTTACCCCCTGCCGTTTCGCGGCAGGAGTCCCCGCTGTGGGCGAACGAAAAGCCCCACCTTTTGGTGCGGCTTTCCTCTGCCGCGCAGTTGACCGATACGGTGCGGCACACCGCCGACGGCTGGTTTTTGCCGCTGGGTGAGCAGTGTGACACCCCGTGGGGGGTGGAGATCCCGCGCGGGATGTTCGGCAGTGAAGACGCGGTGCGCCGTGAACTGAAAGCTGCGGCACAAAGCGGCGTGCGGTACGCACTGTGCAACAACGTGGGCGCCGTCCCGCTCGCCGTAGAGGCGGGACTGATTCCCGTCGGCGGATTCGGGTTGAATCTTATGAACGGTGAAGCGGTGGCGGCGTACGCCGCCGAAGGCCTCGCGGCGGCGACCCTTTCGATGGAACTCACCTTCAAACAGACGGCGTTTGCCGCCGTAAGCCCCCTTCCTACGGGGTTGCTTTTGTACGGTCGGCAACCGCTGATGCTCACCCGCAACTGCCCGCGACAATGTGAGGGGGCGTCGTGCGCGTCCTGCACCCCGTCGGACGGGGTGACCGACCGCCGCGGCGTGACCTTTCCGACCGCGTGTGCAGGCGGCTGTACCGAACTGCTCAACGCCGTGCCGCTTTACTGGGCAGATCGTCTGAACGAAGTGCCCGCCGCGGACTTTTATCTTTTGCACTTCACGGTGGAAACACCCGACGAGTGCGGACAAACCGTGCTTGCCTACCGCAACGGCGGCAAGGCGACGGGGGAGATCACCCGTGGGCTGTACCGCCGCGGCGTAGAATAGGAGAATGTAGTATGAAAACCAAAGGTACCGTAAACGTACTGATCCTGATCTTTTTGTTGCTCGCGGCACTGGTGGTGTCGGCGCTGGTCGCGCACCTCACCGCGAACGTAGAATGGCTGAAATGGCTGACGTGGGGCGAATCGGTGGGACTGGACACCATCACGCTGGATCTGTCCATCATTACGTTGTCCTTCAGCTTTCGCATGCAGGTGAACGCCTTGCAGATCCTCTGCATCGGGCTCGCACTGTTTATCAACAAAAAATTCTTTTAAATGAAAAAGGAACGGGAAGCACCCGTTCCTTTTTTGTTTTTACAGCGTCAACACAAAGTCGGCCATTTGCGCGAGCACCTCGGCCAGCGAGAGGCTGACCGCCTCGCATTCGATCGGCTCCAGGCAATGCCCGCCACCGTGGGAGATCAACACCTCGCCGCGGATGCCGTGCACCTGCAGCGCTTCGCACAGATCCTCGCTGTTGACGGCGGACACCAGCGAGTCGCGGTCGCCCGCCGCCGTCATGGTGGGGACACCGTGTCCGTTCTGCGCCCACCACAAGGGGCTGTAGTGCGCCAATTCTCCCTCACAGCCGACAAACAGATGCCCCAGCCCTCTGCTGAAGCGGTAGCGTTCCAGCTCCTGCGGGGTCGCACCCATGCTGACGGGCGGCGAGATCGGCACGCTGCCGCACACCGTAAAGGGGGCGTTATACACACGCTGTGCGCCGAAATCGCACGGCGCATACGCCAGCATCAAGGACAAGTGGCCACCCGCCGAATGCCCGCAGGTAAAGAGACGGTGCGGGTCGATGCCGAGCGTGGCGGCGTACTGTGCGAGATAGGACGCCGCATCGAAAACATCGTCCGCAATGGCGGGCATCATCACCCCGTCGTCGCGGTGGTTGCGGTAGCTCAGCGCCGCCGCAGCAAAGCCGTTTTCCCGCAACGTTTCGGCAAGCGGACGCGCCATGCCGTACATACTCTCCGCCACACTCATCGACCAGCCGCCGCCGGGAATCAGAATCAAAAGGGGCGCACGCTCGTACACCGCCTTGTGCGGCGGGTAAAACAGCAGTTCAATCTCCCGCTCGCCCACCGTTTTGTAAATCAAGCGTTGCTCCGCATTGTCCTTCGGAATCGTTACCATACAAAACACCTCCGTTTTCTTCATTATAAAGTGAAAAAATGCGTTTGTCAATTGACAAACGCCGCAAAAACCGCTACTATAAACACCGAAAGGGCGTGATTTCGTGACACCGTATATTTTAGCATCCGCCTCGCCGCGCCGACGGGAGATTTGTGCGCTGGCGGACATTCCCGTGGAGATTTTGCCCGCACCCGACGGGGTGGAGCCGCCGCCCGACGCGTCGCTTTCCCCGCAGGAAGCGGTGTTGCGGGTGGCGCGCGCCAAAGCCGAAGCGGTGGCGAACGACCACCCCGACCGTATCGTCATCGGGGCGGACACCACCGTCTGGTTGGGTCGCGAGCCGCTCGGCAAACCCGCCGACGAAGCCGACGCCGCGGCGATGTTGCGTAAACTTTCCGGAAACACCCACCAAGTGGTCACCGCCGTGTGGGTCTGCTCTCCCCAAAAATGCGCGGGCTTTCACGATACCGCCGACGTCACCTTTTATCCGATGAGCGAGGAGGATATCGCCGCCTATATCGCCACCGGTGAGCCGATGGATAAAGCGGGGGCATACGGTATCCAAGGGAAAGGTATGGTCTATATTGAAGCCCTGCACGGCGATTTTTACACCGTGATGGGACTTTCGGGTGCGAAGCTGAAACGGTTTTTGAACGAATTTTAATAGACAGCCACCCACCGTACGGTGAGTGGCTGTCTTTTTATTTTTCCTTTTCGATTGCCGCGACCTGCGTATTGCAGGCACGGATACGGGCATAGCCGGCATCGGTGAACTTACGCTCACGCGCGTAGGTATACAAGCCGTTTTGCTCCTGCTCGACATCGTAAATCTGGGTGTAGCACAGCGCGCACACCTTGGGGTTTTGCAACAGTGCCTCGGTCAGACCGACGTAGCGATCCATAAACGCCACTTCGTCGGCGGGCGCTTCGCCGTAACCCCACGCCACGTCCGCCTCCGCTGAGCTGTAGCGCGCACCGCCGTATTCGCTCACAAAGAATGCGCCGCCGCGGTATTCCTGTGAATGGCCGTGGTACGGGTCCATCACCTCACTGCCGATAGCGAGATCCGCGTAACGGGCACGGAAGGTTTCGGGGTTTTGATCGTAATCGTGCACGTCATACACGTCGGTCGGGTGGACGTGGTAATAGCCGCTCACGTCAATGGCGGGTCGGGTCGCGTCCACCGCTTTGGTGGCAAGGTACACCGTCCGCAATAAGTCGGGATACGTGACGGGCTTGCCGCCCGCCATCTCCGCTTCATTGAACGGACACCAACCGATCAGTGCGGGGTGGTTGTAGTCCCGCTCCACCACTTCCAGCCATTCCTGCAAGTAGGGATGGATCGCCAAGGGATTGCCGTAATCTACCCCCCAGTTGCCGTACTCATCCCACACGAGGTAGCCCAACTTGTCTGCATGGTAAAGATACCGTTCTTCGAACACTTTTTGATGCAAGCGCGCGCCGTTGAAGCCCAGTTCCTGCGAAAGCACGATGTCCTGCCGCAACGCGTCGTCGGTGGGGGCGGTGTAGATACCGTCGGGATAAAAGCCCTGATCCAGCACCAGACGTTGGAACACCGCCCGCCCGTTCAAATACATTGCGTTATTCTTCACTTCCACGCCGCGCACGCCGACGTAGGAGGTCACGCGGTCGACCACGTTACCGTCCTCGTCCGACAATTCGTACACGACGTCGTACAGATACGGATCGTTCACATCCCACAACCGCACGTTCGGGACGGTGACGGCAAACGCATTGTTCCTTGCCGCCTCCTGCGTATGCGAAACCACGGCCGCACCGTCGGCGTACACGGTAGTGCGCAGCGTTTTTCCCGCGGGGTCACCGCCCTCAATGAGGGATTCAAACGTCACCGTGCCGCTGTGGTAATCGGTTTGGGTCTTGACCCGTTTTAAATACACCGACGGCACACACTCCATCCACACCGTCTGCCAGATACCCGTGGTGCGGGTGTAATGGCAACCGCGGGACTGCGGCCACACCGATTGTTTGCCGCTCGCCTGCAAGCCGTCCAACGTGTCGTCAAAGGCGTGTACCGCAAGATCGTTTTCACCGTCACGTAAAAGACCGGTAATATCCAAGGTAAAAGGGGTATACCCGCCGCGATGGGTGCCCGCCTTCTGCCCGTTCATGTATACGGTGGCGAGATAGTCCACCGCGCCGAAATGGAGCAGTACCCGCCCGTCGGTCGCGGGACGGGTGAAGGTGCGGCGATACCACACGTTTTGGATGAAATCGGTATGCCCGATGCCCGAAAGCACCGATTCGGGGCAAAACGGCACCGTGATGGTGCGGGGAAGCGTCACCGCGGGGTCCTGCGGGGCGGGGATACCGTCCAAATCGGCATCCATGCCAAACTGCCATTCGCCGTTCAGGTTAATAAAACTGTCCCGCACAAATTGCGGACGGGGATATTCCGGACGGGGTATGCTCATAGTTTCTTCCCTCCAACTGTCATTTTTCTCATTGTAACAAGTCCGAAACGCCTTGTCGATAGAAGAAACCAGTAAAAAGGTGTAAAAAAGACGTTTTTTCCTTTTTTCATTGCATTTCTCTGCCGTGCGTGCTATGCTGAAACCATACTGCAAGGGGAGGTATCGTTATGGAGATCACCAAAGAACCTTATTGGCAGGCGGTCACCCCACACGACCCGCGTTTTGCCCGTCCCGAACCGTTGGTGGCGGGGTATGTTCTCACGGATTTTTTGCATGGCGGGGAAGAGGATTGTGCCCCCGTGATACAAGCATTGCTCGACCGTCTGCAGGCGGCGGGCGGCGGTTCGCTGTATATTCCGTCGGGTGACTACGATTGCCGCACCCCCATTACCGTGCCGATCGGGGTCACGTTGCTCGGTGATTGGGCGCGTCCCGATGGAAAGAGTCCCATTGGCGGCACGGTGCTGTGCTGGCGCGGTCCCGCGCTCTCCGAGGCGTTTAACACCCCGTTTATTTCGCTCAGTCACAGCAGTTGTGTGCGGGGGGTTACTTTTTGGTATCCCGCGCAGACGGTGGAAAACCCCATCCCATATCCTGCCGCGGTGCGTACCGCCCACTGGGCGACCGCGAAAGAGATCACCCTTTTGAACGCGTGGGTGGGTATGGAGCAGTTGCTCGGCGATTCGCCCTCGATGTACGATATCTACGGCACCGCGTTGTCGATAGGCATCTACGACGAGCGGGTGAGCGACATTATGCGGCTGGAACGCACCCATTTTTCTCCCGATTACTGGCTGTTTTCGGGGCGGTTTACCGAGGAGGAAGCCGCTCTGCGTGCCTATATGCTCGACCACGCAACGGGCGTGGTGTTCAAGCGTACCGACTGGTCGTATTACACCGATTCCACGGTGGAGGGCTTCCACACGGGTGTGGTATTTGACGCGGGTAATTGCTACGGGCAAGGATACAACGTCACGGTGAAGGGTTGTCGCGTCGGCATTCTCTCCCGCTTCACCCACGGCAACGGGCAGGCACTCACCAACTGGCGGATTGAAAACTGCGAGTGCGGTGTGCTTATCCCTGCCGACGCCGCCTTCTCCGCCGTGCTGTTTCAGGACACGGTGATCGATGCCGACCGCCCGCTGGTGATCGAACACAACTCCAAAACGTCACTGATCGACTGCACCGTCACCCGTGGGGATATCACCGCGACCGACGGCATGTTGCTGATGATGAACAACCGCTTGCCTGCGCGTGCCGTTACCCTTTCGGGCGGTGCGTCCCTTGTGGCAGTGGGGAACGCAGGACTTGCAAAAACCAACGTGCGCACGGCGGATGATGCGACCGTCTGCTTCGACCCCGTGCCCGCCGATATCGTGACCTTCCGTGCCACCGAAAAACAAGCGGCAGCGGCACAGGTGCAGACCCGCTCGCCCGCCGTAAACGCCGTCTACACCCCCGCCGCACTCGGCGTGGAAATCGATAACAGCGGCGCGCGAGACGTTGCCCCCGCGCTGAACGCCTGCTTGGAGAAAGTGGGGCAAACGGGCGGCACGTTATATCTGCCCGCGGGGCACTACCGTTTGGAAAGCACGGTGTATATCCCGCACGGGGTGCAACTGCGCGGCGCGGCAGACGTGTGCCAAATGGCGTATAACACGGCGACGGTGCTGGACGTCGCCCACACCGCCCGCGGGATCGTGATGGGCGAGAAGAGCGGCGTGTGCGCGCTTATCGTCTGCCACCCGTTGCAAACGGCGGCGCATCTTCGCACGCATGAACGGCCGTTACCGCACGACTTTGCGGTGTATGCCGAAAACGCCGCCGACGTGTACGTACAAAACGTCTCGTTCTTAAATGCCTATAACGGCGTTTTGCTGGACGGTTGTGACCGTCACTACGTCGATGGGGTAGGGGGCACGTTTTTGCAATGCGGTATCGTTGCCCAAAACAGTGCCGACGGCATCGTGCGGGACGTGCAACTGAACTACCAACCGCTGGTGCGCGGGCACGCGTGGCCGGACGCTTTGTTGCTGAAAGGGGAAGAAAACACCGCGGCGCGCAAGCGCTTCTTCGGACAGGTGCAAGGGGCAAGCGAGATCTTCGTGTTCCGCAATGTGCAGAACGAGATGGTATTCGGTTGCTTCACCTATCTCGGCGGTTGCTCACTCGTATTTGACGGCGACGCTACCACCGCCACCGTCATCGGCTTCGGTGGCGATTACGTAAGCACGGCGGTGGATATCCGCGGCGGCGAACGGATCCAACTGGTCAACACGCAATCCACCGCGTTCGTGTATACGTCGTATACCGACATCACCATCGACGAGGTGTACGACGTGCGTCTGCGCCCGACCTTCCGCGGCGTGGCGGAGATGGTAAATTTCTCGCCGCGCCAGTTGCCGCGGGCGGTGTTTTTGGTGGAAGGCGGTACCCTCGCCGTCACCAACCTGAACGTGGCGTGCGGCATCCCGCACAAGGATACCCACATGAAAACAGCGGTGCTCTCGCGCGTCACGGGCGAAGGGAAACTCACCGTTTGCGGAATGCTCCAATACAGCCCCAACCTCACGGCGGAGGATATTTCGCTCCTTAACGGCGGCTTCTGCGGCAGCCGTGCGATCATCGGTGCGAAAAACATGATGAAATCCACCGAACGGTTTGGTGAGTAAAACAGTAAGGAGACGATCGCCGGATCGTCTCCTTATTTTATCCACCATTCGGGGGTCAGTTCACCGAGGGTCACGGTGCGCCCCGTCGTGTAATCCATCATAATTTCGATAGCGTGATAATGTCCCGCCATCAGTTGGACCATCAACTCGCGGCAGGCACCGCACGGCGCACCGTTCGAGCCGTCGGGAAGTATACACAGCACCTTGTCGATTTCTTGCTCTCCATTGGTTATCATGTTGAAGATGGCGTTGCGTTCGGCGCAGATGCCAAGCGTCGAGCAGGTGTCGATACACACGCCCGTGTAGATGTTGCCGCCTTTGGATAACACCGCCGCCGCGACCTCGCCGCAGGTGACGTAGTCGGAAATACGCCGCTCGTTCAGCACCGCTTTCGCGGCTTCGTACATCGTTGTCCAAATCTTATCCATGATGGTCTCCTTTGTTTCACCCACGAGGGGGACGTGTCGGTTTGATTATAGCACACATTTTGTGACGGTGCAACCCGTCCGTTGTACGACCGACCGCACCGCTACGGTGAACGGTAGGGGCGCGCATTGCGCGTCCGTTCTACGGTTATTACGGGCAATCACGTGAAGCCACCCGCAAGTGCCGCGCCTTCCCGATTGCCTGAAGGGATTCTCCTCTCGCTTGACGCAACAGTCCCCCGGACTGTTGCTCCCAAGGCTTTGCCTTTTGGAAATATCCGTAGTTTGTACTATTCCTCTTGCAAAACGCGCTGCGTTTTGCGGCGTGCCTGAAGGGATTCTCCTCGCGCTTGACGCAACAGTCCCCCGGACTGTTGCTCCCGAAACTTTGCGTCCGCAGGACGCGCAGTTTCGGAGCTTGTTTCGAATCCCTTCAGAGCCAAGAACAGAAAAAGACCACCCTGTTGGGTGGTCTTTTTCTGTTTGGCGTGCCTGAAGGGATTCGAACCCCTGACCTTTTGATTCGTAGTCAAACACTCTATCCAGCTGAGCTACAGGCACATTTGTCGTCCGTTTGGACAGCATAGACGATTATAGTAGGTTTTACCCCAAATGTCAAGCCTTTTTTTCAAAATTTCAAAATTTTTCTTGACAACGCGGTTTTTCGGGGGTATACTGGCGGTAAGATTTGCGACAAGGGGTGCTGACGACGGTCGGCTGAGAGAGGTTTCACCTCAACCCTGAACCTGATCCGGATAATGCCGGCGGAGGGATAGTCCACGGGTACAACCCGAACTTTGTGATAGTGTACAGATCCAAAGTGCGTCCCTCCTTCGTCGGTGGGACGCTTTTCTTATCCCATCACAAAGAAGGAGTTGTTTTCAATGTCAAAAACCAATCAAGGCGGGATCAATCCCCGCGTGCTGCGCCTGACCGAAGGCGCCGTCATGCTCGCCCTTGCCACCGTGCTGTCACTCGTCAAACTCATCGACCTGCCGTACGGCGGCAGTGTTACCGCCGCCTCGGCAGTGCCGCTCGTATTGCTCAGTTTCCGTCACGGGGTCGGCTTCGGTACCTTTGCGGGGTTGGCGTACGGTCTGCTTCAGTTGGCGTTTTCCTCGTCCCTTTCCTACGTCACGGGTTTTTGGTCGGTGGCGGCAGTGCTGGTGCTGGATTTCATCGTGGCGTTTGCCGCGGTGGGGCTCGGCGGCGCGTTCCGCCGTGTGAAAAATCAGCCGATCGCCCTCGCGTGCGGTGCTGTGCTGTACGGTGTGGTGCGGTATGTTCTGCACGTGATATCGGGTGCCACCGTGTGGGCGGGCATCTCCATTCCCACGGCGGCGGCGCTCATCTACTCGTTCGGTTATAACGCCACCTATATGATCCCCGAAACGATCATTGCGGCGGCAGGCGCGTACTTCTTGGGCTCGGTGTTGGATTTCCGCGGGGATATGCCCTCTCGCCGTGCCGTTTCGCACACCCGCGGGGCGGGATGGCTCACCGCGCTCACGGTCGGCGCGCCCGTGGCGGCTGTGGTGTACGACGTGGCGGTCATTTTCCCGCACGTGCAGGATCCCGAAACGGGTGAATTCACCTTCGCGAGTCTCCCCAACGTAAACTGGACGACGGTGTGCATCGTTACGGGTATCGGCATTCTGATCGCGGTCGTTGCCGCGTGTATGGCACGCGCCAAAAAGCAAAAGGAGTCGTAAGTATGTCGCATTGGGAGCCGCTCGGCGAGGCGGTCGGCGTATTCACCACGCCCGACCACACCTTTGGCGCCGATGCCATGCGTCTCGCGGCCTTCGTGCCGCAGGGACTGCGCCGCATCTGCGAATTCGGCACGGGGTGCGGGGTGATCGCCCTGCAACTGTGTGTTGCCGCGCGGGCGGCGGGACGAGAGTTGCCGCAGATCACGGCGCTGGACGTGCAACCCGAAGCCGCGACACTGGCGGCGCAATCGGTCGAACGCAGCGGGTTGCAAGAACACGTTACGGTGCTGACCGCCGATTGGCGCACCGCGCCGCTTGCGGCAGGTGCGTTTGACGCGGTGGTGTGCAACCCGCCGTATTTTCCGCCTGCCACGGGCGGGGTGAGTGAAAACACGGCGCGCCGTATTGCACGGCACGAAGACTCTCCCGCCGCTCTTGACGAATTGTGCGTTTCGGCGGCGCGGGTGCTGAAAAACGGCGGACGCTTTTTTCTCTGCCACCGTCCCGAACGGCTTGCCGACCTTACGGTATCCCTGCGGGCGGCGGGGCTGGAGCCAAAGCGTATGCAATTGGTACAACACGATACCAATTCCTCCCCCTATCTTTTGCTGTGCGAAGCACGCAAAGGCGGCAACGCGGGAATGATCGTTGAGCCCGCTTTATTGGGGTAGGAATTGGGAATATTGCGTTTTTGTAATGTTGCGAACGGATTATACAATCTGTAAACAAAAAATACGGGGTTGTGCCTCTATAGGTATAATTAAACGGTCGGACAAATTGTCCGACCGTTTGTTTATGTCCCGCGGCGAAACTCGCGCGGTGTTACGCCGCAAAACGCTTTGAACACGCGGTTAAAGGTATTGATGGACGAAAAGCCGACCTCGTGCGCCACTTCCGCTATCGTTCGCCCGGAATCCGCTTCCTTCAACAACCCGCACGCCGCCTCGATGCGACGGGAGGCAAGCAGGGTGCGAAAGTTCATATCGCCCATACTTCCCACCAGTGCCGAAAGATACTTCTCGTGGTATCCCAGTGCCTTCGCAACGGCAGACAACGTAAGCTCCCGATGATAGTTTTCGTCGATATACGTCAGCACCTCGCGGTAAAGCGGGTTACGTTCGCCCTTCTTTTTCGGAACAAGCGTCACCTGCTTTACAAACGCGTCCGCCACCGTGTTTAATAACGCCATAAACCGCACGCCGTCGTCCGCGGCGGTTTCGCTGATCGCGGAGAAGGTCGCGGCGATCGCGCGGGCAGAAAAGACGGGTGTGTTCGGCACGCGATCCCCCAACGTTTCAAACAGACAAGGCAGAAAATCGTTGGAACACACCACGCAAAGACAGCGGTTGGCGGTCTCCGCGGTGTAGGAGTGCACGGCGTGCGGCAGAATAAACACCGCTTCCCCTGCATGTATCTTCTGCTTTTGTCCGTCCAGATACATCGTCATCACACCCGATTGCACGTACAAAACCTCGCTGAAGCGATGCAGATGCGGCGAGACCGCGTAATCGTCGTGCCAGCCGTAGCGACATTCGTAATGTTTTCCGCAGTTTTCTCGCTGATAGGCGGGGGCGCGTTGCTTCAGGCCGTTCATACCATCACCTTACCTTTTGGTGATATTTTATGCCTTTTTGGCTGTATTGTCAACCTATTTTCTCCTATAATGAAGAAAACAGGAGGTGCGTACAATGACAAAACAATGGTGTGCTGAACAAGCGTGGGCGTGGTATAACGAACAGCCGTGGATCCGCGGGTGGTGCGGCTATCCTTCCAACTGTGTCAACCGTATTGCCATGTGGCAGGAACACAACCACCGCGCTGTGGCGGAACAGATCGCATACGAATTTGCACTGGCGCAGAAGACCGGCTACAATGCCGTGCGCGCCGTGCTGCAGTTCGAAGTGTGGTATCACCAGCACGATTCCTTCATGGCAAATTTGGAGGAGTATTTCACCCTTGCCGACAAATACGGCATCAAAGTGATGTTGGTGTTGGGTAACGACTGCTGTGTGCCGCGGGCACTGTACCAACCGCCGAAATTCGGTGAACAACCGATCGACTGGGGCTATCACAGCGGTATTCGCCGCGGTCCCCACGCAGGCGGGCACACCGAAATGGGGTATCTGCCGATCGACGACGCAGAATATACCGACGCACACTACCGCATGGTGGATGAGATCGCAGCAAAGTACGCCAAAGACCCGCGCCTGCAGGTGTGGAATATCTGGAACGAGATCGGGAATTCCCGCCGCGGGATGACCAGTGTGCCGCACATGGAAAAATATTTTGAGATCGTGCGCTCCCACGATCCGATCCAGCCGCTCACGGCGGAATGTTGGTTGTATGACGATGAACGAATGCCGTACAACCCCGCCGAATTACGGGCGTTGGAACTTTCCGATGTGATCAGTTTTCACTGCTATTGGCCGCTCGATCGCACGGTACAGATCATTGAAAATCTGCGTGAGACGTACGGTCGGCCGTTACTCTGCACCGAGTGGCTGCACCGCATCGGTAATCAAGGCGTTGAAGAGATCTTTCCGCTGTTTTACCTTGAAAAGGTCGGTTGCTACAACTGGGGCTTGATGCAAGGATTTTCGCAAACCTATGAGCCGCACGGGTGTTTTATGGAGCAGATTGCCGACCCGAACTATCACGGCACGGCGCAACTGCATCTGTGGCAACACGACCTCTACCGCTTCAACGGCCTGCCGTACATCGCTTCGGAGATCGCGTGCATACAGAAGTTTGCGGCGTTAGCCGATGTACGATGGGCAAAACAACACCCCGAAAACGCTTGATTTTACGGGGGTATTAATTGGGAAAATTGCGTATTTTGTGATATTTTGTGTTGTTTATACGGAATGTAAATGATTTTGCGGGATGGTCTGCGGAATGTACACCCGTTTAAAATTGGCGTGTAGGGTGCGGCGCTTGCGACGCACCGCGGGAAATGCATCACATTGAAAAACGCCCTCCGTCTTTTTGCCGCGGATGGGTGGTCAGTTGCAGAGGCGGGACGTCGGCAAGCGCCGTCCCCTACGATGAGCGCCAATCAATCCGTAGGAGAGGGAGGCAATGCATGCCGCAGGAAGGTAGAAGGACGGTACAACCATAACGAAACCGCGGAGAAAGCAAATGCTTTCTCCGCGGTTTTTGCATTTTCTTATTCTTCTGCGGGGGCGGCGGTTTCGGCGCCGGCATCCGCATCGCCTTCGTCGATGGGGGCGGCGATCTCTTCGCCGTCTTCATCCTCCGCACGTTCGGTGGTAACCAACGACATAATGCGGGTGTCGCCCTGCACGCGCATCACGCGCACACCCTTCGACGGGCGGCGGCACTGACGGATCTCATCCACGTGCATACGGATCACGATGCCGTCGGAGGAGATGAGGATGATATCCTCGTCCTCGCTCACGGTACGCACCGCCGCAACTGCACCGTACTCCTCGGTGTGGTAGTTGGTGAGACCTTTACCGCCGCGGGACTGGATACGGTAATCCTCAAAGCTGCTGAGTCGGCCGTAACCCGTTTCGGTCACGGTCAGCAACAGCTTCGTCGGGTCGTAGAGTTCCATACCCACGACCTCGTCGCCTTCCTTCAGGGTCAGCGCGCGCACGCCGCGGGCGGTACGCCCGATGGCACGGGCGTCGTTTTCGTCGAAGCAGATCGCCATACCGAGTTTGGTCGCGACCATCAGTTTCTGGTAGCCGTCGGTGAGCTGTACCCACGCGAGTTCGTCGCCTTCGTCAAGGTCGATCGCAATAAGGCCGCTCTTACGCGCATTGGCGTATGCCGACATTCTGGTACGCTTCACAATACCGTGGCGGGTGACCATGCAGAGATAGCTTTCGTCGTCGAATTCCTTCGCACACACCATCGCGGAGACCTTTTCGTCCCCTTCCAGCGGCAGAAGATTCACGATGTTCATACCCTTCGAGGTGCGGCTGCCTTCCGGCACTTCGTAACATTTCAGGCGGTACACCTTGCCCGCGGTGGTGAAGAACATCACCACGTCGTGGCTGGAGCAGAGGAACATCGTTTCGGTGATATCCTCCTCGCGGGTGGCCATACCCTTGATACCGCGGCCGCCGCGCCGCTGAGACTTGTAGGTATCCGACGTCTGACGTTTGATGTACCCGCTGCGGGTGAGAGTGAGCACGCACTCTTCGACGGGGATAAGATCTTCAATATCCACTTCGCCCGACACCATCGAAATGGCGGTGCGGCGCTCGTCGCCGTACTTGTCGCGCATCTTGAGACATTCTTCCTTCACGATAGCGCGGATGCGCGCTTCGCTCGCCAAAATATCTTCAAATTCCGCAATGCGGGCGAGCAGTGCGTTCAATTCGTCTTCGATCTTCTGGCGTTCCAGACCCGCCAAGCGGCCGAGCTGCATCTTCACGATGGCGTCCGCCTGCACGTCGTCGAATTCGAAACGCTTCATCAAATTCTCTTTCGCGATCGGCACGTCCTTGGATTCGCGGATGATGGTGATGACCTCGTCGATGAAGTCGCTCGCCTTCTTGAGCGCTTCCACGATGTGGGCGCGCTCTTTTGCCTTCTTCAAGTCGAACATGGTGCGGCGGGTGATGACCTCGCACTGGAATTTGATGTACTCTTCCAGCATCTGCTTCAAGGTCAGAATACGCGGCACACCGTCTACCAACGCCAGCATAATGGCACCGAAGGTGACCTGCATCTGGGTATAGGCGTACAGCTGATTCAGCACCACCTGCGGGTTCGCGTCCTTTTTCAGTTCGATGACCACCTGCAGGCCTTCACGGCTGGAATAGTCCACCACGTCGTGAATGCCTTCGATGCGCTTTTCGTCCGCCAGTTCGATGATGGATTTCACCATCGCGAGTTTGTTCACCTGATAGGGAATCTCTGAAATCACGATGCGGAAACGGCCGTTCGGCATTTCCTCAATTTCGGTGCGGGCGCGTACCGTGATGCGGCCGCGACCGGTCGCGTATGCCGCACGGATACCCGAATAGCCCATAATGACACCGCCGGTGGGGAAGTCGGGACCTTTGATGAAGTCCATCAGCTCGATCACGTCCGCTTCCGGGTTGTCGATCAAATGGCAGATGCCGTCGATGACTTCGCACAGGTTGTGCGGGGGAATGTTGGTCGCCATACCGACCGCAATACCCGACGAACCGTTCACCAGCAGGTTCGGGAAACGGGAGGGAAGCACCCGCGGCTCTTCCAGACGGTCGTCGTAGTTGGGATCGAAATCCACCGTCTCCTTGTCGATATCCACCAGCATATCGAGCGACATACGGCTCATACGGGCTTCGGTGTAACGGTAGGCAGCCGCGGAGTGGCCGTCGATCGAACCGAAGTTACCGTGGCCGTCCACCAGCGGATAGCGCAGGGAGAAATCCTGTGCCATACGCACCATCGCATCGTACACCGAGGCGTCACCGTGCGGATGGTAACGACCCAACACCGCACCCACCGTGTCGGCGCACTTGCGGTGCGCCTTATCGGGAGTGAGGCCGTTTTCATGCATGGTGTAGAGAATACGGCGATGCACCGGCTTCAAGCCGTCACGCACGTCCGGCAGGGCGCGTGCCACGATGACCGACATCGAATACGCCAAAAAGTTCTTCTTCATGATCTTTTCCAGATCGACGTCGAACTCCTTACCCGTGGTCGTCTGTACTTCCTGCAAGTTCTGTTCTTCTGCCATAATTCAAACTCCTTTTGCCGTTATTGGAACGAAGACGGGCGCTGATGAAACAGCATCCACTCCAGTTGTTGACGGTGGGCGGTTGCCGACCACGGCACGGTGAACACCCCTGCGGGGGTAAACAGCCGTACGCCGTCGGCGGTGCGGCGGGCGTGAATATCTGCCGCCGCCGCAAACTCCTCGCGGTCAGCCCGTTCGATCAACAGGCCTTCCGACGTAAAAGACAATGCCGTTGCAGGGTCTTCCCCCGCATTTTGCCGCCAATGCAGCAGAGCAACGGTCGCCGAAAACGTCGCGATAAAGCACGCGGTAAACACAATGAGATAATCCAGAAAAAAAGAGGCGGTTATCGCAAACAGCACGGTGAACATACCGCTTACCGTGAGTGCGATGGCAAACAGCCACGGCAACAACCCGCGCGGCCATAACACCAAACCGTTGTTGTCTTCGCGATATTCCACCCGTTCGTAACAAACGGGCGGCTCGTTTGAAAAGGGGGGCGGTGCCGACTGTTCGCGACGGGCGGCGAATCGCCCGATCTGAAACTGCCGCGCGGGCGGGACAGCCCGCGCGATATGTTCAAACATCGTCTGCGCTTCCCACGGGGTGACGTCCGTCGCCGCCACGATCACGCGGACGGTTTCGTTTTCCACCGTAAACCAGTCGCGGCTTTCCACGTAACGGGTCTCGTTGTTGAAAACGAGCGTCTGCCGCCATCGGGACGAGGTCTGCTCGATACGGTCGGGGTAGACGGTAGTGGTCACGCCGCCTTTCACCTCCGCCGTATACAAACGACGGGCACACACGTCGCTTCGCCACGCGGTTTTCTTGCGGTAACTGCGCCCGACCAGTGCGGTACCGAGTGCCACCGCCATGGTCGCCCACAAAAATGCTCCTTCCGCCGCACCGACGTACAACGTGGCAAATCCTGCCGCCATAAACCCGAAAAGACCGAGTAAAAGGGCACCTGCCGCCATGATCCAGCGGGTGGGATGCGCCCGTTTGCACGTTTCGGCAAAGGTATATTCCGAAACGCCGTTACCGTACACCCTCACGGGCGGAGAGGGTATCTCGTCGACCGACGGAGTCAGCGGCAACGCCACAGGCTCCGTATAGCGATACTCCATATTATCTCCTTTCAAGCAGTCCCTGCAAAGCCGAGACCTGCCACGGAGCCAGCACGCGGCGGGGCACGCACAGCGAAACTTCGGCACCGAAATCCAAGTTGAAGTAATGCACCGTTTCTTCCGCGTTGGTGAGCAATGTGTAGGGGAAGGTGCCGCACACGCGGCCGCTTTGCACCGTCACATCGTCGGCGGTAAAGGTGAGATGCCACGCTTCACGGCGTTCGCGGTCAAACCGTGCCCCCACAACACCGCGTGTCAGCACGGGGAGGATCATACTGTCGAACAATGCCGCCGTCACGCCGATGATCAAAAACGCCCAGGTGACCGCCGCACCCATCTGCAAGACCCACACCGTGACCCCGCACAACATCAAAAACAAACCGACGGGAATGCCCCACCCGAGCGAAGGCAGGCGGTGTGCTTCGGAAGAACAGTATTCATCTTTCGTGAGTAATACACTGATGCTGAACGATTCCAATATATTACCCCCTCTTTTTCTTATATTTACGGGCAAAGGTGAAACGTAAAAATTCCTCGGTGCGGCTGTCCGTTGCCGCTTTGGGAATCGCCAAAAACGTGCCGTCCTCCCGTTGCAACACGAAGAGGGTGCGTGTTTCCACCAAACGGGAAAACCGTGCGTACGCTTCGTTGCGCTGACAGCGTTCGCTTTTGTATTCCAGCGTATCTTCCCACAAAACGATCTCTACCGTGGGGAAAGTCGCACAAAACACGTCGTAATTCCGCGCTGTGGTGCGGTCAAAGGCGTACCGCATCAGGCAAAGAGCGGTAAGCGCGATCACACCGCCCGAAAGCAACAGCAACACCGCCGCCCACGGATAGGCAAGCAGAGAACCCGCCACCGTCAGCGTCAACGCCGCCGCAAGCACGAAACCCACCCACGCGGTGCGCAACCGCCCACCGTTTTGGGAGGCGATGCGTGCCGCCGCGGCGTAATCCTGAGCGGTGACCGTTGCCGTCAATACGGCACGGGGGGATACGGAATCCGCCATAGCCATTCTCCTTTACCAAATACTCTCCGTAATATCCATTAATTCTTCTACTTTAGGTTTATTTTTCAAATACCCGTTTACCCACCGTTCAAACGAAGCGGGGGCGTGGGTCTGCTCGTATTTCTTTTCATCAAGATACGCTTGCATAAACGCCATCTTTTCGGCGGTGGACAAGCCGTAGTTCTGAAGGACGTTCCACTCACCTTCGTACACCGAGCGCAGGGCACGGGTATTTTCCCGCCATTCGTCCATTTCTGCAGGGATGGGGGCGAAGGGCGCGATCGTCTCGCCTTGGAATTCCAAGAAGCGTTTTGCCATGTGATATTGTCCCGCCGCGTTCGGATGGGTGCGGTCGGGGCCGAAGAAGACCTGCTTTTGCATCTCTTCGGCAATGTAATCATGGATCTCACAAAGGGGGCAGTTTTTTGCACGGGAAAAATCCCGCACGTACGCCGCATACGCCGCCACCATGGCGTAGCATCCGCGGGCGACACCGCCCTCGTTCGGCTCATACTCCGCATACGGCACGGGAGTGCAAAGGATGACTTGTGCCCCGATAGCGGTGAGTTTTTGATACATCGTTTCCAAATTGCGGCAATAGGTATCGTACCGCTCTTTGAGTGCCGCAAAACGTTCCGCCCCGCGCGGCATATCCAGAAGCCACGGGCCGGAATCGTTCACCGCCAACATCACCACCGCGTGGGTGGGACGGCGGGGGGCAACGTCGTCTTCAAAATATTGCAGCAGACCCGTTAGGGTGCAGCCCGACACCCCGTTGTTGTAAAAACGGATATCTTCGGTAGGATATTTTTCGTGATAATGGGCGGCGATGCGCGCCACGTGTTCGTTTGCCGCCGTGATGCTGTCGCCGATAAAGCACACGCGATCGCCGTCGTGAAAACGGAAACTCATCTTGTCGCCTCCTCACTCAATCGTATCCACTGCTCTTCACTCACCGCACGGCGGGGAATGACGATCCACTGGCGGTCTACCCGCCACAGCACGCACGCCCCCACGCGGCGAAACTCCGCGTTCTGCCACGCGACCGTCTCGTTTTCCACCGTGACGGTCTCATCGGTGAAGGTGAGGGTGAGCGGTGTTCTTTTGGAAGCCATCACACGGGCTTCACGGCGAAACTCCAGCCACGGCCACACCCATTGAAGCACGGCAAGCAGCGGCAGCACGGTGCCGCACAACACCGTGGCGGCATCGTGCATACCGCAACACAATCCGACCAACGCCGGCAGACCGATGATACTCAGTAGCACCGTTTGTGCGATCAAGCGACCGTTTGTGCGGCGGGTGTGCCAGAGTGCGGTGAAAATTTCCTCATCGGTCAAAGTATACGTCACGGTATCAGACATCGAGATTCTCCACGTAGCGGGCGTTCTTTTCGATAAATTCGCGGCGAGGTTCCACCTTATCGCCCATCAGGATGGTGAATGCTTCGTCCGCCGCCGCGGCGTCTTCGATCGTCACGCGCAACATCGTGCGGAAGGCGGGATCCATCGTGGTCTCCCACAGCTGTTCGGGATCCATTTCACCAAGACCTTTGTAGCGCTGAATATCCGCATTGCCGCCGAGTTCCTCAATAAACCCGTCGCGTTCCTCGTCCGAGAAGGCGTAACGCACCTGCTTGCCCTTCGTCACTTTGTAAAGCGGGGGCTGTGCGATATACACGTGCCCTTCGTCCACCAACGGACGCATAAAGCGGAAGAAGAAGGTCAAAAGCAACGTCGCAATGTGTGCGCCGTCCACATCGGCATCCGCCATGATAATGACTTTGCCGTACCGCAGTTTCGAGATGTCAAAATCGTCGCCGATGCCGCAACCGAGCGCGATCACCACGGGGATCAACTTCTCATTGCCGTAGACTTTGTCCAGCCGCGCTTTTTCCACGTTCAGCATCTTACCCCACAAGGGCAAGATCGCCTGATAGTTACGGTCGCGTCCTTGAATGGCGGAGCCGCCTGCCGAGTCACCCTCGACGATGTACAGTTCGGTACGCGCCGCGTCGTTCCAAATGCAGTCCGCCAGTTTTTCAGGCATACGGGTGGAAGCGAGTCCGCTCTTTTTACGGGCGGCTTCACGCGCTTTCTGCGCCGCTTCGCGCACGCGGGCGGCATTGATGGATTTTTCCAAAATGGCTTTCGCCACGGCGGGATTTTCTTCCAGATAATCACCGAGTTTTTCGGTCAGCAGGGAGTTGACCAAGGTAGTCATTGACGTGTTACCCAGTTTTGCTTTGGTCTGCGATTCAAACTGCGCATCCTGCAGTTTGACCGACACCACGGCGGTGAGACCTTCCCGCACGTCGTCACCCTTCAGGTTGGCGTCCGCGTCTTTGAGCATACCGTGGCGGCGGGCGTAGTTGTTCAAAATACGGGTGATACCGACTTTGAACGCATTTTCGTGGGTACCGCCGTCCACCGTGTGCATATTGTTCGCAAACGAGATGATATTTTCGTTGTAACTGTCGTTATATTGCAACGCCACCTCGGCAAACGAATCATCCGCACTTTTGCTCAAATGAATGACCTCGTTGTGCAACACTTCGTAACCGCGCGTCTTATTCATATATTCCACGAAGGAGGAGATGCCGCCTTCATAGCAGAATTCTTCCGTTTTCACGTTCTCTGCATCACGCGAATCGGTGAGGGTGATACGCAATCCCGCATTCAAGAACGCTTGCTCACGCAGGCGCTTTTGCAGAATCTCGTATTCGTATTCGGTCGTTTCGGTGAAGATGGTGGGGTCGGCTTTAAAACGAATAAGCGTACCGTCACCCGTCGATTCCCCGATAACGGTAAGATCGTTCACCGCGTTGCCGCGTTCAAACCGCTGGGCATACACCTTGCCGTCACGGGAGATCTCCGCTTCCATCCATTCGGACAGCGCGTTCACGACCGAAGAGCCCACGCCGTGCAGACCGCCCGCGACTTTGTAGCCGCCGCCGCCGAATTTACCGCCGGCGTGCAAAACGGTCAACACCACCGTCACGGTGGGCAGACCCATTTCCTCGTTCATACCGACGGGGATACCACGACCGTTATCCCGCACGGTGATCACGTCACCGGGCAGGATCTCTACTTCAATATGGGTACAGAAGCCCGCAAGCGCTTCGTCGATGGAGTTATCCACGATCTCAAACACCAGATGGTGCAGACCGCGCGGGCCGGTCGAGCCGATGTACATACCGGGGCGCTTACGCACCGCCTCCAAGCCTTTTAGAACTTGAATTTGACTTTCGTCATACGCCTCATCTGCGGCGGTCACGTCCTGTTCCTGTAACTCCAATTCTTTCTCGTCCATTTAGTCCATTCCTTTCTTCATCCGACGCCGTAAGGTGGCGGCGGATACCTGCGTAATGTATACCGTTTCACTGCCGTCTTCCTCTGCGGTGACGACGTAGGCTTTCGGCAGTTCGTACGACACGGTATACACGCGGCCGCCCTTTTCCGCATCCGCTAAAAAGCGGCGGGAAATTGCCGATTCGGTGGTCTTTTCCATATCAAAAATACCGACGATATCACGGGTGCGGACCACCACGTCCCCGCCGAGGTGCAAATACGGTTGTCCCGCCATCAATAATGCCCCTTGTTATCGAGCTTGTTCAGATCGTTACGGTGCCGCTCGTTGATCTTGCCGATCTGTGCCATACAGAGCTTGGCCGTAATAGCCAACCCGATGATCCCGCCGATCAGCCCCGCAACCGCCGCCTGCAAGCCGATAACGGCGATTAACGCCGCCGCGACGGCAACGATCGCTGCCATAATACCGAACATAATGAACAGCCAGCGCTGTTTATCTTTCTTTGCACGAGCGTCAATTTCCAATATCTGCTCTTCTCTTGTTTGTGCCATTACAAATTTCTCCTATTCTGTCAGTATTTTTCCGCCTTCCACGCGAAAACGGGCACCGCCCGCCATACGCATCACCGAAGACGGCTCACAACAAGTGATAAATACTTGTACATCGGTCAAATGATTGAGCAGATAATCCTGCCGCCACTCGTCCAGTTCGCTCATCACGTCATCGAGTAACGCCACGGGTGCCTCTTCGGTCACCTCCCGCAGTGCCTCGGCTTCCGCCAATTTCAGCGCCAGCACCGCCGAGCGTTGCTGCCCTTGCGAGCCGTAGACACGGGCGGACAACCCGTTGATCGCAACATCAAAATCGTCACGGTGCGGGCCGACGGTGGTAAACCCTGCCGCAATATCCGCCGCACGGGCGCGTAACAATGCTTCTTCAAGTGCGCCTTGCACATCCTCCACCGCTGCGTTCCACGGCAGATCACCCGAAGGGAGATATTGCAGTTCCAACGTTTCCTGCTTGCGGGACAACCCGTCGTAGATTGCCGCTGCCATCGGTGCAATGTGCGAAAGATACGCACCGCGCACTCTGAGCAGACGCGCGCCTGCCGCGGCAAGTTGTGCATCGAACACCGCGAGCAGTTCGTCTGCACCCGCCACGGCACCTTGCTTCACTTCCCGCAAAAGAGCGTTACGCTGTGTCAGCGTGCGGGTATACGCCGCCAGGGTGTTCGTATAGGTCGGACGGAGTTGACAGTACGCCGCATCCAAAAAGCGACGCCTGCCGTCGGGTCCGTCTTTGATCAAGGATAGATGCGTCGGAGAAAACACGATACCGCAAAACCGCCCTGCAAGTTTGGTTGCCGGCCCGAGTTCCACTCCGTTTAAAGTCGCGGTACGGCGCGGCGCGACGGTCACGGTGGCTTTTTGTTCCCGCTCCGCGGCAAAAAACTCCATTGAAAGAGATGCCTTTTCACAGCCGAAGCCGATCATTTCCGCATCCTTTGCTCCGCGGAAACTGCGTCCGCCGGTGAACAGCCACAATGCTTCAAGTATATTCGTCTTGCCCTGCGCGTTCGCACCGCAAAAGAGGTTGACCCCATCGGTCGGGCGAATATCGGTCTCGCTCAAATTGCGAAACCCCGCCGCACACAGTCGTGTAACTCTCATGCGACCGTGACGGTATACACCGTCTCCTGACCGCTTACCTGCACCGTATCGCCGTCTACCAGTTTTTTTCCGCGCATGGTACATACCGCACCGTTCACCAGCACGCCGCCGCTTTGTACCAGCACTTTCGCCTGACCGCCGCTTTCCACCGCGGCACAGAGTTTTAACAGTGCGTCCAAGCGGATAAACGGCGTATGTATTTCTACCGTTTGTTTCATAATCTGCTACCTTATTTCTTCATACGCACGGGTAACACGATGAACAAGAATTCTTCATTACCCGACGGCGGTACGATCTTGATGGGGGAAAGCGAACTGCCCAGTTCCAACACCACTTCATCCGATTCGCTGTTTTTCAATGCGTCCAGCATAAAGCGGCTGTTGAACGCAATCTCCTGCTTTTCACCCTGCATCTCACATGTAATAAGATCGTTCGCACTGCCGATGGAAGAGGTACAGGAGAGCGCGATGGTATTGTCTTCAAACGAGCAGACGAGCGGCGACTTTACACGGTCGTTCACCACCAGCGATACGCGCTCCACCGCGTCGATCATTTCACGGGTCTTCACACGAAGTGTCGTGCTACTGGCGGCAGGAATCGCTTTGCGATACGCCAAAAATTCACCGTCCAGCAGACGGGAGATGACCGCGTAGCCGTCGATCTGCATCACAATGTGACGGCGACCGACCGCCATAAACACGGGAGTATCCTCGTCACTCGTCAACTTCAGCACTTCACTCAAGGTCTTGCCGGGCACGACGAATTTCATTTCTTCGCTCGCTTTCACCTGCTCGGTGCGAATGGCAAGACGCGAGCCGTCCACCGATACCAGACGAAGAGTGGAATTTTCCACTTCGAACAGCGTTCCCGTATGAATGGGTTTGCCCGAATCCAGCGGCGCCACGGCAAACAAGGTCTGACGGATCATACCTTTCAGCACGTTCTGCGGGACCGAGAAACCCATACCGTCCGAAACAGAAGGCATCTCGGGAAAATCTGCCGCCGACATACCGACGATGTTAAATTCCGCCGCACCGCTGCGAATGGTGATGTTCAACTTCTCATTTGCCGCAATAGATACCATTTCATCCGGTAGACGTCGCACGATGTCACCGAACTGTTTACAAGGCAACACGATCTCACCGGGATCTTGCACCTGCGCTTCGATATTGGTGGTGATACCGATCTCCATATCGTAGCCGGCAAGGAAAAGGGAAGAAGTCGCGCGGATCAAAATACCTTCCAGTGCGGGGATCGTGCTGCGATTGCTGACCGCACGGGTCACGTTATTGACCGCATCGACCAACGCTTGCTTCTGACAGAAAAATTTCATGGTACTCTCGTTCCTTTCGCAGATGATTTATAATAAAAACCATCTATCTTTTTAGATATAATAGTAGGGGCGGTGGAAAAGAGGGAAAACTTTGAAAAAGTACGGCGCACTGCCGCTTTTGTTTTCCACACGATGTGTAAGGTCGGTTAAAAACCGTGTAAAACGTTTTCCACCGTTTTAAACATTCCACTCCACCGTTAAAAACCGCAGTGGAAAGTTGAGAAAAAGTGGAAAGTTATTGGTTGGAAACGTTTTTGATAATGTCCTTCACCAGACCCTTGAATGCATCGTCCGTCTCCATCATTTTTTCGACCTTTTGAATGGTGTACACCACGGTGGAATGGTCGCGTCCGCCAAATTCCTGACCGATGGCATCCATCGAAAGAGAGCCGACCACTTCGCGCACCACGTACATGGCAACTTGCCGCGCACGGGAAATACCGGCGGAATGCTTTTTACCGCGCAGATCGTCCACCGTGACGTTCATCGTGCGGGAGACTTCCGACATGATCTTATCCACCGTGACCGGCACGGGCAGGGCGGTCGAACGGATATCGCGAATGGCGTTTTGTGCCACCGCCAGCGACGGTTTTTCACCCGCGAGCAGTTGATTTGCCATAATGCGGCGTACCACGCCTTCCAACTGACGAACGTTGGTTTTGAGTTGCGATGCGATGTATTCGCATATCTCATCCGACAACTCCAGCTGTAACAGTTGCGCTTTGCGTTTGACGATGGCAATGCGCGTTTCGAGATCCGGCGGTTGAATGTCTGCCAGCAGACCCGCCTCAAAACGGGAACGCAGACGGTCTTCCAACGAGGAGATTTCCTTCGGCGGACGGTCGGAAGTCAACACGATCTGCTTGTTTGCCTGATGCAACGCTTCAAAGGTGTGGAAAAACTCCGTTTGAGTGGATTCCTTACCCGCGATAAACTGAATATCGTCCACCAGCAACATATCCGCTTTGCGGTATTTCTCACGCAGTTCGGCGGTATGGCCGCCGCGAATGGCTTCGATGATCTCGTTGGTCATCGTCTCTGCTTTGGTGTAGATGATCTTAAAACCGGGGTTACGCATACGGATCTCGTTGCAGATGGCATACATCAGGTGAGTTTTGCCGAGTCCCGATCCGCCGTGAATAAACAGCGGGTTATAGATGGAAGAAGGTTCCTTCGCCACCGCCTGTGCCGCCGCGTGGGCAAACTGGTTGGACGAGCCGACGATAAAGTTCTCAAACGAATACTCGTATTCGGGAATGCGGGCGTCCATCAGCCGACGGTTGATAACGGTATGTACGTCGTTTTCATCTTCAGGGGGAGGCTCGGGATATTTATCGTCCTCGCCCGAAATGATGCGCACCTTAAGCGGCAGGCCCATCACCTGCATCACCGCCTGCTCCAGCCGCGTGGTGTAGCAATCCAAAATGATTCCTTTTTGAAACGCCGTTTCCACATACAGCACCAAATTGCCGTCCTGTATCTCGCGTGCCTCAAGAGGGGCAAGCCACGTATCGTACGCGGTCACACTGACTTCCGGCATAGCCTTTAAAGCCGCCTGTATGCCCGCCCAAACTTCGTCAATTGATTTCATGGTTTTTCTCCTTTTTTATTGGAAAGCGTGGTATATCTATATACAGAAGTAAATTAGATACATATATATTTATACTATACCATATAATAGAGGATGTTTCAAGCACTTTTTTCTTCAATCGTTGAAAAAAGAAAAAGAAATTTGTTGTATATACTAAATGTTGTGGTTATAAAAACATATAACCACAAGGCTCAAAAAATTTCGGAAAATTCGTGAAAAATGGGTTGACTTTTCGGCATAAGGTTTGGTATAATGTATCCTCGCAAGGCTGTGCCTGTAAAAAACAGGGGGAAGCCAATCCGGAAACCGAAAGGAGGGCGTAGTATGTTTCGTACCTATCAGCCCAAAAAGCGTCATCGTAAAATGGAACACGGGTTCCGCAAGAGAATGGCAACGGCGAATGGCCGTAAGGTGCTGGCTCGCCGCCGTGCGAAAGGCAGAGCTCGTCTGACCCACTAAAAAAAGCCACCTTAGCGTGGCTTTTTTTCTTATTCCCGAAAGGAAGGTGCGGCTATGGCGCGTTTTGCTGTGTTAAAAAGCAACACGGAGTTTCGCACGTTGTATTACCGCGGCCGTGCATTCGTGCATCCCGCAGTGATCACCTACGTTCGCAAAAGCCGTGTGAAGGATAGCGACGGGCAACCGCTGATCCGTATGGGTATCACCACGGGGAAGAAGATCGGTAAGGCAGTCAAACGCAGCCGTTGCCGCCGTGTGATACGTGCGGCGTACGCGGCACTGTATCCTGAGCTGCACGGCGGATACGATATCGTGTTCGTGGCGCGTACCCGTCTGCTTTCGATGAAGAGTACCGAACTTGTGCCGATATTGCGCAAGCATCTGAAAGAAGCGGGTGTGTTGTGAGGCGGTGGATGATCGCGGCAGTGCGATGGTATCAACGCCGCATTTCGGCGCATACGAAGCCGCACTGTCGGTTTACGCCGACCTGCTCGCAATATGCTGTTGAAGCATTTTCGCGGTTTGGTACGGTCAAGGGCTTTCTTCTCGCGTTGTGGCGTATTTTGCGTTGCAATCCCTTCGGCGGGCACGGATACGACCCCGTTCCCGAAAAATTCACCTTCCGTCGGCAAAAAACAGACGTGTTTATGGACGATGCGGAAGCAGACAGTCTGTATGATGAGTAAAAGGAGATTTCTCTACCATGATGGGTTTATTTGGTTTTTTGGCAGGACCGCTCGGTTGGATCATGCGGTTGGTATACAACTGGGTGAATAACTATTTCTTGGCGATCTTTTTGTTTACCTTGATCATTCGTGTTCTTCTGTTCCCCTTCTCCTTGCAGTCGCAAAAGAAGCAGGCGGACCGTATCCGTCTGGCACCCCGTTTGGAGCGTTTGCAGAAGAAATATAAGAACGACCCGCAGAAACTGCAAAAGAAACAGCAAGCGCTGTATGAAAAAGAGGGCGTATCCCTTACCGGCGGTTGTTTGCCGCTGATCGTGCAGATGATCGTGCTGTTCGGTATTATTGCCGTGATCTATGAGCCGCTGACCTATTTGAGTTCGGTACCCGAAACGGCGGTCAACGCGGCGGTCAACGCGGTCAACGTAGAAACGTACACCAAGGATACCGAGCATTATACGATCTCGGAAGATAAAACGACGGCGACCCACAAGGAAACGGGTACGGTCATCGACCTCACCACGAAGGTGGAAAGCAACCGTCTGGGTGAAAAGAACTATTACCGTGAAATGTATATGATGCAGGCGATGGAGGCCAATAAGGACGAGATCGTTGCGAGCATTGCTAAAACGCAAACGGGGGATGCGGCCGTTGCCGTTGCTACGGCAGAAAAATATTACGGTGAGATCAAAGCCATGAGCGATCAGTTCCGTTTGGGTAACCGTTCGTTGCTGCAAAACCCGTGGACACCCGGCCGCGGATTCGGGGATATCAATATTTTGTGGTTGATCCCGTTGCTGTCGGGTCTTACCGCCATCATCACGTCGGTGCTTTCGTCCTATTTTAACAAGCAGGGTATGAGCGGGGAAAAACAGCCGGGTCAAGGTTGTTCGAACGGTATGATGTTCCTGTTTATGCCGCTTTTCTCGCTGTACATCTCCTTCACCGTCCCCGGCGGTGTCGGTGTGTACTGGACCTGCTCGAACGTGATCGCCATCGTGCAGACGGTGATCCTCAATCTGATCTATAATCCGAAGAAGATCCGCATACAGGCGGAGATCGATTACGAAGAGCGCCGCCGTGCCCGTGCGGAAGCGAAGAAACAGCAGACGTTGGCGGAAGCCCGCCGTTTGGACGATGAGCGTGAACGTGCGGAGGATGAAGCCGCCGCCCGTGCCGCCGCTGAGCCGAAGGAAGAGAAAAAGGGCAAGAAAAAGACCAAAATAAACGGCATTGAAGTCGGCGAAGTGAAAGACGATAATCCTTGATGTTTACGGGTGATCTGCCCGTTTCATAAAAGAAAAGACCACGAAAGGAAGAAAAACCGTGCGTAAAGAAGTTATTGCACAGGCCTCCACCATCGAGGAGGCACAGGCTGCGGCACTCGCTCAGTTGGGGATTTCCGCAGACCGTGCGGCAGAGGTCACCTTCGAGACCTTGCAGGTGCCGCAAAAGAAGACGTTTGGTTTGTTCGGCGGCACCCCCGCCGAGGTCAAGGCAATTTGGGAGGAAACTCTCTCGCCCGCCGATGCCGCCGCCGCGTATCTGCGCGACGTACTCGCTGCACTCGGCGTGGGAGAGACCGAAGTTTCCGTGACCGAAAACGTGGACGGTAAGGGTTGTACGTTGGCACTCACGGGCGAAGATCTCGGTTTTGTGATCGGTCGCCGCGGGGATACGTTGGATGCGCTTCAGTATCTCGTGTCGCTGATTGCCAACCATCAAAGCGAAGACTACTACCGTGTGACCATCGACATCGGCAACTACCGCGAAAAGCGTGAGCGTTCGCTCACCGGACTGGCGAAGAAAAACGCAAGTCAGGTTGCCCGCACGGGTCGCCGCATCTCGCTCGAGCCGATGAATCCTTATGAACGCCGCATCATTCACACCGCGGTGCAGAGTGTGAGCGGTGCCACTTCGTGGAGTGTCGGCAGTGAGCCGAACCGCTACGTGATCATCGGGCCTTCGGACGATAATCCGAACCGTTCCCGCGGCCGCGGCGGCAAGGGTCGCCGTCCGCAGGAAGGTGACCGCCACGATCGCCGTCGCGACGAGATCACTCCGCCCAAGCGTGAGATCCGTCAGTTCGTCTCTCGCAGCAACCCGCTGCCGGATGCCGACGGCGCAACGCCGCCCGCGCGTACCGAATCCGCGACCGAATCCAGCGCCACGCTGTACGGCCGCATCAATCTGTAAGAAAAAAACGGTTGTCGAAAGACAACCGTTTTTTTGTGGAAGGATATTTGTGTACCCGCACGATTCATAGTATACGGTAGGGGACGGCGCCCTCGACGTCCCGTTATACGACCGACCGCGTACCTGCGGGTGGCACGGTAGGGGCACGCACCGCGCGTCCGTCCCGCGACCGACCGCCCATTCGCGGCGGGCGTTGCCTTCCCCTTTGAGGGGAAGGTGCCCCGAAGGGGCGGATGAGGTGTAGCCGTTGTAAGGGTGGCTATCGCCTCACGCAGATCACGATGCGTTTTCGGCGGGTTTTTTACCGTATTTCTTGCTCTAAATTGTCAAAAATGTCCGTATCGAAAAAGTCACGTATCGAAATATCCAACCCGTCGCAGATTTTTTTCAAGGATACGATTCCCGGATTTTGGCTTTTGTCGTTTAACATACTGTACACGGTTGAGGGCGGAATACCTGCTATATTTGCCAACGTATTTACAGCAATATTGCGCTCTTGACACAACTCCAGTATGCGTTTTTCAACGGCTTCTTTGATAAGCATACGTTTCCTCCCTCTGTAGTATGGTATCAGCGTAACAAAAATTGCGATATATCGTGTGGGATATATCGCAATTTTTGTTTGTTTGTGTTATAATTACGATATATCCGCAAGAAGTGACAATCGTTCCGCCCCGCGTAGCTATTCCTGTACGCAATGCGTGGATGATCGACCGTGCAGATTATGTAGTCACCTACGTATGTCGGCACGGTGGCGCGGCGCGATGGCAGCAGGAAGCAGAGAAAAAGGGAAAGACGGTAATACGCTTAACGGACTTGCAGTAGGGGCGCGCATCGCGCGTCCGTCCCGCGACCGACCGCCCATTCGCGGCGGGCGTTGCCTTCCCCTTTGAGGGGAAGGTGCCCCGAAGGGGCGGATGAGGTGTAGCCGTTGTAAGGGTGGCTATCGCCTCACGCGGATCACGATGCGTTTTCGGCGGGCGCACACAGTGCGCCCCTACCGCGCTGCCGTAAGTGGACGGTCGTACAAAGGACGGGTCGAAAGACTTGCCCTACGGTGGCGGCACAAATTCCACGGGCTATATTTTTCCCCGCGCTGATTGACTTTTGCTTTTGGTTGTTGTACAATAACAATGTATGGAATTTTACAAAAAACACTATACAAACAGTATAATACAGAAACAATATTACAAATAGTCTTTAGTTCCAAATTGCTACCCCCTATAATCGAGGTGATATTATGACACGTTCCGATACCATAGCCGCCATTGCCACACCGCTCGCTCCTGCGGGTCTGGGTGTGATCCGTTTGTCGGGCAGTGATGCGGCGACGGTGGCGGACAGATTGTTTCGCCCGATAAGCGAAGGGAAAACACTGGCATCGTTGGCGGGCTACACCGCGTGTTACGGACACGTGTTTGACACCGAAGGGGATATCGACGAGTGCGTTGCCACAGTGTTTCGCGCTCCACACAGTTACACGGGTGAAAACGTGGTGGAACTGTCCTGCCACGGCGGCGTGTATCTGTTGCAACGGGTACTCCGTGCCGCGTTTGCGGCGGGTGCGCGCCCTGCAGGTGCGGGTGAGTTTACCCGCCGTGCCTTTATGAACGGGAAGATGGATCTCACGGGTGCGGAATCGGTGATGTCGCTGATCGCGGCGGAAGGTCGCCTTTCGGCGCGCACTGCCTTGGCGGCGCGGGAAGGTGCCGTGTTCCGCCGTTTAGATGGTGTGAAGACCAAATTGGTGCAGGTGCTGTCGGGCTTGGCGGCGTTCGTGGATTATCCCGATGAGGATATTCCCGAATTGCAACCCGAAGAATTGACAGCGACGCTTGAAGAAGCGAAAACGACCCTCACCCGTCTGCTTGCCACCTTTGACGCGGGGCAGGTGTTGCAGGGCGGGGTGGATACCGTCATCGTCGGTTGTCCGAACGTGGGCAAGTCTACGCTGATGAACCGACTGACGGGCAATGAAAGCAGTATCGTGACCGCCGAGGCGGGCACCACCCGTGATGTGGTGGAGCGTACCGCCCGTGCGGGGGAGGTGCTTCTCCGCTTGGCGGATACCGCGGGCATTCACGAAACCGACAACACGGTGGAAGCCATTGGCGTGGAACGCGCACGTACCCGCATGCAGACGGCGGCGTTGGTACTGGTGGTGTTCGACGGCGCGCGTGCGCTGACCGACGAGGATATCGCTTTGGCAGAGGACGCGGCATCCTCTCACGCGATTGCGGTCATAAATAAAGCGGATCAGCCATTGATAATTAACGAAGAGTATATTAAGAACAAGTTTAAACATACGGTAATCATTTCTGCCGCCGAAGACAGCGGTGTTGAGCAGTTGATCGCTGCCATTGCCGAAGTGACGGGGGTCGAACAACTGCAAAGTGGCGAGCCGATATTGGCGACCGAACGCCAGCGGGATTGCGCCCGCCGCAGTTTGGCGGCGGTGGAAGAAGCGCTCGCGGCGCTGTTGGGCGGAATGACGCTGGACGCTGTGACGGTGAGTGTGGACGACGCAGTCGCGGCTATTTTGGAATTGACGGGAGAACGTGTGACCGAAACGGTCGTAGACGACGTGTTTGCCCGCTTTTGCGTGGGCAAGTAAGCAAAGGAGAGCGACAATGAAAGTGTTTTTGAAGATCGGATTAGTCATTCTCGGTGTGGCAGGCGTGCTGTATTGGTTGGGCGGCAAATGTTTGCAACCCGCACGCCGTCTGCGGGATCGGTATAAACGTCCGTTGGATGAGGATCAGCTCGTATGAGATTTTTTGCAGGAGAGACCGACGTTGCGGTGATCGGTGCGGGACACGCGGGTATTGAAGCGGCACTCGCAGCGGCGCGGCTGGGATGTCACACCACCGTGTTCACCATCAATTTGGACTGGGTGGGCAATATGCCGTGCAATCCGTCCATCGGCGGCACGGCGAAAGGGCATCTGGTGCGGGAGATCGACGCACTCGGCGGAGAGATGGGTATCGCGGCGGATGCGAATACGCTGCAATCGCGTATGCTCAACCGCGGCAAGGGTCCCGCGGTGCATTCTCTGCGTGCGCAGATCGACCGAAGGGAATATTCCGCCTACATGAAGCATCGGCTGGAAACGACCGACAACCTGTGCGTTCGTCAGGCGGAGATCGTGGATCTCTGCCGCACGGAGGACGGGCGGTTTTGTCTTACCACCAAATTGGAGGAAGACTATTACGCCCGTGCGGTCATTTTGGCAACGGGTACCTTCTTAAAAGGACGCGTCTTCGTGGGGGACGTGTCGTACGAAAGCGGCCCCGACGGTATGTTTCCGTCGGTCTCGTTGTCCTCTGCGCTCTTGAAACTCGGCGTACAGTTGCGCCGTTTCAAGACGGGCACCCCCTCCCGCGTGTTGCGCTCCAGTCTGGATTTTTCCAAAATGGAGGAGCAGGAAGGGGAGGAGCCGGTGGTGCCCTTCTCGTTTGAGACCGAGACGCCGCCCGAAAACGTGTTGCCCTGCCACATTACCTGGACAAACGAGCAGACGCGTGCGGTGATCATGGACAATCTGCATCGCTCGCCGCTGTACGGCGGGAAGATCGAGGGGGTAGGCCCGCGCTATTGCCCCAGTATTGAGGATAAGATGGTGCGCTTTGCGGATAAAGAACGCCATCAGGTGTTCGTGGAGCCGTGCGGACGGCAGACAGAGGAGATGTACCTGCAAGGGTTGTCCTCCTCATTGCCCGTGGACGTACAGCAAGGTTTCCTGCGTACCATCGCGGGATTTGAAAACATCGAAGTGATGCGTCCCGCCTACGCCATCGAATACGATTGCTGTGATCCGTTGCAACTCGACGCCACCTTGGAATTTTTGGATATTGCGGGTCTGTACGGTGCGGGCCAGTTCAACGGCAGTTCGGGTTATGAAGAAGCCGCGGCACAAGGTCTGGTAGCAGGCGTCAATGCGGCACTCAAGATATTGTGTAAACCGCCCCTGCGGTTGGACCGCGCGTCCAGTTACATCGGTACGTTGATCGACGATCTCGTGACCAAAGGCTGTGCCGATCCGTACCGTATGATGACCTCGCGTTCGGAGTACCGCTTGATCCTGCGGCAGGACAACGCAGACGAGCGGCTGACCCCCATCGGGCGGGAGATCGGTTTGGTGGACGATGTGCGCTGGGAGCATTACTGTGTTCGCCGCGACCAAAAGCAGGCGGAACGCGCCCGTTTGGAGAATACGGTACTCTCGCCGACCGACGAATTGAACGCGCTGCTTGTTTCACGTGGAACAACCCCTGTCACCACGGGCGTGCGGCTGATCGACCTGCTGCGTCGTCCGCAACTGGACTACGCGGCGTTGGAAGCGGTGGATACCACCCGCCCGTCGCTGCTGCCGTTGGTGCAGGAGCAGTTGGAGGTGGAGATCCGCTACGAAGGGTATCTGCGCCGTCAGCAGGCGGCCATCGACGAAATGCGCCGCTTGGAAGGACGGCTGTTGCCCGAAACGATGGATTATGCTGCCGTGACGGGTCTGCGCCTGGAAGCGGTGGAGAAACTAAACCGCGTGCGCCCGCGCAGTTTGGGACAAGCCGCCCGCATCAGCGGCGTCAGTCCTGCCGACGTGGCGGTGCTGATCGTGTGGCTAAGCAGAGGAGACGCATCCGAACACGCCTAAAACGGCATAATTTCCGCGCTTTTTGATTTGTTGTCGGTGGCAGGCGACAGCCTTGCCACCTTCGCCGCACCAAAAATCGCACGAAATTCCACTCGTTTTAGGTCGAAG
>SVPJ01000018.1 GCA_015065885.1 Oscillospiraceae bacterium | reverse complement strand
TGCCAATGACAGCAGTTAATATATCAATCAAAAGTGTGGTGCGAAGTGTACTCATTGTCAGCACCACAGCCGCAGCAGCCGGGGCGCCAAACTGTACGACAGACTGCATGGTGGCGTTAATGCCGTTGTAACGCATAAGATGTTCCTCGGGAACGAGCTGCGGAATGACTGCATTGACGGCTGGATTTTGAATACCGGCACCGGCGGAGCGGATGATCGACATGAGCAGCAATGCTGCAAGTAGCATAGGCTCTGCTGTAATGTACGGCATGGTTAGCATCATTGCCAATGTAACAGCTGCAATCAGCGCATCTGCTCCGATGATGAGATATTTCCTGTTATAGCGATCTGCCCAAACACCTCCTATAAATGAAACGAAAAATTGCGGAAGATAAGAGCAGACCGAAAAAGCCGCTACCCACGCACCGCTGTTTGTTTGCAAAGTCACATACCATACGATTGCCATTTGAACGATTTGCGAGCCAAACAGCGTAATACATTGACTGGCAAAAAACAGAATGGTCCTCTTTCTCCAATTACTTTGTGATTCCATCATTCTTGTATATCCTCCATATATTTGGGAGGAAGCACAAAGCGCTGTGTCGGATAGCCAAATTCTATCAGCAATTCTTTTTCGGCAAAACCAAGCTGTTTTAATATATCACGATGGCCTGTATCGGCCTTATCGCCCTCTCGATAGGTGGTCATGCTGATTTCCTGTCCGGGCAAGTATATTTCCATAAGCGCATCCAGAAACAACTTTTGAATGCCTTGCTTGCGATATTGTGGGTTTATGCCCAGAAAACCAATACAGCCGGATTGATCGGAGAACGCCATAGCTCCAACCAAAATGTTGTCGTCTTTTAGGACAAGGGCTCGTTTTTCATCTATGCTTTTTGTTATCGCATTCAAATAGTCCGCTTCATTCATGACCGGGTATCCGTCGATCACCAGCCGCATTAAATTCATCCATGCCGGAATATCCGCTTTCTCTGCCAGACAAATGTCATCCTTTGTAAACACCTTGTTTGCCACATTTCTGTGCAAAGCAAATCGTAATTGCAAAGGATAAAATTCCCTATTATCCCGGTATTCCGCAGGAGGAATTTTATACATTGACTTAAAGGCAGAAGAAAACGCCTGCTGACTTTCATATCCACAGATAAAGGCAATTTCAATGATCGGCCTATCTGAAAACACCAAAAGTTTTGCGGCTTCGGTCAACTGACGGCGCTGCACATAATCATGGATCGTCATGCCTACTGTGCTGGTGAACATACGGTGCAAGTGATACTTTGAGTAATGGACTGCTTCAGCAACCATTTCCAGATCCAGCTTGCCATCAAGATTGGCTTCAATATAGTCAATGACTGTTTCAATACTCATTACAGTCTTGTTCTCCATTTTGTTTTCCTCCTTTCTGCATATTAGGATAACAAAAATCGGTTTCAAACCTTTCATAATTCTTGCGGTTTTCACGCGCAGAACTAATTTTATCCCCTTTGGCCATCCCAATCAAGAATGTAAATAGCCACGCTATATTTTGCGCCGTTTTAAGGGGTGTTCCTTAACGGCAAGCAGGGCAAGTGTAGCCACACTTGCGTTTTTGGCAAGCAATTCGAGTGTGAACACACTCAAAAATTTTGCGCCGTCGGGCGACAAAATTGCTTGCCAAAATGCTTGTTGGGGAGCCTCCCCAAACCCTCGTCGTCGCAAAGTCCGCTTTGCTCCGTTTACGCCTTTCGACGAAAACTGCACACGCTCCCTTGCTCCTCCTCTCCCCACGCAATCCGCTTCGCTGGGCTTGCGCGTGGCCCCCATCGGCTGCGGCCCGGTGCTGATGCTCTGGGCCTTAACTTTGGGACAAAATGTCCCAAAGCAGAAATGCCGGGGAACAGCGCAAAACTGTTCCCCGGCAGATCAGAAAATGTGGAAGGTATTTAGCAATATCCGTACAGGACATATAATCGTATTGCCCCCTCATGAAACGAGGCTGGAAACCATTGAAAACAGGGCGTTTTTTCGGGCTAAATGTTCACACATCAACTCTGCTTTTGGAAGTGTTCCCGATAGCAGAAAACGCACATAATTCCCCGCCAATAAGGACACCCCGCACAAGGCGTTCCTTCCGGTGCCTTCTGCGGGGCGGGTGCTTCTTTATGCGGGATCTCTTTCATCATGCGCTCATAGGGACTGTTGGTAAAGTTCATAAGTAAACCTCCGTTCATGTTCAACCCAATCCCCCTGCCCTTTCCCAATCATAGGAAAGGGTGCAGCTCTGGAGGATATACCCCCGCCGCGCCGCCGGGAAATAGAACAGCCGGAGCCGCCAGTCAAGGGCACGCCACCGATAAACGGCGGTGCTGATGCACCCTTGACAGACAGCTCCCGGCTGTTCTGAACGATATGCGGCGACGGGGGATATACCACCCGGAGCCATATTTAGGGGAAAGCAGTTTGGGACAATTTGTCCCAAAGTTTGGAAAATCCTGTTGAAAAAAGATAAATCATGAGTTATAATTTTATCAAATCATGATTAAGGAGTGAAATGTGTGGCTGACAAGCAATTTTATCCTGCAATTTCTGAAAAAAGCTGGTGGCAACTTCGTAGCCAGTTCAAGAAAACAATTCCATCTGTTGTTAATGTGAGTTATTTGAAATCTCTGCTTAGTTTGAATTCCGATCAATCAGCACGAAACATTTTAGCTCCTCTTAAGCAAATGGGGATAATTGATGCAGACGGAAAACCCCAACCGCGGGCAACCGATTGGAGGAGTGACACCAAATATCCAGATGTGTGTTCCGCTATTATTTCCGAAATCTATCCCCAAGAGCTGCTCGATCTTTTCCCGGACGCACAAGTTGACAATACGACGGCAAAGTCTTGGTTTATGGATACCTGCTCTTTAGGGGATAACGCCGCTGGCAAGATTACCTCGACCTTTTCTATGCTGAAAAGTGGTCAAATCAAAGCTGACGCTGATGTTACAAAGACTGCGACATCCCCTAAAAAAGCCAAAACAAATAAGCCGCAGAAAAGTGCTCTGTCTGATAATGGCACCATGCCTATTTCTACGCCCCCTATGCCAACAGTTGATGCAAATGCACCCATTATGCCTACTGCCGCCGCTTCTCCCACCCCCTCGGTACACATTGACTTGCAAATTCATATTTCGCCCGATGCATCTCCGGATCAAATCGACAGTATTTTTGCCAGCATGGCGAAACATCTTTATGGTAGATCTTAATGGACAAGGGTGTTTTTTTGAAAGCCAAAAGGCTCCAAGAGGACATTGACTCTTCTTCTGGGGTGTTGTCACGAAAAGATGTCGGAAAACAACCGTCAGTTGATATTTTTGATCAACTGGTAACGGATAAGGCACTTCGAAAAACAGTAGAGAAACTATACCGTGATGGCCACCATGCCCGTGCTGTTGAAGAAGCGTATAAGTTCATTGATAATCTGGTTAAGAGCTTATCAAAGCAAAGCGATACAAATCTTACCGGCTCCAAACTGATGACAACGGTCTTTAACGGGAATACTCCCATATTAAAGATTAACGCTGGAGAAAGCACTTCAGAACGCGATGAGCAGATTGGATATATGCAAATCTTTTCCGGATGCATGACAGGCATACGAAATCCTCGGGCTCATGAGTGCGACTGGGAAGATAGTGAACAACGAGCCTTGCAACTTCTCGTTTGGGCAAATCATTTAGTTGAGAGGATACGCTTATCCGAGAAAGTTCAATAGAGAAATACTGATTGCGACCACCCGAATACCTTTTGTGTTCGTAATTTCGTGGAATCCTATAACTCCACTCCGACCAAAGATAAAAAGGATAGCCTTGGGCTATCCCTTTTATCTTTTTTACAAGACAGGACTTGAAACGAGCTCCAAGGATGAGCGGGCGAAAGCCCGTGAAGCCTTGGCAGCAACAGTCCGGGGGACTGTTGCGCTCGCGAGAAGAAAGTCCTGTCACTCGGACCAAAAAAAGAGGAATGGGCAACCGCCCGTTCCTCTTTTTTATTTCGAATCACCACGACACGCAGAACCTCGAAAAGGCGCAAGCCTTTTCAGTAGGCTTTGCGCTCGCACACACTGCGGCAAGCACCGCACCAAACGCAAAGCCGAGGTTCAAAGTCCTGTCACTTCCAACCTCTACTTCCTTATAGCGGGTTTGCACCGTTTTCTTCGTTGTTGGGGACAACCAATTCCGCTTTTTTACAGTATTATGCAGGTCAAAATGCTGGTCAAAACGAGTTCGGTCAGCGGTGTTTGCCACTTGTTTACTTGCGCGACATAGCGTTTTCAACGAATGGGCGAAAGCACCTGCCCCTACGGTGCGGCAATTCTCGCCGCAACCGCCAATTATTCTGTTGCATATTCTTTCCTTTTGTGATATGCTTAATATACAACTTAATATGGGGATGGCTATGCAGTGCCGTTATTGCGGAGCCGTGATCGATAATCTTATACCCGATTCGCAGTATCACCCCAACTGCGGCAAGCAAATTCTACAAAAGCAGTAGGCTACAAAGAAAACACACCCGAAGGAGGAAGGATCAATGACACATAAGCGTTCAAAACGAATTCTGAGCATCCTGCTCGCAATGGTAATACTCTTCAGCGCGTTGCCGATGGCCGTGCCGGCCGAGGAGGAGAAACCGAGTGTGGACAGCGAGGGGTATTCTCTCATCTGGTCCTACGAGCAATTGCGCAACGTGGCAAAGGTCGCTCAGCCGCACGTGCGTTTTCGCTTGGCGACGGATATTTATCAAACGGACAGCGACAACAGTCAGGAGATCTGCATCCAGAGCGGTGCCTACTTTTCACTGGATCTGAACGGCTATACGCTGTCGCGCAAAGCGATGTCGCTGGATACGACGTTGTTTTCCGTGAAAACCGATTCCACACTGAACATCTACGATTCTTCGCCCCAGCAGACCGGCACCTGCATCTATGACATCAGTTATGCTTCGGGTGTCTGCAGTGTGATCCGCAACTCCGGCGGCGAAGTGATCATCCATAGCGGCCGCTACATTATCAAAGGGAATCAAATCGCCGACTATGCCGCTGTGCTGTATGGCGAAGCCGGGGGTATCGTAGTGTACGACGGCTACTTTGATGCCACCGAAGCCAGGGGCGGCACAGCTGTGGAATTGTGCCATATGGCCTATATGTATGAACTGCCCACCTGTGTCATTTACGGCGGTCGGTTCTACAGCAAAGAAAACTGTATCGATGCGGCGAGCTATGGCAACTATGCAAGCTATGGCGTTTATTATCCCTATGTGTTCGTATTGGGCGGCGAATTTTACACGAAAGGAACCAAGTACACGAACGGTGACACAGAAGGCCATTTCGCCTATTGCAACAACCGCTGGGGACGGGTCATTGTGGCGAACGGCTTGGTGCCTGCCGTGTCTTTGAATGCGCCGGATCAACGGTATGTTGAGGACGTCACGAAAAAAATGGAAAAACTGTCGGGCGAGCCGGGTAACGGTTGGACCTATGCCACTGTGTCACATCCGCCGCGCATCGTCAGCCGACAGATGTCGCTGGAAGACCGTCTGTATTCCCTGTGTTGGCGTGAGTACCTGAAAACGGCAAAAGAGAGGGAAAGCTACGCTTTTTGGTCTATGTTCCAAGAGGAGATCGAGATGGAATTGGCGGATGTCGACGGCTTTACGGTAAACAAATACGATACCGACCCCATCGTTCTCAGCATTGAAGATAAAGGGGAAATTGCCTCTGTTCGCTGGTACTTTTCCGATTCGCCCGACTCCCGTTGGTCGGAACTGGGCGATTATCAAAACAGCACCGGCCCCGTCACGCTGACGCGTTCCGCAACGGCGAGCACGCTGTATTACCGCGCCGTGGTTACCCACACAGACGGCAAAGCATACGAGGATGTCATCTGTGTGCGCCAAGAAGAGGCGGTCAAGACCCTGGGCGGCGTGGCCGTGATCCGTGCGAACAGTGCCGCCTACGGCAACACGGCCGAGGTGGTGGTGCTGAATCCTCCGGTCGGCCAGGACCCCTCTACCTACACGTATGAGTGGACGATCAACGGTCAGGTGGTGAGCACCGCACAGCGCTTTACGATCGACAAAGCTTCCTATGTCGGTCAGCGCTTGACCTGTAAAGTAAAAAGCACCGCGTATGAAGGGTCGTTGGTCACGCCGAACGTGACGGTGGCGAAAGGGGAAAACACCGAGTGGCCCGTCTTTCCCACGGTGAATTTCGGCGACGGGTACATCACCGTCAGCAATGCGCAAACAGATCAGGAATATCTGTTTTCCACCAAGCTCTCGGCAGACGTACTGACCGAGGATGATTGGGAAAACGCCCACGAGATCAATGCCGCTTCCGGCATCGGCATTTTCGGATTGCCCTATCTGGGGTTGGAGGAACAAGAGGGCAGAACCATCTACGTTTACACCCGTTTTGAAGAAACGTCTAAGCAATTCGCCGGACAAAAGGTGCTGTGCACGCGCCTGACGTTGGCGGATGTGGTGCCGCTCAACAGCCTTCGTTTTGAGGATGCGGTAAACAACACGCTGTACATCCCCTTTACGGGCGCAGGCGACACGGTGGAACTGACGTATGCACTTGATCCCGTTAACGCCAACCAATGGAACGCCTTCACCTGGCGCACGTCCTATCCCGTGTCGCTGGTGACACCCACCGGTTCGGTCGATTCGAACAACAACACAGGCAGTGTAACCCTAAGGCTGATCACCACCGGTTCGACCTCCCTCACCGCTTCCTATATCACCAACACCGAAGTGGTGTATAAGCGGGTGAGCATTCAGGTGTATGACCCCGAAAATCCCACCTTCGGATCGGGCAACGTCTTGTATCCCATGCCCGACCAAACGGTGATGACCGACACGGTTTACGTGCCGCAAAAGCCGGAGTTCTATCCCGTACCGCCCGAAGATACCGCGTTTTCCTGGACGTTTATCCGTCGCACGGGCCTTAAGGAGGAGCGCATCACCGACTGTGAGGTGGCCTCCATCGACCCTGCCACCGGCGCGATCACCACCAAAACTCCCGGCGAGGTGGACGTGGCTTTGATCGGACCCGGCGGTTCTGCCGTGGACACCTTCCGCCTGACCGTGATTGAAAACAACGGTACGGTTGCGGTGGAATCGGTGCACCTCAGCAGCGAGCGGTTGTCGATGCCGGTGAAAACGAGCACGACCCTCACCGCCATGATCAATCCTACGAACGCCGATGATCAAACGGTCGTGTGGACATCCTCCGACCCGTCGGTCGCCATGGTAAATGAGAACGGTACCGTGACCGCGATGAAGGTCGGTACGGCGCAGATCACCGCACAAGTCGGCGGTATTACGGCCACTTGCACCGTAATCGTTGAGAAAAGCGCGTTCTCCGGTGCAGGCGGTTTGCTCGGCGATGTGAACGGCAACGGCACGGTGGATTCCACCGATGCCCGTCTGGTGTTGCAGTATGCGGTGAAAAAAATCGGTGATTCTGCACTGAACGTGGCTCTTGCGGATGTGAATGGTAGCGGCAAGGTAGATTCCACCGACGCACGATTGATTTTGCAGTATGCGGTGAAAAAGATCAACACTTTCCCCGCGAGCAACTCCTAAAAAACGACATTCGTTCGCCTTATAATGCCAATGACCGAAGATGTTACTTCACGTAGCATCTTCGGTCATTATTTTTTTAAAAGAGAAGCCACTGTCAACTCGCAATTTCCGCAAGCGAAAATGAGGCGAGCTATCGGACCGGCGGCTTCTAAAGTAACATACCACAATCGCACTCCGTTGTCAACCGATTATGAAAAGGTTTCGAACACGCAATTTTACTCACCCTAAAATCATCTCGCCGAAATCGCACGGGCGGTGGAAATCGGGTTGCTCGCTCGTTACGGGATTCCACGAGAGATAGTGCGGCTGCGCCGTTTTGTCGCCGCATTTGTAGCAGTTCGCGCGGATGACCGCCCCTGCGGAAAATTCACACTGTGGGAAATACTGCTGAACGAACGCGAGCGGAATGCGATAGAACAGTTCCCAGCCGTCTGCCGTGCGCGACGCGGAGAACGCAAACCGCTCGGCGCCGTCGGGCATTACCAGGCGCACACGATCGCCCCTTCCTTCACCGATCCCCAAAAACAGACAGCCGTTCAAGTTCCATTCAAAGTTGAAATAGCGGTTGGACGTGCCGTCGGGACAGAAGAAAAACTCCATACAACTGTCCTCGCACACCGCCGCTTGCGGGTCGCGATGTTCGGCGCGGATATCCCGCTCGACCGCCCGCTGATGGACGTACAACCCTTCCTCATCATAACACACCTGCTGTGTCATACGCACCCCTGCATCCGGCAGCCAGAGAATGTTGTCAAGTTCCAACGTCGGGATATCCTCCCACCGCGGTGTGCCGTTCGTTTTGGTTATGTAATAGGTCATCGTTTTCCCCTCCCCAACTCATATTACTGAAGAAAAAACATATTTGATTGATGTAGAAAAATCTGTCGGTAGTTCTTTTCCAAAATCATCGAGTATGCCCGAATAAATATCGCCAATACAATATCCATAGATTTTATCATAACTTGCTATCGGCAACTCGCATACTTCATATTTCTCAGTAACCAAACTGTAACGATATAAATCTCGCCTCATCACATTTGAAACATCTGATACAACACCCTGTCCACTACTGTGTTCATGCCATTTCAATATGTAAATATATTCGCCATTAGTCCAAATCTCTTCAAAGTTTTCAAGAACATCATCGCCGTCGTTAATTATGGTTTTATTTCTTGCTGACAAATCATAAACAACAATACGGGTATTCTTATCAACCACAGTTTTTACCTCTGAATAAATGAGTTTGCTGTTTGAAATACACATGTCATAAACAAATCCAGATATAGAAGGAATTATTGTCTCCTCAGTTGATGCTGAGGAATCGTAAGCAATTCTTTTAATTCCTTCATTCGGGTCATAAGTATAATCAACCGCATAATACACATAGGACTCGTCTGCCACAAGTGTGTGAATATATTCGTCTGTGAGTTTTTTGTATCCCGAGCCATCGGTCGATATCATATGTACTCCAACATTGAATGGGCCGCCACCATATTGCGTGTAGAAAATTTTATCTCCAACGACATTGATGCACTGGGCAAGTGTATCCTTCTTGATCAATGCTTTTTCACCTGTTGTGAGATTAACCTTGTATAAGTCTCCTGTTGGTTCCATTCCGTTATTGCCGTTTCGAATAGTCAAATATTTGTAATCACCACTGATAGCATATTGACCGCTTTGAATTGATAAATAATACATTGCCAGGTCGTTTCCTTCGCGTGGTTCAGTGGCTTTACTTTTTAACTCTTCAAAATTGTCCCACGAATTTGATTTGCTTAATTCTTTTGTGTCTACAAATTTTTCTCCTTTTGATATAGTTAAGCGATAGAGATTTTTAGAAAAAATATCGTTGTTTTTATGAAGATTATCAATAACAGCCTTCATGTCCGCTTCGTTTTCTCTTTCTTGCGCTACGATCATATCTTCAAGTTGTTCATTTGCAGCTATAAGAATACGATAGTATAAAACATTAAGTAAGCGGTAATCTTCAATATCCTGTTCGTTTGTGTAGTTGTCAGAAAGAATTTTCTTACCTAAATTGTCCATATCTTTGAGCAGCTCGTTTTTGAACATCAACAAATTTATTGCATTTGTTTCAGCTGATGAGTAAGCAAAGGCGTTGTTTTCTCCATAAATAAGTTTATGTAGCATTACACTTATATTCACAGATCCTTCAATAAGAGCTTTTATAGGAATGTATCCTGTTATGCCAGAGCCAAGTTGTTCGTATGCGGCACCAACAAATTCATCAGCTATTTTTTCTTTTACAACATCTCTTGCGGCATCAAGAGCGGAAGATAGTTCGCTTTCGACTTTTGATTGCACGCTGTTGGCAGCAAGATAGTATTTGCTATATTTTGTTGTATGCTTCGAGAATGCTTTAACCATTGCTAACGAATCACTGGTGCATTTTGAATTTGTGGAAAGATTAGAGAGAAATGAAGATGCTGTTGATACAACTTCGAAAAGGCCTTTTGTACCTTTAAGGTCAATTACATATAAAGCATCATCTTCATTGGCACCTATTAAATATTCAATAGCGATATTTGTAATAAGGCTTTCAGTTCTGTCAAAAACTTCATTGAAATCTGGCGAAAAGTCATTTGCGGCTATCATTGCGGAAATCATAGAACCATATCTTTCGTCAGTTTTTTCTTTGATTTCCCAACTGCCATTATATTTCAATGGATCAATCTGCATTGCCTCAATAAGCGCATCCTTCATTGCATTATCAAACAAAGCACCGCTCAATCCACTCTCTAAAATTTTCAAAATACCATTTAAGATAAGTCGTGTATTTTGTTCGAGTTCTCCGCCAAATGTTTCAAGCGCAAAATAATTTTCATTTGATGAGCGAATCAATCCCTCCCAAATGGTACTTTGAGGCATATTGATTACAAGATGACTATCTTCAATATCACATTCTGCTCCCAAATATGTTAATATTGGATATGCATGAATAAGAGTTTTATTACCCATTTGGTATGTTTCAATATTGAAGCTGATTCCATCCTCGGAAACTTTGCCATTTGATATGTCGATAGTTATATTTCTAGTACCATGAGTGAGCAATACAGTTTTTTGACTATTGGAAAGGGATGTTCTTGTGTATCTGGAAACATCTGAAATATCCATTAGCCATTTATCTTTAACAAGATAAACTTTACAGGTATCATAGCTGTACTCACTACTGAACACGTCGGCAATAGCAACCTTAATGTCCGGTTCCTCCGCTACAACGCATAAAGGAAAAAGTCCAAAAAACATTAAAGCGGACAATAGTATGCACATTATTCTTTTCATATCAATTCTCCATTTCATTAAGTGAATTCAAAACAAGTTCGTTCAGCATCTCTTCAATATTGGGATATACTGCTGATGTAAAATCACTATTTACGGCAGCCTTTTGTCCATTTGCATCAATGATAGAGCAATTGACGGTGGTTGTAATGAGGTTTTCTTGTTTTGTGGAAGAAATTGATTTGTTTACATTTTCCATATATTCTTCGAATGCATTATCGAAATCTGTAGCATCTTCTTTAGGAAGACAGTTGTTAAGGATTTCTTTAATTGGTGGAGCGGAAATTTCAATCATTACAGTAGCGTTTTCTTCATCAACACTAACTACCTTGAAGATAGTTGCTGATAAGAACGCTTTACTAATATCATCGTCAAGTTTTTTGTCTGCTAACCCATCGCAATAATTAAGACCATCCGAAAGGGAGAGCTGTTTTCCAACAATGTCTTTTATATCTTTTTTTGTATTGACAAGAATTAAAATAGCGGTCAGTAAAATAGCCACAGCAATAATGGTTATTCCACCAATGAGTATTGGTTTTCTAAGTTTCATGTTTACACCTCTCAACATTTGTTTGTTCTATTGTAGCGTGATATTGCCTATTTTTCAATTTGATACCATTTTTTGTAAAAAACCCGGACAAGAAACAGATCTTGCCCAGGTTATTGTATCATTAAAACCAAAACCAATGAGCAAAGGCAGCACCAGCACCCATAAGAACGTACCAAAAACTACTGCTTAGGTCACTAGAGCATAGTTTTCTGTGTTTTTTATAATATTTGATTGTATGGATAATGTTGTTTAAAATTGCTGTTGTTGCCAATGCATAAATTACGATAAATATGTAATCGAGCATTGCATCTGCAATCATAAAACCCACAATCAAAAACAAGGCGAAAACAATAAAAATCATTCGTCGTCATCATCCTTTCTACTAAAAATACTACGAATCAGTCTTGCAACTTGACCGATAAGTGCACCGATAATCGCTGGTGAAAGCATAATTAGAATAATAAGAATTGGTAATCCCATACCTCCGATTACCTCTTCCAAAGGGAAACCCATAGTATTACCTCCTTTATGGTTAATAATCAAATTATATCATATTTGTCAAGAATTGAAGTAGATAAGTAAAATTCTTTCATATTGTCAAGGCATAGCAACATAGGTTTGTTGCCAGAAGCGGCACCGGTATCAATGCAAATCCAACTATCCGTAGAAACCATTTTCCCCTCATATTCTTCTCCAAAGTATTTTGTTGGTGTATGTCCGAAAATCACAACCTTCCCATCACTGTAATACTTAGTGTCTAAGGTTGGACGTGCCCAAAGCAATTCATCAGGGGAATAGTCTTCAAGCTCTTTATCGGCTTGAAAATTCTCAATTCCTGAATGAACGAGAATATATGCTATACCGTTAACTTCTACGATATCGTAAAGCGGTGCGTCTCTCACAAAGTCCAATATGCCCTCTAATACATCGGGTTCCTCTTTAAGCATTTTTCTAAGTTGAGATAATGTTGGTGAAGCACCGTTGACAATCCATGTATTCAAGATATCCATTTTATCGCTATCTAATGCGGAAAGACTCTCATCGGAAATCTCCTCAAAAATAAAGTCTGATGCTAACAAAAGACTTTCGTGGTTTCCTAAAATAAGTTGAAAATTGGATTGCTCACACATCCATTTGAGGAGGTCAACCCCATATTCGCCGCGGTCGATAACATCGCCCAACACAAAACAAAAATCGGAGTCCGAAAATTTTGCTTTTTGAAGAAGAGATTTAAAATCGGTTAATGAGCAACCGTGCAAATCTGATGTAACAAATACCATTGTCTTCACACCTTTCTTCGTCATTATACATTGTAACATTTGTAATCTAAAAGTTTTATGAATCTATTTACTAGGATTAACTGATGACATTAACCATTTCGGCAAGGTCATTTTGATTGCAATGTGCAAAGAAAGCTGATGCGTGCAAAAGACATTTATAAGCTTCAAGTATAATAGGTTCGCCTTTTAGCATTTTGATAGTAGCGTTTTTATCATCCTCGTTGTTGTTAAGGAGTTGTGCTAATTCAAAGATCTGTTTTGCATTTTTATAACGACATATTATCACCTTTCGCATAAAAAAGCAAGGTTGCCGAAACGACAGCCTTGCTTTTTTGCCCCTGAAACGGGTCGGGGGCGGGTTATTGACGCACTTCCAGACCGATCACCGCCACGGGGTCGAGCGGTTTGTCGGAGGAGAGGATCTCCAAATGCAGGTGGGCGCCGTCCGCTTCTTCGCACGGTACGGCGGTCAGTATACCGATGGGGTCTCCCGCCTTCACGGTATCCCCCACTTGGATATTACGCGCCGACACGCCGCAATAGCGGCTGACGATGCCGAAACCGTGGTCGATCTCTACCGTGTGTCCCCACAGCGTATCTTCAAAGATCGCTTTCACGGTGCCGTTTGCCGCCGCTTTTACCTCAGCACCCGCCTTGCCCGCAAAATCCGTACCGTTGTGTATCCGCCAATCCTGCATGGTTTCGGAAAACACGAGTTCTCCCTTGCTGAACGCCTTTTTCACCTCGTTGGTCAGCGGCAGGACGTACAGATCGGCCATCGGGGGTGCCGTGGTGGTCACCGCCGCCGTGGTGGTCGTAGTGGTCGTGGTGCGCAGGTCGGGCACGTTGGTGACGGGCGTCTGCACCTGCTGTGCCGCCGTGGTGGTCGTGGTGGGTGCCGTGGTGGACGTCACGGGTGGGACGGTATCGTCCTCACGCGGAAACACATAGGAAAGGCTGACCGCCGCCACGGCACCGACCGCCAATATACAAACACCCATTGTGACAAAAAATCCTTTATCGCGTATTTTCATATAAACCGCCTCCGTTTTCTGTTGTACCTCTATTGTGAACGAAAAAACGAAGGCTTATACAAAAAGAGGCGAGAAATTCTCGCCTCTTTTTCATCGCGTAATTCCTTTGTAATCGCGTTTGACTTGTTCGTAACTTTCCAGATTGCCGATATCATAGCGGCTGCCGGGCATTTCCATCGCGTGTACTGCCGTTTGCGTACACAGCCACGCAACGTAACTGCCGGGAGCATCGGTGCCGCATCCTGCTTCCATGCCTTTTTCGATCAAACGGGCATCCTCACGGGTGTAATAATAAAACGGCGGACAGCACCAATGCGTCGCAGGGGTGGGCGACTTTTCGGTCATCGCCGAAACGCGGTCGTGTTCGTCGATCGTCACCACGCCGCATTTGAGCAGTTTCTGCTCACTCAGCTCGTAATACCGCATGATACAGGAGGTGTTCTTCTCCTTGGCATACCGAACAAACCGTGTGAGGCTGAAATCCAGCACGTTGTCACCCGCGATCACCAGCATATCGTCGTCGAGTCCGAGCGTTTCGATCGCAAATTGAATATCCCGCACCGCGCCCAAACGGGTCTCGTTCGACGTGGTACCGTCGTCCACCACCGTCACCTTTTGCGGTTTGGTCTTTGCCCATTCCTCAAAATGCACGGCGTATTTGTGGTTGGAGATCACCACAAACTCGTCCACCGCATCGGCGGCGGCAATATCGTCTACCAACCAGTCGAGAATGGTCTTCTCCCCCACCGTGAGCAACGGTTTGGGGAAATTTTCGGTCAGCGGGTAGAGGCGCGTGGCGTAACCTGCCGCTAAGATCAAACATTTCATACGTTACACCTCACAACATCACACCGTCGGCACTGTGGCAGAAATAGGCGGAATACTTGCCCTCCAACGCGGGGAACAGTTTCAGATACTTCGCCGTGACCGTGGCTTCGATCTCTTCGCGGTAAGCAGGATCGATCAATGCCATACAGCAACCCTTGAAACCCGCACCGCTGAAACGGCCGCCGTAGATACCGCGCGTTTCAGTCATAATTTCATATAAAGCCTTCAACTCGGGCGAGCCCGTCTCCCAATTATAAATGGAGGAATGACCGCTTTCAAAACTTAAACGGCCGAATTCTTCAATATCGCCTCGCCGCCACGCTTCGGCACCGCGTTGTACACGGTCAAATTCGGTGTACCAGTGTTCCGCACGACGGCGCCAGGTTTCGGGCAGGCGGTCTTTGTACTGATGGTATACCTCCACCGGCACGTCGCGCAGGTTGGTTTCAAGGAACTTGCCGTACTCCATACCCGCATACGCCTTCAAAGCATACGCCGCCGAACGGCACTCGTCCACCCGCATATTGAACGCACTCCCCGCAAGGGTGCGTTCCACGCCCGAGAAGAAGACGGCGATCTCATACGGTTTCATCGTATCTTTTTGCGGGATCCGTTCGTAACTGTCATCCTTCAGATCCATGTACAAAAGATGGTCTTTTTTGCAATACACTTCACAGGACTGATCGAGCTTACCGCAGGACACACCGACGTATTGGTTCTCCGCCTCCTGCGCGATCACGATCATCTCCTGCGGGGTAAGCGTCACGCCGTTCATAGTACACAGCGCCGACAGGAAGGTGAGAATGACCGCCGCCGAAGAAGACAGACCGCCGATCGGCAATTCCCCGCTGATGACGGCGCACAGACCAATACGCAACGGATACCGACGGTTGAGCGCAATCGTCGCGCCGCGGAGATGATCCGCCCAGTCGTTCTCCTTCACCTCGGGAGCGGACGCCACGTGCCACTGCGCCCGTTTTGGGAATTGCAACGACTGGACCTCCACCACACCGTTTTGTTTCGGGCCGTACGCCATACGGATCCCCTTATCAATAGCGATACCCGTAATTTTCCCAAGCTGATGGTCAGAATGCGCCCCCAGTGGGCAGATACGATACGGTGTAAACGCCGTATGCACAGGTGCCTTCCCGTAGATCTGTTCAAACCGTTCGACACACGTCACCGAAATCCCTCCAAAACTCATCTATATAGAAGTATATCATACATACTCCCCTGCCGTCAACCGCAAAAAACGAAACACCCGCCGTTTCCGACGGGTGTTTCGTTTTAGAGGGGTGTTTTGAGGAGGGGTCGGTTTCAAAGAAACCGGTACCAAGAGGCTTGCGGTCACCTCTTACGGTACGCTTGTATTATAACGCATATTTATGTGCATTTTATGAACTGACCGTGACGATTTTCCAAACAAAATAAAAAAATTTTTTAAAAATTGCAAACAAATGTTTGCTTTTTTCAAAAAGGTGTGTTATACTAAGAGAAACTAATGTTCGACATTTTGTTACAATTTTGGAAAGGACGGGTAACCCATGGGTGAATTGACGAAGAAACAAAAAGCCGTTTTAGCGTTTTTGCAGGAGCGCGCCAAGGACGGTCTGCCTCCTACCGTGCGGGAGATCTGCACTGCTGCGGGCATCAAATCCACCTCTACCGTACACGCCTATCTCAAAACGTTGGAAGATGAAGGATACATCTCGCGGCAGAGCGGCTTAAACCGCGCCATTCGCGTGAAAGGCGCAGAAACCAAAGCCGCGCCGCCCGCAGGGCGCGTGCCGCTGATCGGCCGTGTGACGGCGGGTATGCCGATCCTCGCCGTGGAAGAGGTGGAGGATTACGTCCCTTACACGGGGCATTACGACGTAAAGGAACTGTTTGCCCTGCGTGTCAGCGGTACCAGTATGATCAATGCAGGCATTCTCGATCGCGACGTGGTGATCGTGCGCCGCACCGAAACGGCGGAAAACGGGGACATCGTGGTTGCCCTTGTTGGTGAAGAAGCCACCGTCAAACGTTTCTTTAAAGAAGACGGCCATTTCCGCCTGCAACCCGAAAACGATGCCTTCGAGCCCATCATCGTGCCCGAGGTCTCGATCCTCGGTAAGGTCGTGTCTTTGGTACGCTATTTTTAAAAAATTTGTCACTGCATAATTTTAAGACCTGCGGGTGATACTAACCGCGCAGGCCGCCCCGTGCGGTATCTGCATCGCAGAAACCGAAAAAGGAGGGCGCTTTTATGCTGGACAAACTGGCGTTGATCCTCGCCATTATCGGCGGGCTCAACTGGGGCAGCATCGGATTGTTCCAATTCGATCTGGTTGCGTGGATCTTCGGCGGGCAAGATGCCATTTTCAGCCGTATTATCTACACACTGGTCGGCTTGGCCGCCGTCTGGTGCATTTCCCTTCTGTTCCGCAAGCACGATGGGACAGGACCGCACCACGAGTAAGTGTAGTAAAAAGCCGCTCGAATGAGCGGCTTTTTATTGTCTTTAAATCTTGACTTTTCCCCCTCTTGTGTTATACTGAAACCATGTTCGAAAGGGGCGCATATCTGTGAAATACAATTATCATACCCACACTTTCCGCTGTCACCACGCAAGCGGTACGGAGGAAGAATACGTACAACGTGCCATCGCGGGCGGTGTCACCCACATGGGTTTTTCCGACCATTTTCCCTTCTGCTTCCCGAACGGGCTCGAATCTTCATATCGCGTGTCGGTCTCGGAAGTACCGCTGTACCGTGCGGCTATTGAGCGGTTACGCGAAAAGTATAAAGACAAAATTCAAATCCATCTTGGTTTTGAAATGGAATATTATCCTGAATTTTTCGAAGAGATGCGGCAAAACGCCGCCGACTACGGCGCAGAGTATCTGATCTTGGGCCAGCATTTTTTGAAACCCGAATGCTACCCCGATGCCATTCACTCAACGTGGGATAACAAGCCGGAGGCCGAGCTTGCAACCTTTGCCGCCCTTGAAGTGGATGCCATTCGCACAGGGGCATTCACCTATGTAGCACATCCCGACATTTACACCTTTAACGGCGACCCTGCCTATTACGATCGCGAAATGCGTAAGGTCTGCGTGGCGTCCCGTGAATGCAACGTGCCGCTCGAGATCAACTTTTTGGGGATCCGCACCAACCGCTTTTACCCGCACGACGACTTCTGGCGTATCGCGGGTGAAGAAGGAGCGCCCGTGGTCTTTGGGTTTGACGCCCATGAGGTGCGTCACGCGTGTGATGACGACTCATACGAAAAGGCGTACCAACTTGTGGAAACCTATCACTTGAATTGGCAGGAAAACGTGACACTGAAGCCGTTGAAATAAGATTAAGGGGAGAAGATCCGACGATCTTCTCCCCTTTTCATCAATACAAATAGCCGTACAAATTCGTACCCGTGGCTTGTGCCCAATCGTTATAACTGATCAGCCCTTGTGCAAACGGGACGATTTCCTCTTCCAATTCGGGAATGGAAGCCACCTTACCGTCACGGTAGTCGATCAACGTGTCGAGGCACGCCTGCATACGCTGCATCAAGCCGCCCAAACGCGTATCCTGCACGTTAAAGCCGTGCGGTTTGTTTTCGATCATCCACTGGGTGCGGAACGCTTTGTAGAACGTACGGGTAAGACGGATCATCTTCTTGTAATCCGCGATCACCGCATCCAGTTGCGCAGCATCGCCGCTCGCATACGCTTCGCGGGTGCGGGTGCAGATGTTGACTTTAACCGCAAGTACCGCGCACAACTTAGCAAGCGTATCAAACAAATACCCGTACTCCCCCGTCCGTTTTACGGCCAGATTCAAGCGGCGCGCCATGGAGGCATACTTCTCGGCGTATTCCGCTTTCTCGGTGTTTTGGAAGATCGAAGCAAAGCAATCGGCATAGAGGAAATACTTAGAAGAGGTGTTCACACCGTCTTTGATATCCTCCAGTTGGTCGGGAAGATCCAACAACAAAAGATCGTCGTACTTCACACCGAGCCATTCGTAGCACTTCGCTTTAATATCCGCCATTTTGGTGATACCTTGTGCGATACACGCGGCGTAGCACAAAGACGGCAGCACCGCATAGGAGGAGCATTCCGCACCGTTATCACCCCACATGGTGAGGAACACTTCGCGGATACCGCCCTCTTTACAAGCGGAGATCGCCGCCTTGGTGGCGCGGATACTAAAATCGTTGTGCGGCGCAAAACCGACCCATTTCCATGCGCCGCCGCCGAAAACGACACGGTCACTGAGTTGATGGTGACCCTTGATCATCGCCGCGTAACGCTTCTTATCGTGGGTGTAGTAATCCCAATACACCAACGTAAGATTCTGCGGGATCTTTTCTTTCACCGTGGGATCAAATTTCGTATTGGTCACATAGTAATCCCCACCGCCGGCGAGCTTGTAGAACATATCGCTCCACATCATCGGCTTAAACGCGTATTTATCCGCGATCTCACACACACGGCACAGATGGGAAAGCAAAATTTCCACACGGTCTTGCGGACCGTGCTCATCGTAATACCGACCGCGGCCGAGCATATGCGCTTCATCCATACCGATGTGGATCTTTTCGGTGCGGAAGGAGGCGCGTAGCGAGGAAAACATACTGTCGATCAGGTTATATACGTCTTCGTTACCCACAAGGAAGATGTTTTCGGTATCCCGCAATTCCCCATGCCAACGCAAAAAGGCGGTCATATGCGCGAGAGTCTGTACGTTGGGCACCAATTCCACCCCGTTTTCGAAGGCGAAATCGTCCATCTCCCGCAATTCTTCACGCGAGTAGCGACCGCGCAGATAGCCGAACAACGGCTGTCCATCCACCTCGTACGTATCTTCCATATAAAGCTGTACCTGATCGTATCCCATCTTTTTCAAAACGAGAATGAAGCTTTTCACCTGTTCCACCGTCATAACGGCGTTACGGGAACAGTCGATCATTACACCAAAGCGATCAAAGTTTTTCATATATAAACCTCCTTAACGAAACAAAGCGAGTGTTCACCCGAACACTCGCTTTGCATAATTTAGCAGACGATGTCGCGGGTGTCGCGGGCAATCATCAATTCTTCGTTGGTGGGGATCACCAGCACGCGCAGTTTTGCATCACCGATGGAGAGATCGGTCTCACAGCAGCCGTCACGCATGCAGGCGGCGTTGCGCTCTTCGTCGATGTTTGCGCCCATAAAGCGCAGATTCTCCGCAATACGGGCACGGTAGTGCGGGTTGTTTTCACCGATACCGCCGGTGAAGACCACTGCGTCGATGCCGCCCATTGCCGCGGCGTAACCACCGATGTACTTGGTGATCTGATGCACCAGCATGCTTTCGATCAGCTGGCAACGGGCATCGCCGTTACGCGCACCTTCTTCAATGTCGCGGTTGTCGCTGGTCTTCTGCGACACGCCGAGGATACCCGACTTCTTGTTCATCACGGTATCCATCTCGTCGGGAGTGAGACCTTCCTTCTTCATGATCAGCGGAACGATCGCGGGGTCGATGGAGCCGCAACGGGTGCCCATCATCAAGCCCTCCAGCGGAGTCGTACCCATCGAGGTATCGTAGCACTTGCCGCCCTTCACCGCCGCAACGGACGAGCCGTTGCCGAGGTGGCAGGTAACGATGTTCAACTCTTCCGCAGGACGGCCGAGGACCTCTGCCGCACGCATCGAAACATAGCGGTGGGAGGTGCCGTGGAAGCCGTAACGGCGGATCTTGTACTTCTCGTAATACTCATACGGCAGCGGATAAAGATAGGCATAGTCGGGCATGGTCTGGTGGAAGCCCGTGTCGAACACGGCGACCTGCGGCACGCCCTGCATAATTTCCTCACACGCTTCGATACCGACGAGGTTCGCGGGATTGTGGAGAGGCCCGAGTTCGAAGCAACGGCGGATCGCCGCCTTCACGTCCTCGTTCACCAGCACCGAGCCGGAGAATTCCTCGCCGCCGTGCAGCACGCGGTGACCCACCGCGCCGATCTCATCCATCGAGCGGATCACGCCGATCTCGGGATCGGTCAGTTTGCTGATGACCAACTTGATAGCCTCTTCGTGATTGTTCATATGCACGTCCACTTTGTAGGCGTCACGGCCGGGCACCTGATACTTGAAGTTGCCGCCCTCAATACCGATACGGTCGCACATACCTTTCACGACCAAGGATTCGTCGGTCATATCGATCAACTGATACTTCAGCGATGAACTGCCCGCGTTGATGACCAAAATTTTCATTTTCCATCGTCCTCTCACTTATAGTTGATTTTCGTTTCCGTTTGCGGTATACTGTAATCGGAAACGCATACAAGAGATATGATAATACATTTCCCACTATTTTGCAAGTGCTTTTTCCCGAAAAAACGTCCGAAAGGGTGGATATTTATGAAAATCGCAGGTATCGTTGCAGAATACAACCCGTTTCACAACGGTCATGCCGACCACATCACCATGACCCGCGACCCGCGCACGGCGGACGCGACCCACGTGGTGGCGGTGATGAGCGGCAATTTCGTGCAACGGGGCGAGCCTGCCCTGTTCCCGAAGACCGACCGCGTACGGGCGGCATTGGCCGGCGGCGTGGACTTGGTTTTGGAACTGCCCCTGCCGTGGGTGCTCACTTCGGCGGAAGGATTCGCCATGGGCGGCGTTTCACTGCTTCACGCGCTCGGTTGCGTGGATGTTCTGAGTTTCGGCAGTGAGTGCGGTGATCTGGAAGCACTGGAGCAAGCGGCAGCAGTGATGGAAGATCCGCGCTACCTTTCCATTGTGCGCGGACGGATGGAATACGGCGGCACGGCGGCGGAAGCGTATCAGTTTGCGATGCAGGAAGTGGGCGGCACCCGCGCCGCCCGACTGCTCACGACGCCGAACAACGTGCTGGGGTTGGAATACGTAAAAGCACTGCACCGCCTCTCCTCCCCCATCACACCCTTCACGGTGGAGCGCCAAGGTGCCGCACACGACGACGAATATCCCGTGGGACACAGTGCTTCGGCAAGTTTTCTGCGGCGCATGGCAAAAGAAAACCGTTGGAACAACGCCGCACCGTTTATGCCGCGCGACTCTTTCGTGCAGTGCAGCAGAGCGATGGCAGAGGGGCGTGCCCCCGCCGACGCCGCCCGCATCGAACGGGCGATGCTTTTGAAATTGCGTGCGATGAGTGCCGAGCGTATGGCGACGTTGGCGGGTGTGAGCGAGGGGCTTGAAAACCGCCTGTACAACGCGGTCTCCACCGCCGACTCACTTGTCACGCTGTTGGAAACACTCAAGACCAAGCGGTACACGCTGACCCGCTTACAACGCCTTCTCTGGGCGGCGATGTTGGACATTCCTGCCGACTTTGCCACCCGTACCCCGCCGTATCTGCGGGTACTCGGCATGAACGAGCGCGGGCGGGAAATTCTCAACGTTGCCAAAAACACCGCAACGCTGCCGCTCATCACCCGCGGCACGCAGGCGGACGCACTCGAAGGCTTTGCACGCGACGTGTGGAAGATCGAATGCCGTGCCGCCGATTGGTACGGCTTCACCCTCCCCACCCCCACGGCACGCGGCACCGAATACACCGACGGCCTGATAAAAACAGAATGATCCTCACCGAAAAAGCGAAAAGGACGCGTCCTTTTCGCTTTTTTTCGGTGCTGTTTTGGTAAAAAAATATGATAATTTTTACTATTTCCTATTGCCAAATGCGTTAAAATTTGGTATTCTATAATTAGCATATTATGCGACTATTCAGAGAAAGGTATGTTGAACAATGAGTTTGGACAAAATTATTCACATCCCCGACCTCGGCGATGTGGGCCCTGACAGTGGTTTTCACCTGCTGACGCAGACGGAAGACGGCCGTTTCGTCACGGGCAAGAACGGTGTCGTGGACATCGTGGCAACGGGTGACCAGAAAGTGGAATTCGTCTCCTTCGGCGACAAGTCGCTCGCGTGCGTGAAGTCCGCCATCGCGTATCCCGTGTACTACCCCGTGCTTCCCGTCTCGCTCGAGCGTCCCGTGGAGACCGTGCTGATGGATCTCGACGGCACCACCGTGCGCAGTGAAGAGTTCTGGATCTGGATCATTCAGATGAGCGTGGCGAGCCTGCTCGGCAACCCGAAGTTTGAATTGGAAGAGGCGGATATGCCGTTTGTTTCGGGTCACAGCGTGTCGGAGCATCTGCAGTACTGCATCGACAAGTATTGCCCCGGCGCTTCGCTGGATAAAGCGCGTGATTACTACTTTGAACATACTCATCGCGAGATGGAAGAGATCATGGCAGGCCGCGGCAAGGACGGTGCCTTCACCCCCACCGAGGGCGTGAAAGACTTCCTGCTTGAACTGAAGTCCATGGGTATCAAACTCGGTCTCGTGACTTCGGGTCTGTACGAAAAGGCGTGGCCCGAAATCCTCTCCGCGTTCAAGACGCTGGGCATGGGCGATCCCAAGGATTTTTACGATGCCATCATTTCGGCGGGTTTCCCGCTGCGTAAGGGTTCGGTCGGTACGTTGGGCGAATTGTCGCCGAAGCCGCATCCGTGGCTGTATTCCGAAACCTCCATCGTGGGTCTCGGCGCGGCGTTTGCCAACCGCAACCGCGTGATCGGTATTGAAGACAGCGGCGCCGGCGCTTGCTCGGTCCGTCTTGCGGGCTACACCACCATCGGTATCGCAGGCGGTAACATTGAAGAGAGCGGCACCAAGGCGGTCTGCAACTACTTCGAGCCGAACTTCACCGAGATCATGAAGATCATCAAGGGCGAAAAATAATTTTACATAAAAGGAGAGTGTACCCATGGCAAACAAAAAGATCCAGTGCCATTTTATTTCCAATACGCACTGGGACCGTGAGTGGCGTTTCTCGGCACGCCGCACCCAGTATATGCTCGGTTATATGCTGGACATGCTGATGGATATCATGGAGAAGAATCCGGAATTCCGTCACTACCATCTGGACTCCCAGACCATGCCCGTGCAGGACTATCTGGAGATCTATCCCGAGAAGAAAGAAAAGTTCAAGGAACTCGTGTCCAACGGCCGCATCGGTATCGGCCCGTGGTTCTGCTTGCCGGATGAATTCTCGGTCGGCGGCGAATCCTTGATCCGTAACCTGTTGCTCGGTCACAAGATCGGCCGCGAAATGGGCGGCATCAGCAAGACGGGTTACTCCCCGTTCGGCTGGGGCCAGATCTCGCAGCTGCCGCAGATCTATGCAGGCTTCGATATCCACTTTGCCTCGTTCTATCGCGGTCTGAACACCCATCAGGCTCCCACTTCCGAGTTCTTCTGGGAAAGCCCGGACGGCACCCGCATTTATGCGTCCCGTCTGGCACAGCGTCCGCGTTACAACATTTGGTACGTGGTGCAGCGTCCGGTGTACTTCAACCTGCCGAACGAAGGTCTGCGTGACTTTAAGTGGAACGACAACAACGGTATCTTCAAGTTCACCGACGAAAACTTCTGCGAACTGGATTATCAGTATGCGCACCCCTATTTCGAGTATCACAAAGAGAACATCAAGGCGCGCGGCGAGCAGGCTCTGCGCGAGCAGGACGGCGAGTGGACCACTTCCCACCGTTTCTGGTCGGCGGGTCACGACTCCTCCTGCCCCGACATCCGCGAAGTGCAGATGATCAAAGACCTGAACGAAGCACTGCCCGAGGCGGAAGTGTTCCACAGCACCCTGCGTGAAATGGAGCAGGGCATTATCGACGAGTTCGATCCTAACACCCGCGTGTTGAAGGGCGAAATGCGTCATCCCTACACCAAGGGTTCGGTGTCGGCTATGTTTGGTTGGATCATCTCCGCCCGTACCTACATCAAGCAGGCGAACTTTAATACCGAGCGCCAGCTTCAGAATTATGCGGAACCGATGGCGGTGTTTGCTACGCTGTGCGGCGCCCCCTATCCGCAGAACGTGATCGATCTCTCCTACAACTACTTGTTGCAGAACCACGGTCACGACTCCATCGGCGCTTGCGGCCGCGACATCATCTACGAGGATGTCATCTACCGTTTCCGTCAGTCTCGCGACCTGTCGGGTTGCGTGCTGGAACGTGCGTTCATGGACGTCGCCGGTGATATCGACCTGCGCGACTGGAGCCGCGACACCGCCGCTCTGGTGGTGTTCAACCCCGCGCCGTTCGTCCGCACCGAAGTGGTGAAGGTCGTTCTGCAGATCCCCGCTGAGTGGCATTGCGGTCAGTTCGAGATCCTCGATACCGACGGCAAGCGTTTGACCTATCAGATCCTGGCGGTGGATCGCAACAACGCACAGATCATCCAGAACCCGAACGACGTAGCGAACGTCCTGCACACCCAGCAGTACACCATCATGCTGGAAGTGAAGGATATCCCCGCGATGGGTTATAAGGCACTGAAAGTGCAGTGCATCCCGCACGAGCGTGCGACCACCCCGATCACCATGCTGCGCGGCGTGCAGGCGATGGAAAACGAATTCCTCCGCGTCACCTTCAACACGAACGGCACCTTCAACGTGGTGGATAAGGAGAACGGCAAGACCTACACCGGCTTGAACTTCTTCAAAGACAGTGCTGAGATCGGCGATCCGTGGCAGCACATTCTGCCCGAAAACAACGAGATCTTCACCACTTTGAACGCCAATGCGAAGATTACGCTGGCGCACGAAGGTCAGCTCGAGACCACCTTCCGCGTGCAGATCGATTGGGCACTGCCCGAAGGCCGCACGATGGATGAGAAGTCGCGTTCGCCGCACCTCAACCCCTGCCAGATCATCAGTTTGGTTACCCTGCGTAAGGGCTGCCGCTGGGTCGATGTGCAGACAACCGTGTTCAACAACTCCGAAGACCACTACCTGCAGGTTGGTTTCCCGACCGGCATCCAGTCGGAATACTCCTACGCGCAGGGTCAGTTCGACGTTCTGAAGCGTCAGATCGAGAAACTCGACTACTCGCTGTTTGACGAGATCCCGATGACCGAGCATCCGATGAACTCCTTCGTGGACGTCACCGACGGCAAGATCGGTGCGGCACTGCTCAACGAGGGCTTGAAGGCGTACGAAGCCTCCGACGACGAGGACGGCACCGTGTACCTCACCCTGCTGCGTGCGTTCCCGCTGCGTATCTGCATCACCTCCGATATGCAGGATTACACGTGGGAGAAGGGCTCGCAGTGCCTCGGCAAGAACGAGTTCCACTATGCGTTCCTGCCGCACAAGGGCGACTGGGAGGAAGGCAACGTTTGGGGTGCTTCCGAGCAGTTCAACCTCGACTTCATCATGTGCCAGATCGCGCCCACCGCGCACGGCAAGAACGCCGCGACCCACTCCTTCCTGGAACTGGGCACCGAGCGCTTGAACGTCAGCGCCGTGAAGCGTGCCGAGGATGGCGACGGCTACGTTGTCCGTCTGTTCAACCCGTCGGATAAGCCGGTCAAGACCACCATTCGTCTGAACGGCGGTATCGCACCGATCGAGACGGCTCAGTCTCCGGTCGAGCGTCAGCAGGCGGAATTCGAACTGCCCGCCTACTCCGGCAAGAAGTGGACGGCGGTGAAGTACGTCTCGCTGGAAGAGAAGGAGATCGCCGACCTGCCGATGGCAGCGGACGGCACGGTCGAATTCGAGATCACCGGCAAGAAGATCTACACCATCAAGTTCTTCGGCTGATTTATCACAAAAAAAGGGTCGTGACGAGTGTCACGACCCTTTTTTCTTGAAAGAAATACATTTCCGAATTATTTAGAAATACGCCTATTGACATTTAAGAATTCAATGCTTACAATGAAGGCAACCTATGATAAGGAGCGTTTTGTGTGGATGTATTACGTTTTGACCTATCCCGACAAGGCAACGCCTTCAAGCCGCTTAACGCCGTGAACAACGGTCCGTGCCACAAGCGGCACGCAAACGACCAATGGTTAACCAATCTCGCGGACTATAAAGCGGCGCGCATTCCTTATGCCCGTAACCACGATGCCTCCTTCTGTGATGCATACGGCAGTGAACACACGGTGGATATTTCGGCCGTGTTCCCAAATTTTGATGCCGACCCCACCCTGCCTGAAAACTACGACTTCACCGTGACCGACGAATACACCGCCGTCACGCTGGATGCCGGCACCAAGACCTTTTACCGCTTAGGACAAAAGATCGAGCATTACATCAAAAAATATCACACCCTGCCGCCGAAGGATTTCCACAAATGGGCGGTGGTGTGTGAACACGTGATCCGCCACTACACCGAAGGATGGGCAAACGGGTATCACTACGATATGCCGTATTGGGAGATCTGGAACGAGCCGGAGTTGGACACCGACGAGTCCACCAACAAACGGTGTTGGGGCGGCACGACAGCCGAGTTTTTTGATTTTTACGAGATCGTGGCAAAGCATTTGAAAGCCTGCTTCCCCCACCTCAAGATCGGCGGTCCTGCCATTGCGCACGGTATGGAGTGGGCGGACGCCTTTCTCGGCGAAATGCGCAAACGCAAAGTCGAGATCGACTTCTTCTCCTGGCATATTTATCGCCCAACCACCACACAAATGCTCAACCGTGCCGACACCGTACGCAGTTTATTGGACAAGCACGGCTACACCGAAACCGAAAGCATTTTGAACGAGTGGAACTACGTGCGCGGCTGGGTAGAAGACTTCGTCTATTCTATCGAATGCATTATCAGCGAAAAGGGCGCCGCCTTTACAGCAGCGTGCATGGCGGCGGCACAACCCTCCTCCATCGATATGCTGATGTATTACGATGCGCGTCCGTGTATCTTCAACGGTCTGTTCGATTACTACACCTATCGCCCGCTGAAGGGGTATTATCCTTTCTACTGGTACGGTCATTTCTACGATTGCGAAAAGGAGATCCCCGCCGAAAACGCCCTTCCCGATATCTACCCCCTATGCGGTGCGGATGTAAACGGCAAGGTGACGGCGATGATCGCCTATTACACCGAGCAAGACGACGTTGCAAAGGACAAAACCTTTACACTGAATTTCGGCCGTGACGGTGATTTCGAGGTGTGGTTAGTGGATAAAGACCATACCGCCGAAAAGATCGCCCCCACGTTGACGCTCACGCTGAAGCCCAACAGCGTGGTGTTTCTTAAAGAGAAGTAACATAAAACGGCTCTCACACATTCGCGTGAGAGCCGTTTCAGACTGTCAAAAAAGTCCGGCCCGTGCCGGATTTTTTGCCGCCTGCAGCACTTCTTGTCCGTCCTGCCACACCGCCAGCACAACGTTATCCACCCATCCGTTTTCGATATCGGCCGCCACGCGTCGTTGCACGTTGTCGTACAACTTTGTTTTGTCTAAACAGCGCATAACTCTGTCTCCTTATATCCACGCGTCGTGTACGTCGCGTTCAAAATTCACGGCAGTGTGCGTCCCTGCGCCGCCGTCGTGCATCGAGTTTTTCATATATACCGCTGTAATGCGGTTTTCGGGATCGACCCAAAAATGCGTGCCGTATGCACCGCTCCAGCCGAAGCTTCCCGCAGGCAACAAGCCGTACTCGTCCCCACGAATCACACGCACGCCAAGCCCCCACGGTTCTGCACCGGGGTTGACCGAAGGCGGCAGCTGCGGTGTGGCCATCTCCCGCACCGAGCGTTCACTCATCACGCGCCGCCCGTTGTAGATACCGCCGTTTTGGAGCATCAAGGCAAATTTCATATAATCGGACAAGGTGGAAAACAACCCCGCGCAACCGAGATAATGTGTGGAGGGGTATTGGTTGTACCACCCTTTTCTCGTCGGCACAGCCACGCTTTTGCCGTCCACACGGCTGTGCATCGTCACCATACGCGCCCACTGTTCGTCGGACACCGTATAGGCGGTATCCACCATATCGCAGGGTTCAAAAATGGTACGGGTGATAAATGCTTGATAATCCTCCCCCGTCACCTGCTCAATGATGCGTACCAGCACGTCCCACGCAACGGTGGCACTGTAGCCGTGACTTTCCCCCGGTTGGAATGCCAGCGGTATCGAAGCGCACACCGCAATGGCGTTTTCGAGGGTGCGGCACTCCTCCTCGTTCATCGTGTTCAGCCTTTCGCCGTACGGATATCCCGAAGAATGGCACAGCAACAAACGCGGGGTGATCTTTCTGTGCGCAGGCTCAAGACCGATCACCTCTCCCCCTTCGTTTCGCACCGCTACCATACGGTCGGCAAATGCGGGGTAATAGTTCTCGATCGGATCGTCCAGCGAAAGCAGACCGCGTTCGGCGGCAATCAGGGTTGCCACCGCCGTCACGGGCTTGGTCATCGAAGCCAAATTAAACACGGTGCGCTCGTCGGCGTTGCCGAAGGCGGCGTTCAACACCTCGTGCCCGTCCTGCCACACGGCAAGTGCCACATTATCGACCCATCCGTTTGCGATATCGGTCGCAACACGGTCGGTCACCAGTTTTTTCAGCTTCTCTTTGTCCAAATACCGCATATCGTCACCTCAAATATGTACATCAAGGCAACTATAGCACAGCCGCCCTCAAAAAGCAACACATTTCCTAATCGGCGCAGCACAATTGACTTTTCCCTGTGCATGGGTTATACTGCTTACATACACAGGGAAAGGAGTTTGCGCATGAAAAAGTTATCGTTTCTTTTTCTCGTTCTTCTGTTGTTTTTGACCGCCTGCGCCACCCCACCCAACGGCAACAACGGCATTGTGGGCATTCCTAAGGGCGAATTTTTAGCGGCATACGATTCTCCGAACGGAGAATATACTCTTAACGTCTGGCTCTGTAACGGCGGCGCCACGACAGATTACGCTATCCGCGGCGAATTGCTGAACCATGAAACGGGATATAGAAAGAATGTATATTGGAATTATCATGAATCCGATGCCGCCGTACAGTGGGTGGACGACAATACGGTGACCGTCAACGGTCATACACTGAACATTCACGAAGAAACATACGACTTTCGCCGCGATTGATGAACGTGTCATTTGTTGACAAAGAAACCGTAACAATGTACAAATACCGAAACCATGCGTCTCCCTCACTCTTTGAATAAGCAAAAACACGGCAAGCGTTTCGCTTGCCGTGTTTGTTTTTCTTTTTACCCGCCCGACCGTAAATGTGTCTTGGTTGGCCTGCTACTAACGTAAAGCAGGTGGGTTGCCGCCCACGGTGTTCACGCTCCCTTCGTCCGCACAAGGCGGGAGGTCTGCAATCCGACCGCGGAGACTGGGCTCCCGTTATCCAAATGTAGTAGGGTCAATAGACACCGGTCCGCGCATCGGGCAGGATGTTTGCGGTATCCCTTCGTTTATTGCGAGTCGATCTCGTAATACTCCGACAGCCGTTCCTCGAAAATGTCCGCGATCTCATCGAACAGATCGTCGTCTTCGATCGGTACCAGCATATTGCCGTCGCCGTCCTCCTGCACTTCCAGAATGATCAGTTCCCCGTCATCCTGCAGCATTTCGGTCGGATCCTCATAAAACGGCAGCAACGCCACAAAGCGGCCTTTTTCCGTTTCGATCGCATCCAACTTTTCAAAGGTGTGAGTCACACCGTCTTCATCTTCCACCGTGACCAGATCGGGGCCGTATTCCTCGTCGGTCAGCTCAACTTCTTCGAAATCACACATAGCGCCATTCTCCGTTATTCGTATACTCGCCTATCGGCTGATTCTATTGTACACGCTTTTTCGGCGTTCGTCAAGTGGCAGTTCACACCAAAGACAGTTCTTGTTCGACGTCCTTCAAAAGATCCTGCCACGGTGCGACCGATTCCGCGAGATACGAGCGGCGGTTGCGGATAAGCCATAACTCTTCGGTGCGGGCAACAATGGCGGGAATCCCCGCTTTCAGTGCGGTGAGTGCTTCACGGCGCAGGGCGGCGTCGTCGGTATGCAAGCCGACGTAGAAAAGCCCCACGTTTTGCAACAGCGCGCAAGCATCCAGCGACAGCGTAAATTCACGCTTAATGAGATCTCCCTCATCGGTGGGAATATCCATCCTCTCGATCAACGGGCGCAGACCGTCAAAATACGCCACCATATCGTCGAACGCCTTGCGGGTGAGCCCCTTGCAAAGATGCCGCCATTTCAGGCCCGTCATCATAAAGCGGTGAGTCAGCGTGGTGTTGTCCTGCGGTTGTTCCCCTTCGAGCAGGAAGAAATGCCCCGCCTTCAGCGTAAATTCCGTGGCTTTTCCGGCACGATCGCGATACATGTGCGCGTCGATCGCGGCGTTCATATCGATATGCTCGTTTTCCACGGGACGCCACGACATGGCCGCGCCCCACGCAATACCAACATAACTGGTGCTGATGAAATTCAAGTGACCGCCGTCGCCCCAGTCGGTGTTCAGCACCCCTTCGGCACCGTATTGCAACGCTCTGAGACCCGCCGTTTTGATGTTCCCCACCATGTGGTCGGCTTTGCTGAGGAAGGAATTCCACCCGTTGATGCCGGGGCAGAGATAAAACCGCAGGCCAAGATCGTGCAACAGTTTACAATTCTTCTCATCGGGGCTTTCGGGACCGTACCCCCATTCCAACACCACCGCATCCTTCGGCAATTCCGAAAGCATTTCGGGGAAATCGCGAATTACGTCGTCCCAGAACAACGGCATCTTCCCGCGTTCTTGCGCCAGTGCGATCACCTTTTTCAAAAAGTCGGTGTACACGCGACCAAGGCCGTATTTTTCCACCGCTTCACGGTTCTTGCCCATACCGAGTTCGATGGTCTCGTCACAGCAAATGTTGTATTTATCCGACGAAAAATACGGCAGCAGATCGTCCGCCATGCGGGTGATCAATTCCAGACTGCCGGGGTCTTGCGGGTCGAGGCAACGCGGCTGTGAGATACCGTTACCGAGCGGGAATCCGTCGGGACATTCCGCCAAGTGGTTAAACTCTTTTTTCAGCCACGCATCCATGTGTCCGAAGTTGTTTTGGTTGGGTACCAGTTCGATAAAACGCTCACGGCAGTAGCGGTCGATCGCCAAAATATCCTCGCCGCACATCAGATCGCGCCCCTCCCACATCTGCGGGAAGGACGGGTACTTGAACGGCACCCATTCCATATACATTTCCATGTGGTTGATCTTCAGCGCCGCCAATTTGTCGATCAGGCGAAAGATCTCCTCCGTTTTCGGCACCTTGTTGCGGGAGATATCCAGCATATACCCGCGCACCGCAAGCGCCGGCTCGTCCTCCACCACACAGCAGGGGATCGCCCCATCCTCGGCACAGTCCATCATCTGGTTGAGGGTACAAAACGCGTAAAACGCGCCTTGCGGCGTGGTATAGCGCACGGTAATACCGTCGGTTGCTACCGTTAAAACGTACCCTTCCGCGTGCAAGTCTTCCTGCCGTTCAAACCGTACGGTCGGCGCTGACGCATACTGCCCTATGAGCAGTTCGCAATCGGCAAAATACGCCGTGCGGGCAATGGCAATACCGTCGTATAACTCACGGCAGTCAAGTGAAATATACCCACCGCGGTCGGGACGGCAAACGCCCTCCCCCATCACAACGGATTTCGGTTGCGGGATCAAATGGAGTTCTTTCATTCAGAGCACCTCTCTTTGGGGCTTATACTACCGAGAAATATCGGCACTGTCAAGCAATATACACGTTATATATATCACACCCAAAAGTAAAAAACAAGTATACGCACCGTAAAAAATACCATTATGCAAATAATCAAGCCGATATGCAAAATTATGCTTGCATTCCGCCGAAATGTGTGGTATAGTAACAAAGTATATAAAACGCTGTGATGAAGAGAGTACGCTCACAACACCCCTTTTCAGAGAGAGACGCCGCGGCTGAAAGCGTCTTAAGGCTCGTGTGTGTGCCGAAGTTCACTTCGGAGCGGTGCCGCTGAAAGAGCAGTAGGCGGCAACGGCAGGCACCGTTAACGGCCGGTGGAGTGTTTGCTTCATGCAAAAACCAAGGGTGGTACCGCGGAGTTTCGGCTTCGTCCCATGGAGGGACGGGGTCTTTTTATTTTCCGCAGGCAGCACCCAAGAAAGGAACGACAACATGAAAGACAAATTGCAAGCCTTACACGCCGAGGCGATGGCCGCACTGGCGACACTCGGCAACGCACGGGAACTTGAGGAGTTCCGTGTGAAATATCTCGGTAAAAAGAGCGTGTTCTCCGAACTGCTTCGCGGGCTGGGCGGGCTCTCGCCCGAAGAGCGCCCCGCGATGGGTCAGGCCATCAACGCCACCAAAGCAACCGTGGAAGAAGCGCTTGCCGCCCGTGAAGCGGAGATTTTGGCCGCCGCCCGCGCACAGCAGTTGCTCGACGAGCGGCTGGACGTGACCATGCCGGGCAAAGCGGCACCCGTGGGCGGTCTGCACCCGCTGAACGCGGTGTTGAACGATCTTATCGACATTTTCCGTTCGATGGGCTTCGACGTGGTGGACGGCCCCGAAGTAGAGACCGACCATTACAACTTTGAAGCGTTGAACGTCCCTGCGGATCACCCCGCGCGCGATATGCAGGACACCTTCTATCTCACCGACAACCTGCTTCTGCGTACTCAGACCTCGGCGGCGCAGATCCGCACGATGGAGGATCGCAAGCCCCCCATTCGCATTCTCTGCCCCGGTCGTGTGTACCGTGCGGACGAAGTGGATGCGACCCACTCCCCCGTGTTCCACCAGGTGGAAGGCTTGGTGGTGGACAAAGGCATCACCCTGTGCGACCTCAAAGGCGTGCTGGAACAGTTTGCACACGAGATGTACGGCGAAGGCACCGAAGTGCGCTTCCGCCCCTCCTTCTTCCCCTTCACCGAACCGAGCGTGGAAGTGGACGTTTCCTGCCCCGAATGCGGCGGTAAGGGTTGCCGTGTGTGCAAGGGCAGCGGCTGGATCGAAATTCTCGGTGCCGGTATGGTGCATCCCCGCGTGCTGGCGGGTTGCGGCATCGATCCCGAAGAATATTCGGGCTTTGCTTTCGGCATCGGTCTGGACCGTTTGACCACCACCCGTCATAAGATCAGCGACATTCGTCTGCTGTTCGAAAACGACCTGCGGTTCTTGAATCAGTTTTAAGGGAAAGGAGTGTTTTACCGTGAAAGTATCGTTGAATTGGCTGAAGCGTTACGTGGATATTGACGTTTCGACGGAAGAACTTTGCCGCCGTATGACCATGGCGGGCTTTGAAGTGGACGGTGTGGAAGACCTTGCGGATACCATGCGTAACGTGGTTGCCGCCCGTTTGGTAAAATTGGAAAAGCACCCCGATTCCGACCATCTGCAAATTTGCCAGATGGACGTGGGTGCGGACGAATTGGTACAGATCGTGACGGGCGCACAAAACGTGTTTGAAGGCGCGTTGGTGCCCGCCGCCCTGCACGATTCCGACCTTCCCTGCGGCGTGCATATCAAAAAAGGCAAACTGCGCGGTGTGCCCTCGAACGGTATGCTGTGTTCGGGTGAGGAACTGTGTCTGAAAGAGAGCGACTACCCCGGTGCGGAAGTGAACGGTATTCTCATTTTGAAAGAGGACGCCGCACCCGGCACCGATATGCGTGAGATCTTGCATTTGAACGACGTCATCATCGACTTTTCGGTGCTTGCCAACCGCCCCGATTGCCAGAGCGTGTTGGGTCTTGCCCGTGAAGTGGCGGTGGTGCTGAACAAAGAGTTGAAGCGTCCCGTGCCGTCCTACAAGACGGTGGGCGGCAGTATTCACGATCACATTGCCGTGTCGGTGAAAGATTTCGATCTCTGCCCGCGTTACCTCGGCCGTGTGGTGACCAACCTGCGGGTGGCACCCTCCCCCGATTGGATGCAACAGTGTTTGAAATCGGCAGGCATGCGCCCCATCAACAACATCGTAGACATCACCAACTTCGTGATGCTCGAAACCGGTCAGCCGATGCACGCGTTTGACCTTCAGGACGTGAAGGGTGCCGAAATCATCGTGCGCCGTGCCGCGACGGGTGAGCAGATCACCACGCTCGACGGCAAAGAACACAACTTGACCGACGATATGCTGGTCATTTGCGATGCGGAATCTCCCTCCTGCATTGCGGGTATCATGGGCGGTCAGGAAAGCGAGATCGAAGACGATACCAAGGCTCTCTTCTTCGAAGCGGCGAAATTCCGCCGCGACAGCGTGCGCCGCACGGGCCGTGCGCTGGGTATCCACACCGAATCGAGCGGCCGCTTTGAAAAAGGCGTGGATATCGTAAACACCGCCTATGCGATGGAGCGCGCCCTGCAACTGATCGATGAACTCGATGCGGGCGACATCATCGACGGCACCATCGACTTGAACAACGGTCTGCCCGAAGATCGCGTGCTGACCGTGAAGGCGGCGGATATTGAGGCGCTGCTCGGCGTGTCTATCCCGACCGAAACGATGGTGGATATCTTAAACCGCCTGGCACTGCCCACCACCGAAGAAGGCGGTGTACTCACCTGCCGTATCCCCTCGATCCGTGACGACATCGAAGGCCGTGCGGACATTGCGGAAGAAGTGATGCGCATTTACGGTTACGACCACATCATCGGTACCCCGATGAAGGGCGCGGTGCTGCGCGGTACGCTGACCGACGAGCGCCGCAAGACCGACCGCCTGAAGGCGTTGCTCATCGGTCAGGGCGTGCGTGAGATCACCACCTATTCCTTCATCAACCGCAAGGCAGCGGATGTTTTGATGCTCCCGGAAGACGATATTCGCCGCGACGTGGTGGCACTGCGCAACCCCTTGAGCGAAGAGTTCGGCGTGATGCGCACCCAGCTGTTTACCTCGATGCTGACGGTGCTTGCCACCAACTACAACCGCAAGAACACGGCGGCACGCCTGTTTGAAACGAGCCGTCTGTTCATTCCGAACGAGGACGCCGCCCTGCAGCCGGAAGAGCGCCCCGCGCTGTGTCTCGGCTTCTACGGCGACGGCGAGGATTTCTTCACCATGAAGGGCACGGTGGAGCTTCTCTGCCGCGGCACCCGTGCGCGGTTTACCGCATCGGGCGAGCCGTTCCTGCATCCCGGCCGTCAAGCGGCGGTGTGGCTTGGTGACGAAGCGATCGGCGTGTTCGGTGAAGTGCATCCCGACGTGGCGGAAAAATACGGTTTCGGCACGCGCGTGTACGTGGCACAACTGGAACTGCCGCTGTTGTTCGCCGCCGAAAAGCCGCTGGTGCGGTATCAGCCGCTCCCCCGCTTCCCCGCGGTGGAACGCGACCTGGCACTCCTGTGCGACGAGGATCTCCCCGTGGGCGAGATCGCCGATATCATCCGTCGCGCGGGCGGTCGTTTGCTCGAATCGGTCACCCTGTTCGACGTCTACAAAGGCGCGCAGATCGAAGCGGGCAAGAAGAGCGTGGCGTTCAGCCTGACCTTCCGCAGCAGCGAAGGCACGCTGACCGACGAACAAATTTCCCCTGCAATGAACAAAATTTTCAAAAATTTAAAAGAAAAAGACTGCATTCTCCGCACGTAACCCTTGCAAATTCCATAAATATACCGTATAATACTAAATGTAACTACGGAACGGAGGTTAACGGAATGCTTGACAGAACGCAAACGTTTTCGATCGGCTGTGATAACGACGCCGAAATGAAAAAGGTGCTGACCATCGTATACGATGCGTTGCGCGAAAAGGGATACAACCCCATTAACCAGTTGGTTGGGTACATTCTTTCGGAAGACCCGACCTATATTACCACGCACAACAACGCCCGTACCCTCATCCGTAAGATCGACCGTGACGATCTTCTGCGTGCTTTGGTGCGCTCGTATCTCAACGATTGATTTCAGGAAAGGACAGGTACAAACCATGGCGGATAAAGAAACGATCTTGACCTATAAAGGCCGCCCCTTGGTGCGCAGCGGCAACACGCTGTACTACGGGGATATGGCGGATGAACACGTTGTCGTGATGCAGATCCTCGCCACCGAAACGGTGAAGGAACTGTCGGTCGCGACGAAGGTGCAGGTGCAGATGATGGCGACCGACCCCGAACTCCCCTTGAACGAACGCTTCTTGAAGAAGAGCGAAAAGGCGGGGCTGTACGAAGCACTCGACATCGCGTCCATCTGGCTGGACCGCGTAAGCAAAGGTTGATAAACACAAAAAGAGCGTATTGCCTTTCGGCAATACGCTCTTTTTTACTTTAGTGCCCCTTCGTAAGGGACAGTGTTTTCGGGGAAAGCAAGGTTTTCAAATCCCCTCAGTCGGCTTCGCCGACAGCTCCCCTTACGTCTTCAAGGGGAGCCTTGGGTGCGTTGCTGAGATCATCAAAGCACAAGCCTCCCCTGTGTAAGGGGAGGTGGGTCGCCGCAAGGCGGCTCGGAGGGGTTGTCGTTACATAAGGTGCTTTACCGTCCCTTGAACGGCTCTGCCGTTTGGTGAGCGAACGTAATACGCTCTATCGTATCCTCCGATACGCTCGCAAAATGTGCGCCGTAGAATGCGATGCGTTCTTCGTAGCCGAAATACAGCCAGTTCCCTTGATACCACAGTTTCCCATCGAAATGGAACGCCGTGCGATCCACCACACCGTCGTACACCCATTGTTCCGCCTCTAACGCTTTCATCAGCGCGGTCAATTCGGTGTTGTTCATACGGCAATATTTATCGTATACCGCCACACCGTGCTCTTCGGTCGTTTCGCGGTAGAACACGATGGCCCCGTCCACGATGGGCTGTGACATATGCGGTGTTTCTTCCACCTGTTCCAGTTCATATACCCAAAGGAAGGACGCTTGATCGGTCACGGCGTTGTGTCCGCCGTATAGCATATAGTAGGTGCCGTTCTGCTGTTCAAGCAACAGATACAGCAAATTTCCGTTATACAGTTGCCACGCGTGTTTGTTGTTACGGTATAATGCATCGACCGACGGGGCACCCTCTTCCCATTCCAACAGCTTCACACGCGCGTGGAAATTCTCATTGGTCAAGGTAATGGGTTCCATATACCCGAGCATCGCGACCAAGCCGTCCCGTCCGTATTCATACAACTGCGTACCGTTGACCAAGCCCCACGAGGGTGCGGCATCCACCGTCATCACGTAGGAAACGTGCGGCGGCGAATACCACAGCGTTTTCGGCTTAAAATTCAGTGCCGCCACCTGTCCTACACCGCGGTCCAGCGTGAACTCCACCCACGCGGTGTGTTCTTCACCACCGAGTGAGAAATCGGCTTCCAGTCGGTATTCACCGGCAATACACATACTGAGTCCGCTTAAACGGTAGGTCTTCTCCCGCGTGCCGCCCGCACGGACGTTGTAGGCGGGCATGGTCCACACCGTGTTCTGCAGGCGGCAATCCACCCAGCCGCCGTCCTGCTTGTAATAGACGGTAAACGGATTGCCGTAGGAGATCTCACTTGCTGTTTCGTTGTTCCACCGCACCGTGAGGTACGGGTCGGGGGCAGACAGTTCCGCTTCCACGACGGTAAGCGAAACGCCGTTCACGTCCGCACCGCCGCGTTGCGCCGCCACACCGTCGAGCGGTTTGTCTTGCGGATCGGTGAGAAAACACACCGCCACGGCGATACCCACGACGATTGCCAACAGGATCAGCCAAAAGGCGGGCTTTTTATAGTTCAGCACCGCTTTGACGCGTGCCTTCACCCCCACCTCACCAAATGCCAACGGACACGCCGCCATCGCGCGGCGGTGGGTGTTGCATTCCACCAATGCAGCGGAATACGCACACCGTCCGTCGGTATCCAGTTCTTTCACCACTTTTTCGTCACACGCCGTTTCGATATCGCGGCAGAGCAGGATATACCCCACCCACACGAGCGGCTGAAACCAATAGACCGAAAGCAGTAAAAACCCCAGCGGTTTTATCCAGTGATCGTGCCGCCGCAGATGCGCCTTTTCGTGGGCGATCACCAGGGCGGCGGTATCGTCTGCCATACCCGACGGCAGGAAGATGCGCGGCTTCAGAATACCCAGAATGAAGGGCGAAGACACGGTGTCACACGCGTACACCCCATCTCCCAGCGGCAACGACACCCGCACCCGCCGCGCAAGACGGACGTACGCCGCGACGGCGTAGAGCAGCATAGCCGCCACACCCGCGACCCACACCCACGCCGCGACCGTGAGCACCACCTGCAAGGGATTCACACTGTTTTCAAGCGACGGGGCAAACGCTTCGTAGATCATGGGGTTTACCGCCATATTGAAGGAATCCACCCCCGTATGCACGGCAGGCGTTTGCGTGAGGGCAATGTCTTCGGGCACGGGCGCTGCCGACGGGATCAGGCTGAACACACTTTTCAGCGAAAACGGCAACAACAGACGAAGACCCACCACACCCCACATAAGGCAGGTGATCCACCGCGGCGCACGGCGCAGCAGCACACGCAGTAACAACACCGCCAGTATCACCCAACCCGCGGTAAGTCCTTTGTTCAAAAGGAATACGAATACGTCACTCACGCTCACTCCTCCTTTCGGGCATGGTCGATCATACGGAGTATCTCCTCCCGCTCAGCCTCGGTCAGCGGTTTGCGGGCGGTAAACGCCGCAATAAACGCGGGCAGCGAGCCGTCAAACGTCTCCGCAACGAATCGCTCGCTCTGCCGTGCGTAAAACTCCGCTTTGGAAAGGCGCACCGAAACGGTACTGTCTTCAGTCGAAAACAAACCCCGCTCGCACAGTTTTTTCAGCACGGTGTAGGTGGTGGTGCGTTTCCAGGAAAGTTCCCGCTCGCAGAGCGCCACCAATTCTTTGGTCGAAAGCGGTGCATTCTCCCACACGATATCCGCAAACCGCCCTTCTACGACACCCAATTTTACGTCATTCATCTGAGCGCCCCCTTCTGTCTATTCGCTGTAGACTGCAACTTTAGTCTATCATAGATAGACAGGTTTGTCAAGAGTTTTTGTGCAAGAAATGGTAAATTGAAATCAATATGTGGTATTGCGACAGCCATGTTTTTTCGATATACTTTTTAAAAAAACAAAAGGATGACATTACATGAAAAAGTTCCTTACAATATTTCTGACCCTTTCACTTTTGCTCAGCGGATTGCCGTTGATTTCCGTTTCTGCCGATACACGGTGTGTAGAAGGCGAGGCAATGACTCTCACGGCAGGACGCGCACAGGCGCAGAATATGGAAGGCTCGTGGCCCGGCTCGGGCTTCAGCGGCGGCTACCAACTGTGGGTGCAAAACACTACGGCAAGCGGCAGTACGACCGTGACTTTCCGCTTAAGTGAAGCGTGGGAAGGCGATCTTTATCTCTCTCACTGCCTTTCGAGCGATTACGGTATTTTTGATATCTACGTAGACGGGCAAAAGATACGAGCAAATTTAGATATGTTCGGCACGCCCCTGCGTCATTCGGGTGCGGTACGCTTAGGTGCCGTTTCTCTCGGTATCGGCACACACACCTTGACCCTCACCTGCGTGGGTAAAAACGCGGCTTCCCGTGGGTATTACGGCAGTATTGACTGCCTTACGTTACGCGAACCTATACATGCGGAATACGATTACACCTACACCGACACGGTTGCGATGCTGACCGACCTTGAAGCGGTAGCCAAACTCCCCGAAATCGGTGAAGTCGGTGCGGCGGCGACCTCGTACCACCGTGTGTCCCGTTACGATGAAGCGACCGACACCTACATTGAATGGGGTGACACAGGCAATAAGCCCTCTTCCGAATGGACGAGCAACGGGGACGGCAGCGGCAATCTCGGCACGGCACACGGCGGTATTTTGGCGGCGGACATTCACGGCGCGGGCATGATCGTGCGCAGTTGGTTTGCCACCATTCGCACGGGCACTATTGAATTCTATATCGACGGCTCTTCCTCCCCCACCATCTCCATGCCTCTTGCGGATTTCGCCTCTGCCGAAGGCGTTTACGACGGACTCGACAATATGGTCTACAAGACCACGGCAGAGGGCTACAACAACTACGTGCCCGTCACCTTTAACTCTTCCTGTCAAATCGTGCTGAAGGGCGATTGGGGACAGTATTATCACTTCTCTTACCGCTTGTTCCCCGAAGGCACAACCGTTGAGCCGATGCCTGCCGCTTTCAACACGGCACAACGGGAAGCGTTGGAAAACGCCAACGCAAAGATGGGCGACCCCGCTGCGACACCCGAAGCCGTGGACGGACAGAACTCGTACCGCGGGACGGTCACCTTGCCTAAAAGCACGACCGTCACTGCGTTCGAAACGGACGGCACGGCGGCGATCACGCAGTTTAAGGTGAAATTGAACGACTCCCTCTCGGCGTACGAAAAACTCGTCGCCATGCAGAAGATCGAAGTCTTTATGTATTGGGACGGCGAGGATTCCCCTGCCGTGTGGGCACCGCTCGGCGACTTCTTTGCGAATGCAGGCGGTGGTGAATATGCCTCCGTTCCGATGGGCATCACCGCCGACGGCACCTTCTACAGTTACTGGTATATGCCGTATGCCGACGGTGCCAAGATCGCCTTTAAAAATTCGGATACCCGCGACTACTCCCTTTCGGTGGAGACGGTGACCGCACCGCTCGACGGTGATGTTGCGGACTACGGCCGCTTCCACGCCAAGTGGAGTCTCGACCGCTTCCAGCCCACACGTGCCGACCGCGCACCCGACTACACGCTTTTAACCACCGAAGGCCGCGGTCGTTTGGTTGGTATCAATCTGCACGTCAACAACTTCTACGGTGTCAACTGGTGGGGCGAAGGCGATGAAAAGTTCTTCGTAGACGGTGAGATGTTCCCCTCCACTTACGGCACGGGCAGTGAAGATTATTTCGGCTATGCGTGGTGCAGTGCGGTGTATTTCAACAACGCGTTCCACGCACAAAACCAAACGACGGGACTGCAAGGCAAAGCGGGCGATTACAACAACGTACGCTTCCACCTGGCGGACAACATCCCGTTCCAGACTTCGTTTGAAGCGGCGATCGAAAAGTTCTACGGCAACGACAAGGTGCAATATCTTGCCACCGCCTATTGGTATCTGGATGCCGACGGCACCGACCCGTACACGCCCGTGACTTACACCACGGACGAGGAGATCGCATGGCGTTACCTCTCTCTCACCGAAGCGGAAAAACGGCAACAGCCCTCCGACCGCAACACCATTGAGGGCGAGGACATGGCCGCCGTTGCCATTAAAAACACCAGCAATCTGACCGTGCAAAACATGGCGAAAGATTGGCCCACAGCGGGCAATTTCAGCGGCGGCAAGCAGCTCTTCTCGGGCATCTCGGTGCAAAGCACCGCCGAAGCCACCTTGCAGTTCACGGCAGATACCGACTACGAAGGTGTACTCAGCGCCGTTCTTTGCACTGCCGCCGACTATGCAACCGTGCAACTGTTGCTCGACGGCGAGCTGCTCGGCGACCCCATCGATTGCTACAACACGCGTGTGTACCGCTCGGCTGTTACGCCGCTCGGCAACGTCTCGCTCACGAAGGGCGTACACGAACTCACCATTCGCGTGGTGGGCAAAAACGAAGCGTCACGCGGGTATCTGTTCGGTCTTGACTGCCTCGTGATGGGCGAACATCTCGTGACCTATCAGTCTGCTGCAGACGCCACTTGCACAGAAATCGGCTGGAACGCCCATTGGAAATGTATCGATTGTGAGGCAACCTTCGCCGACCGCTTCGCCACGGTGGAGATCACCCCGACAGTGTATTTCCCCGAAGGACATAGCGAAACGGTGGAAGGGTATATCCCTCCCACTATCGACGCACACGGTTACAGCGGCGACACCGTGTGCGGCGTCTGCGGTAAGTTGATAGAAAGCGGCACGCCCCTTCCCATGTTGCTGCGCGGCGACGTGGATGGTAACCGCACAGTGGATTCCACCGATGCGCGCCTGACCCTACAGTACGCCGTGAAAAAGGTGGACGAAAACGCGCTGACCCTTGCGACAGCGGATGTAAACAACGATCAAAAGGTGGACTCCACCGACGCGCGATTGATACTGCAATATGCCGTAAAGAAGATACATCAATTTCCAAACACATAAAAACACACGGGGAAGGTCCTTTGGACCTTCCCCGTGTGTTTTGTCAGCGCTTCAGTCTTTCCAATCGGTGAGCCAATGGTCCACCGTGATGTCATCCATCGAGATCGCCTTTTCGGCGGTGATGACGACCGTCTTTTTCTGCTCAGGCAACAGATCAAAATAGTTGTCGCTGTACCACACGCCGTCGCCAAGCCCCTGCAACCGCACGAAGCGGGTGTACTTTTCGGCCGTGAGGGTGACGGTGATGTGGTGTTTGTCCTTTTGTTCCGCCGTGACCGTCAGACGCGGCTGTTCCCACGTGATATCCTTCCAATTTTGGAAGAACCACACCTGCTGTGTCGCGATATCTCCGCTTGTAAAGCGGACGAACACGAAACTGTTCGGACGGGTAGTATCCACCGCCGAGAAATCGTACACCTTCACCGAAGAAAGGGCGGGTGCGGTGACCTCCCGCACTTCGCGGAACACCACCGTGCCGTCGGTGTCCATCTGCCCCACCGTAAGCGTGCCGACAACGTCCGCACGGGTATCGTTCACCGCGTAGGCACCCAGCCCGTCGGGACGTTTCGCGATCACCGCCGCCACGGGCTCACACGCACGCTTCAGCGCGTAATACGCCGCTTTCGGCTCGAGGTAGTAATCCACCACCGACCACGTACCGCACGGCCAGCAATCGTTATACATCCACAAAAGCGACGCCGCACAGTTGCCCTTGCGACTGCGGTGGAACGTAGTATCCAGCGTCACGAACTCCGATTGCACACAGGCGGATTTCTTCGCAAAATCGTTGAAGTCGGCGCACGGCCCAAACATATCGTTTGCCAGTTCGTATTCCTTTTCAAGGAAGCCCTTTCCTTCGCCGTCGTGCGGGTTACGCACAAAGTGCAGGTCGATCACACGGCTGTCGTGGGTCATCTCCTCGGCAGGGATATACTTTTTCAAACTGCTCATCGGCGGGAAACCCATACAGCCGACTTCGGTCGCCATGCCGCTGACCGTCGTCTTGAAAAGTTCGCGCCGTTCGTTCCAATCCAGCGTACTGCCGATATTGAAAGCGGAGGTGTGGTGGTCGCCGCTGCGCACACGACCGCCCATATGGTTGTAACCGTAAGGGCTGCCGTCCACATACGGGCGGGACGGGTCAAGCCCGTTCACGATGCCGCGCATGGTGTAAAGGAACAATTCCTCGCCGAGGCACGGGAAGTAGCCGAAGCAGCCGTTGCGTTCGTTCCCGCCGCACCACAGCGCAATACACGGGTGGTTGGCAAGACGGCGCACCACCGTGTCGATCTCGACCGTAATAAGGTCGAGAAATCCCGGATGATCCACCGGCACTTCGGCGCAGGCAAACGCCAAGTCCTGCCAAATGAGAATACCCAGTTCGTCACAGATATCGTAAAATACGTCTTTTTCGTAAATACCGCCGCCCCAAATGCGGAAGGCGTTGACGTTTGCGAGTTTTGCTTCTTCCAAAATACGGCGATAGCGTGCATCCTCCACCGTGCCGGGGAAGCAGTCCATCGGCACCCAGTTGCCGCCTTTCAGGAATGTGCGCTCCCCGTTGACCAACAGTTCGCACTTCAACCCGTCTTCCCCATCGTCACGCGGTTCTTCGTTCAGTTCCACCGTGCGAATGGCAAACCGACCGCTCACCTCGTCGCTCAGCACCCCGTCCTCGTAATACGCGAAGGTGTAGGGATACAGCGGTTGTTCGCCCATATCGTGCGGCCACCAGAGCTGCGGGTCTTCCACCGTGAAGGTGAAAAACTCGCGGTAATCCTGAAACTCCCGCTCCACTTCGATCGTTTGGTCGCCGTTTTGCACCGTCAATTTCACCGTATAGGTACGCTGGGCCTGCGGCACATCCACCGAAATGAGTTTGCGCTCAAACTCCTGTTCATCGCCCGACCATTTGGCACCTTCGCCGTCAATTTCAAAGAACAAGGTCACGCGCCCGTCCAAGCGGGTGTCAAAACGGTGAGACAAAATGCGGTGTCCCGCACGGGTGACCATCTTCACGTCCTGCCAGATGCCCACGGCAGGCAGGGCGGGTGCCCAGTCCCAACTGAACTGGCACTGTGCCTTACGCATAAAAAGACGCGCCGTATCAAAACAGCCGCCGTAATTCTGCTTCGGAAAGGCGGCACTGATCTTCCGCACCGAGCGGAAATACACCGCAAGGGTGTTCACCCCTTCGCGGATCACGCCGTCCACGTTC
>SVPJ01000017.1 GCA_015065885.1 Oscillospiraceae bacterium | reverse complement strand
GTATTCCCGTGTATAAAGATATGCCCGAGAAGGTGTGCGAAAAGCCGACCTCCACGGGCAGTAACGACAACTGGCTCTCCGCCTTGACGGTGACCGACCGCACCTTCACGCCCGCGTTCGACACCTATCGCCTGCAATACGAAATGAGCGTGCCCGCCGCGGTCTCGTCCCTTCGCGTGAACGCGACCGCCTACAGCGCGACCGCCACGGTGGGCGGCACGGGTACGGTGGTGCTGAAAAGCGGAATGAATACGGTGGACGTGAAGGTCACCGCCGCTTCGGGTGCGGTGCGGATATACACCCTTTCGGTCTACCGCACCCCGTCCGAAACGGGCGGAGATGAAAACGCACCGACGCTCGAAAGTGAGATCTACCGCATCGAGGATACGGTGCAAGGCATCGTCCCCGGCACAACGGCAGAAGATTTTCTCAAAAACTTCACCCTGTCCGACACGCAAGCCTCACTCATCGTTGTGAACGGCGAAGGGATACGGGTAACGGGCACGGTCGGCACGGGGTGCGTATTGCACGTGTTCAAAGGAGATACTCTCTACGCGGTGTATCCGCTGTTGATCCGCGGCGACGTGAACGGCGACGGTGCGGTTTCGATCGTCGACCTCTTGCAGATACAACAGCACCTCTTAAAGGTGCGCATGTTGAGCGACCACGCGTTGCACGCCGCCGACGTATCCAAAGACGGGGCGGTCACCATCGTGGACTTATTAAAAACACAGCAACATCTTTTGAAAGTTATCGTTATTGAGCAATAGTAAGGAGTGTTTTGGTATGCGTAAATGTATGCGGTTTCTCTGTGCGGCGGCGGTGCTGTGCCTTCTGTTTGCCGTTCCTTTCACGGCGGCGGCGGAGACGGCCAATGCGTATCTCGCCTTTTCCGCAAACACCGTCACGGTGGGAGATACTGTCACGGTGACCGCCTCTTTCACCGCCTCCTCCATCGGCGCGGTATCCGCCGCGGTGTATTACGACCCCGCGGTAATGGAATTCGTTTCGGGAAGTAACGCCGCGGGCGGCAACGGCACGGTCAATCTGGCGGCCGCCGCCACGGCGGACGGCAGTTCGATGAAGTTCCCGCTCACCTTTAAGGCGATCGCGGCAGGCAACTGCACCTTCTCCATCGGCGGTGCCGAGGTCATTTCGTGGGATTACGCCGCTCTCGGTTCGCCCTCGGCGGGTGCTACGATGAAGGTGCAGGCAGTGGCTACCACCACGACCACGACCACCACGACCACCAAAGCCACGACGACCACGACCACCACGACCACCAAAGCCACGACGACCACGACCACCACCCGCCGTCCCACCGGCACCACCACGGGCAGTACGACCACCACCGTGCCGGCTGTGCTGACGATCGACGGCGTGACCTACACCGCCCATGCCCCCGACAAGGCGGATATCCCCGCGGGCTTCACGGCGGATCCGGTGCAATTCGGGACTCAGACTCTCTCTGCCTTCCGTTCGGAAAACGAGGCGATCACGCTCGTGTATCTCTCGGCAGACGGGGCGGACACCGCGTGGTATATTGCGGACACCGCGGCAGACACGGTGTATCCCTTCTGCCCGCTCACGGTGGATGAATACACCTATTATCTCCTGCCCGCCGAAACTCCCGACGGTTTTACCGAAACCACCGTCACGCAGGGCGAAACGGCCTTTGCCGTGTTCGCCTTCTCGGATGCGGCGCGGGCGGATTTCGCCGTGTTTTACGCCATGAACGGCGAGGGCAGTATCGGTTGGTACTGCTGGGATACGGTGGAGAACACGGTGCAGCGTTATATCCCGCTGACCACCTCCGCTACCACCTCCGCCACCACGACGACGAGTACCACCAAAACAACGGTGGTTGCGGCAACCACGACCACTGCCGCACCGTTCACGCTTGCGACGCTTACCTCGTTGCCGTGGATCGTGGCGGGCGGCCTGCTTCTCGTGTGTATCGCACTTCTCATTCTCGTTATCGTTTTCCGAAACCGCGCACTGCCGAATGAGACATACCATACACCCAGACATTAAGCATAAAAGCCACCCGCTGTAAGTGAGTTGCGGTTAGGGATTTGGGGGCGTGCGTCTTGGCTCCCCTGTGTAAGGGGAGCTGGCGAGCGCAGCGAGACTGAGGGGTTGTCCTATATAAGTTGCTCGCTTGGTCGCAGAGAATCCCCCAGTCATTTTCTCCTCGCTTTGCGACTCGAAAATGCCAGCCCCCTTTAGACAAGGGGGCCAAGGGTCACAGCCACTTTCTAAGTGGCATAAATATTCACAAAACACAAGAAGAGAATGCGCCCGCAAGAGTGCATTCTCTCCATTTTTATCCCTATGACCACCCGCCGTACGGCGGGTCTTTTTTATTCTCCCAATTTTTGCACCATTTCCTCATGCAGAGAAAGCAGAAAACCGTTCTCCTTCGGATAACTGTCAAACCGCAACTCACCGCCGGCGGCGCGATCGATCATCCCCACCACCGCACGGCGTCCGATCTTTTCTTCCAGCGTACGGCAGAGCGCGATATCCTGCATCGCGTGGAAGGTCACCTCGCCGCGAATGGAGGGATACACCCCGTCCTTTGCGGGATACACAATAAACGGGTCACCCGACGGATACGTCCCGTCACACGAGGTGGTGAGATACGGATCGACGGGATACCGTGATACGGCACTGTTGTAGAAGTTGTATCCCCAATGCAAGAAGCCCTTGATGTCGTATTTGTACATCAAAAAGCCCAATATACGCACACGGGCGGACGGCATCGCCATAAAGGAATTCGGGTACACCGTTTGCGGGCCGCAACAGTAATACACCCACTGTTCGGGAACGTCGTGCTTTAAAAACTCCGCAATATGCGCGACGCTCGTCACGGGGCACTGCACCAAGCCCCTCTCGTAAAACGCGTAATCCGACAGCGCATCCAGCGTTTTCGACGCCCCGAGCAAGGGGCGCAGAAGGTCGGCAGCGGTTTGGTAGGTTGCCATCGTCGTCATATTCGGCTCGTCCGAAATGTGATAATAGGTCTGCTTTTCGATGCCGAGCGCTTTCACCTCGGCGGCGATGGCGGCGATATACTGCTGCAAGAACGCGATATAGGCAGGGTCATCCGACGGCACGTGCCAGCCGAACCGATAGGTGGTTTCACCGTTTTCGGTCACCAGAATATTCGGCGCGCACTTGGCACCCCACTGGGAAAACATGTGTGCCGTCTCAAAATAGCGGATACCGTGCTTTTGACACAGCGCGATATAGCGGCGGAATTTTTCAAAGCCGAAGGTGTAGGTGTCCCCCGTCTTTTCGATATCCACCAACTGCACGCACGGGCGGGCGGTGCCCACCTCGGTATCCAGCGGCGGGGTGTGGGTCGGTACGAGCAACATATTGATGCCCATATCGGCGGCTGCGGCAACGTATTTGTCAATGAGTGCCCAATGCTCCTCCGAAAACACTTCGACGCCGTGCGCCGTGGCGATACAATCAAGATAAAACCAGCGGGTGTATATCGCTTCCCGTCGGGCGATGACGGCAGGCGCTACCGTGACTGTCATCTCCGCTGTCACCGTTTCGGCGGCGGTCTGCGCCTGCCCGCGCACCGTAAACACCACCCGCACGGGGTGGTCGCCTGCGGGTGCATCGGCAGGAACGTCCAATTTTACCCACACGACCGCTCGCTGCCCGCGCCCGAGTGTGAAGGCGGTGTCGTCCTCCGTGAGCGGCACCAAAATATCGGGCATCGTGCCCGCGGCTTCGGTAAGATAGCCGTCCCCCGTCACGTCCTCCGTGGCGGGTTGGTCCAGCACCGCCTCCTGCACGCGGTACAAACGCACGTGTTCTTTCAGCGGCGACTCCACCGCGACCGAAAGAAAACAAATATCCTCCGACGTGATCGCGACCTGCCAGGATACCCGCTCGCCGCGCAGGGCGGTACATGCCGCCACCGTATCGTAGGTATACCCTGCCCGCACCTTTTCGAGCGAGGAAACTTGTTGGATTTGAAATGCCATCCGCCATCACCCTTTCCTCCCGCATTATACCGCACATCGCCCAAAATGGCAAGCAAAAAAGCAGACGATTTCTCATCTGCTTTTTACATTTATTCCCCGCCGAACGCCTTTTTCAATTTATCAAAAAAGGATTGGCGTTTTTGATAATTCTTTTCGCTCGTGGCTTCATCAAACGCACGGAGCGCTTTTTTCTGCTCACCGTTCAGATTCTTCGGGATCTCCACCGTGAGGCGCACGAGCAGATCGCCCGCGCCGCGCCCTTGCAGGTGTGGGAAACCTTTGCCGCGCAGACGCACGACCTCGCCCGGCTGGGTGCCTTCTTTGATGGTCTGGGTCACCTTGCCGTCGAGGGTGGGGATCTCCACCTCCGCGCCGAGCGCCATCTGCGCAAAGGTGAGCGGCAACTCGCACACGATGTCGTAGCCGCGCCGTTCAAACACGGGGTGGGGTCTCACCGAGACCTGCACCTGCAAGTCCCCCGCAGGGCCGCCGTTCACACCCGCGTTACCCTTGCCGCGAATGGAGATGACCTGCCCTTCGTCGATGCCCGCGGGTATGTTGATACCGACCGTGCGACGGGCGGATGTTTGTCCGCTGCCGTGACAGGTCTTGCACGGGGTTTCGATGATTTTTCCGCGCCCGCGGCACCGCGAACAGGTGGTCTGGGTCTGCATCGCGCCGAACGGAGTCTGTTGCACGCGGCGTTCCTGCCCCGTGCCGTTACATTGCGGACAAGTCTTCACTCCCGCGGCGGACTCTGCACCGCTGCCGTTACAAGCGGCGCAACGTTCCACCACGTTCACTTCCACCTGCTTTTTGCACCCGCGTGCCGCCTCTTCAAACGAGATGAATACCGACGCGCCGATATCACTGCCGCGACGGGGTGCATTCGGGTTGGAACGTCGACCGCCGCCACCGCCGAAGAAGGAGGAGAAGATATCCCCGATATCGCCGAAGTCGACGTCGAAGCCACCGCCGCCCCAGCCGCCGGCACCCGCACCGAAGTTCGGGTCTACCCCCGCGTGGCCGTACTGGTCGTACCGTGCGCGTTTGTCGGCATCCGACAGCACTTCATACGCCTCATTCGCCTCTTTAAAGCGCGCTTCCGCCGCCGCATCGCCGGGATGCAGGTCGGGGTGATTCTCCTTCGCCACGCGACGATAGGCTTTTTTAATTTCCTCTTCGGACGCACCTTTTTGCACGCCCAACACTTCGTAAAAATCGCGTTTATCCGCCATTACTCAATAACCCCCTGTCGGGGCGGCACGCATGCCGCCCCGACCGTGTTCACTCTTAAGTTTCTCTGCTTATTTTACGTCGCCGTCGTAGAAGCCGTCCTCATTCGGAGCGGAGCCGTCGGCGGGTGCGCCGTCCTGCGGCGCATTCGCCTGGTACACCTTGGCGGAGACCGCGTAGAACGCCTGCATCAGTTCTTCCTGACGTGCCTTGATGTCGTCGTAGTTGTCGCCCTTGAGTGCTTCCTTCACCGCCGCGATCTTACCCTCAAGATCCGCTTTATCGGCGGCATCGAGTTTCTCACCGAGTTCGGTGATCGCCTGCTCGCACTGATACACCGCCTGATCTGCCGCGTTGCGGGTCTCCACGTTTTCGCGGTTCTTCTTGTCTTCCGCGGCGTACTGCTCGGCTTCCGCCACCGCACGCTCCACGTCTTCCTTCGACATATTGGTGTTCGAGGTGATGGTGATGTGCTGTTCGCGGCCCGTGCCCTTATCCACCGCGCTGACGTTCACGATGCCGTTCGCGTCGATATCGAAGGTGACTTCGATCTGCGGCACGCCGCGACGGGCGGGCGCAATGCCGTCCAGATGGAACATACCGAGGGTCTTGTTGTCTTTCGCGAACTCACGCTCGCCCTGCAACACGTGGATCTCAACCGACGGCTGATTGTCCGCCGCGGTGGAGAAGATCTGGCTCTTCTTAGTGGGAATGGTGGTGTTACGCTCGATGACGCGGGTCATCACGCCACCCATGGTCTCGACGCCCAGCGACAGCGGGGTGACGTCGAGCAGCAGGAGACCCTTCACTTCGCCGCCCAGCACGCCGCCCTGCAACGCCGCACCCATGGCCACGCACTCGTCGGGGTTGATGCCCTTGAACGGCTCTTTGCCCATAAAGTTCTTGACCGCTTCCTGCACCGCGGGAATACGGGTGGAGCCGCCGACGAGCAGCACTTTGTCGATCTGCGACGCCGCAAGACCGCTGTCGGAGAGCGCCTGCTTCACGGGGCTCATGGTCTTCTGCACGAGGTCCGCCGTGATCTCGTTGAACTTCGCACGGGACAGGGTCATATCGAGGTGTTTCGGGCCGGTCGCATCCGCCGTGATGAACGGCAGATTGATGGAAGCGGTCGCGGAACCGGAAAGTTCGATCTTCGCCTTTTCCGCCGCTTCGCGCAGGCGCTGTACCGCCATCTTGTCGGCAGACAGATCCACGCCGTTTTCGGCTTTGAATTCCGCAATCATCCAATCCACGATCTTCTGGTCGAAATCGTCGCCGCCGAGACGGTTGTTACCCGCGGTCGCGAGAACTTCCTGCACGCCGTCGCCCATCTCGATGATGGAGACGTCGAAGGTGCCGCCGCCGAGGTCGTACACCATGATCTTCTGGTCGTTTTCCTTGTCGATGCCGTACGCCAGCGCCGCGGCGGTCGGCTCGTTGATGATACGCTTCACTTCAAGGCCCGCGATCTTACCCGCGTCCTTGGTCGCCTGACGCTGAGCGTCGGTGAAGTAGGCAGGCACGGTGATGACCGCTTCGGTCACCTTGTCGCCGAGGTACGCTTCCGCATCCTGCTTCAATTTCGTCAGGATCATTGCGGAGATCTCCTGCGGGGTGTAGGACTTGTCGTCGATGCTCACCTTGCGGGCAGTGCCCATGTCGCGCTTGATGGACGCGATGGTACGGTCGGGGTTGGAGACCGCCTGCTGCTTTGCCACGCGGCCCACCACGCGTTCGCCGTCCTTCTTGAACGCCACGACCGACGGCGTGGTGCGCGCACCTTCCGCGTTGGGGATAACGACGGCTTCGCCGCCTTCGATGACCGCGACGCACGAGTTGGTCGTGCCAAGGTCGATACCAATGATTTTTGCCATGATAGTTTTCCTCCTATACGTTGTTTGTTTTACTTATATCAGTTCGCCACTTTGACCATTGCGGGGCGCAACACGCGATCCCCCAAACGGTAACCCTTTTGGAACACCTGCGTCACCGTTTCGGTCTCGACGTCTTCGGCATCCTCCCGCATCACCGCGTTGTGCAGTTCGGGATCAAAGGGGGCGTTTTCTGCTTCGATCTCGGCAAGACCCATATCGGCGAGGGTCTTTTCCAGTTGACGAATGATCATTTCCATACCGGTCTTGTATTCTTCGCCGGCGGGAGCGGTCGCCGCCCGCTCAAGGTTGTCCAGCACGGGAAGCAGGGATTTGAGCAACTCGCCTTTCGTAAACAAGCCGATCTGTTCCTTCTCCTGCTCGGTGCGGCGTTTGTAGTTGGAATACTCCGCCAGCATCCGCTTGTAGGCGTCTTCCTGCGCCGCCAATGCTTCCTTCGCCTCTTTCAGTTCCGCGGTAAGGGCGGCGGCGGACTTTTCCTTCTTCTTTTTGGGCTTTTCCTCCGCTTTGGGGGTTTCCTCTGCCGCCGTCTCTTCGGCGGCTTCGGTGGTCTTTACTTCTTCATCCATTTTTGTGATCCTCCGTTTATTGTGCAAGCCGCCCGAGCAGACGGCTGAGTGCGCTTGCGAGATAGTCCATACGCGGGATGGTGACGGCGTAGTTCATACGTTGCGGACCGATGACCGCGAGGGCACCTTCCCCGCCGTTGCCGCCGCGGTAATGCGCCGTGATGACGCCGGAGCCGTCCAGTTCGGGGTATACGCTCTCACTGCCGAGCAACACCTGCACCCCGTCTGCGGGCGGGGTGAGTATCGCCGTCAGCAGTTCGCTGTGGGACAAAAATCCGAGCAACCCGAGCGCCCGCTCGGCGCTGTAATCGGGGTATTGCAACAAGTTGAGTTGTCCTTTCAAGGTGACTTCGGTTGCCGTTGCTTCGCTCGCAAGTTCGAGCAGCGCGGTCAGTATCGGCATGCGGCAGAGTCCTTCCTCCCCGAAGGAGAGCACCATCCCCTGCACCGCGGGCAGGGTGATGTCCGACAGCGGCCGTCCGCCGAAACCGGCTTCGAGCGCCGCCGCCGTTTCGTGCAACACCGCCGCCGAAACGGGACGGTCAAAACTGCACAGGCGACTGCGTATCACGCCCGACGCCGTCATCAGCACCACTGCCGCCATACGGGGAGAAATGTACATCACTTCCAAACGGCGCACCGTAGCCCCCTGCTCACTCGGTGAGGTGGAGACCGCCGCACAACCCGTCATCGCCGCAAGCATATCCGCCGTGACCCTTACCAAACGGTCGGGGTCGCTCCCCGCCGAGAGCAGCACGCGGTCGATCTCCCGCTTTTGCTCCAGCGTGAGCGGACGGTGCGGCATCAGGCGGTCGATGTAGAGCCGAAACGCGGTTGCGGTCGGCACGCGTCCCGCCGAGGTGTGGGGTTGCGCGAGCAGACCCGCTGCGGAAAGTTCCGCCATCTCGTTGCGGATGGTTGCGGAGGACACGGCGTTGCCCAACGCATCCGCCAGCCACTTGGACCCGACCGGCTCACCCGTCGCAACGTACGCGTCGATCATTGCCGCGAGTATTCGCTGTTTGCGCTCGCTGATGGTGGCCGTTTCCATCGCCGTTCCCCCTCTCTCTTCGTTTTAGCACTCTCACCGTTCGAGTGCTAAGCCTCCTATAATTTACCACTCCCCGCCGAGAATGTCAAGGTTTTTTTATGAATGATTTGTAACGAATTTGCAGAAAAACTGGAAACAACCTCCGTTCATAATGTCGCACGGGCGGTCTACCCTATTATTGGCAGTTAAAAACCTATCAATCAACAAAAGGAGTTATCGTATGGAACAGAAACCGAAAAAGACCATTCGTATACACCCCGCGCCACCCACCGCGCTGACGCAGGAGATCCCCACCCCCGACGTGGTACACACCTTTGAGGTGCCGCCCCGCGCGTTCGGCGACGGCGAAGCACGCATGATGCCGACTGAAGGGCACGACGATATCACCTCGGACGTGCTGGGCAGTTACACCGGCACACCCGCCGACGGCGGCGTGCCCGAGCAGGATGCGGATGACCTGTGAAGAAAAGCCGTACGGCTTTTCTTCACGGCGAGTTTCCGCTTGCGGGCGTACACTATGCCCGCATTTCACCTGCGGTGAAACCGCGAAAACGTCGCGGGTTGCGAGTGCCTATATGACAGTCTGCGAACTCCTTCACGGCGAGTTTGGTGTTCGCGGGGCATAAATTCCACCCCGCGTTTCGCCGTTGGCGAAACCACACCAAACGTCGCGGGCTGTGAGTGCCTATATAATTGAGTGCGAACTCCCTCTCGGCGAGTTTCCGCTTGCGGGCGTACACTATGCCCGCATTTCACCTGCGGTGAAACCGCGAAAACGTCGCGGGTTGCGAGTGCCTATATGACAGTCTGCGAACTCCTTTTCGGCAAACGTCGCGGTCGGTGCTGCTGTCTTTGCGGGGCATATATTCCACCCCGCGTTTCGCCGTTGGCGAAACCGTGTCAAACGTCGCGGGTTGTGAGTGCCTATATGATTGAGTGCGAACTCCCTCTCGGCGAGTTTCCGCTTGCGGGCGTACACTATGCCCGCATTTCACCTGCGGTGAAACCGCGAAAACGTCGCGGGTTGCGAGTGCCTATATGACAGCCTGCTAACCCCTTCACGGCGAGTTTGGTGCGGTTACTTGTGGTAACAGAATACGCACTTCGCTTCGGGTGCTGCTGTGACCCTTGGCCCCCTTGTCTAAAGGGGGCTGGCATTTTCGAGGAGCAAAGCGAGGAGAAAATGACTGGGGGATTCTCTGCGACCAAGCGAGCAACTTGTATAGGACTACCTCTCCGTCTCGCCACGCCTCTACGGTTTCGCACACCGCATTAGCGTCGTGATACCGTTGTTTTTGTTGCAATCTGCACAAATCCCCCAAAGAAAACCCACCCATTTCCACCACCGTCTTTGTAATTTCAGTCAAAAATCGCTTGCTTTTTTCGTGCAGTAGGTGTATAATAAGGTATCCATTTCTATTTGCAAGAAAGGGGTTGCCTTTTATGGCCGCTAAAAAAACTGCATCGAAAGCACAAGCACCGTCGCTCGCGTCGTTGGTTGAAGCAAAGTTGTCCCACAACTTCTCGCTGCAACCCGCCGATGCCAGCAACGAACATTTTTATAACGCACTGGTACTCGTCCTGCGCGACAAGCTGCGCGCGGCGCGTATTCAGCACATTCACGAAGCGCACGAGCAGGATGCCAAGCAGGTGTACTACCTCTGCATGGAGTTCCTGATGGGACGCTCGCTCAAAAACACGCTGTACAACCTGAACTTGACCGAAGAGGCTGAACAGGTGATGGCAAGTTACGGCGTAAAACTCGAAAAACTGTATGAACTCGAATCCGACGCAGGTCTCGGCAACGGCGGTCTCGGCCGTCTGGCCGCCTGCTTCCTCGATTCGCTGGCTACCGAAAAGATTCCCGCCATCGGCTACTCGCTTTTGTATGAGTACGGCATCTTCCGCCAAAAATTGGTGGACGGTTGGCAGACCGAAATGCCCGATATGTGGTTGCCCGGCGGCAAGAGTTGGTTGCTTCCCCGCCCCGAACTGACCAAACGGGTGCTGTTTGACGGCAACGTCCGCGAAAGCTGGAACGAGGGCCACCACAGCATTGAACACGAAAACGCCACCACCGTGTTGGCACAGGCGTACGACCTGATGGTCGCAGGCAAGGACGGGCGCGGTGTGTCGACCCTGCGCCTGTGGAGTGCCACTGCACCCGGTATGGATATGTCGCTGTTCAACCAAGGCGAATATATGCGTGCGATGGAGCAAAAGGCGATGGCGGAGGTCATCACCCAGGTGCTGTACCCCGCCGACAACCACCGTGAGGGCAAGTCGCTGCGTCTGTCGCAACAGTATTTCCTTGTCTCCGCCTCGGTGCAGGATATCGTGGAGCGTCATTTGCAGACCCATCCGACACTGGACGATCTGCCCGCACACGCGGCGGTGCATATCAACGACACCCACCCCACCTTGGCGATTCCCGAGTTGATGCGTATCTTGCTCGACGAATGCGGCTACACGTGGGACGACGCGTGGAGCATCGTCACCCGCACCTTTGCCTACACCAACCATACGGTGATGGCGGAAGCGTTGGAGTGCTGGCCCGAAGACCTGTTCCGTCAGCGTCTGCCGCGTATCTATCAGATCGTGTGCGAGATCAACGACCGCTTCGGCGCCGCGATGATGAAAGCCACGAACGGCGACGTGGAAAAGGTCAGCCGTATGGCGATCGTAAGTTACGGCGTGGTGAAGATGGCAAATCTCTGTGTGGCGGCGTGCCATTCGGTGAACGGCGTGTCCCGTCTGCACAGCGAGATCGTGAAAGATACCGTGTTCCACGACGCCTACACCGTCACCCCCGAAAAGTTTAAGAACGTGACCAACGGCATCGCCCACCGCCGCTGGCTGTGCCAGGCAAACCCCGCGCTCACCGCGTTTTTGACCGAACGCATCGGTGACGGCTTTGCACTGAACGGCGCCGAGCTTGCAAAACTGCGTGACTTCGCGGACGACAAAGCGACCTTGGAGGAATTCGCCGCCATCAAACGACAGAACAAGGAACGCTTTGCGAAGTACGTGCAAAAGCAGTGCGGCGTGGTGCTGGATCCCGATTCCATGTTCGACGTGCAGGTGAAGCGTCTGCACGAATATAAGCGTCAGCACCTGAACGCGCTGAACATTCTGCACACCTACCTCACCTTAAAAGAAAACCCGCAGATGGAGTTCACCCCCCGCACCTATCTGTTCGGTGCGAAATCCGCCCCCGGCTACTACGTGGCGAAGGAGATCATCCGCTTCATCTGCTATCTTGCCGACCTCATCAACAACGACCCCGCCGTGAAGGATAAGATGAAGGTGGTATACCTCGAGGATTACCGTGTGACCCTTGCGGAACGGCTGATGCCCTCGGCGGATATCAGCGAGCAGATCTCGCTGGCGGGCACCGAGGCTTCGGGTACGGGCAATATGAAACTGATGATGAACGGTGCGGTCACCCTCGGCACGCTGGACGGCGCGAACGTGGAGATCTACAACGCCGTGGGCGACGACAACATCTTCCTCTTCGGTATGCGTACCGAGGACGTGGAAGCGCTGAAACGTCAGGGGTACGACCCGCGTGCACTGTATAACCAAAACCCGCGCATCCACCGTGCGATCGACTTTATGTATAAAGGCTTCGGCGGGCGCACTTTCCACGAAGTGGCGGATGCGCTGGTCGCCCGCGACCCGTATATGGTACTGGCAGACTTTGAGGATTACTGCCGCGCACAAAAGCTCTCGGGCGAAGTGTACCGCGACCGCGAGCGTTTCACCCGCATGGCGCTCTTGAACACCGCGGGCAGCGGCATCTTCACTTCCGACCGTGCGATTGAAGACTACGCGCGTGACATCTGGCACGCCGCACCGCTGAAGTAAGCATAAAACAATTAAGGGAGAAGACCTAAACGGGTCTTCTCCCTTGTTTTGGTGCCATTCGACCATCCACCCGCAAATGTTGCCGCAAACGGGACGTGTAAAACGGGTAACCACAACAGAAAAACTCTGCGAAGACCTTGCATTTTACGGCAAAAGATGGTATGCTGTAGAGTGATGATATATTTTTACTTTACCATAAAAGGAAGTTTTCGTATGAACAGCGCCAAAACCGCCCATCGTATTGTTGTGAAGGTGGGCACCTCCACCCTCGCCTACCCCAACGGGCGGCTGAACATCCGCCGCATTGAACAATTGGTCAAAGTGCTTGCCGATCTGAAAAATTCGGGCCGTGAGATATTGCTCGTCACCTCCGCCGCCATCGGCGTGGGGGCGGGTCTGCTCGGCTTGAAGGAGCGCCCGCACGACGTGGGCGGCAAGCAAGCGGCGGCGGCGGTCGGCCAGTGCGAGTTGATGTATACCTACGACAAACTCTTTTCGGAATACGGTCACCAGACCGCGCAGGTATTGCTCACCCGCGACGTGGTGGAGGACGACGTGCGCAAGAACAACGCCGCCAACACCCTTGCCCGCTTGATGGAGTTCGGTGCCCTGCCCATCATCAACGAAAACGACACGGTGGCGACCGAAGAATTGGAGTTCGGCGATAACGACACCCTCTCCGCCATCGTGGCGGTGCTGGCACACGCCGAACTGCTGGTGTTGCTCACCGATATCGACGGACTGTATACCGACAATCCGCGCGAGAATCCCGACGCCCGTCGCATCGACGTGGTAGAGGAGATCACCGACGAGTTGTTGCACGCCGCGAAAGGGGCGGGCTCGCCGCTCGGCACGGGCGGTATGTCCACCAAACTGCACGCGGCGGCGATCGCCACTGCCGACGGCATCCCCACCGTGGTGATGAGCGGCGAGAATCCCGAACTGCTGTATGACTTATTGGACGGCAAGGCTGCGGGTACTCTTTTTAAGGCAAAGGAGAGAGCGGAATGACCTTGCAAGAACTGGGCACAAACGCCCGCGCCGCCGCCCGCGTACTCGCGACGGCAGGCGCCAAAGAGAAAAATGCGGCGTTGCACGCGATGGCGGACGCCCTGCTCGCCCACACGGCGGATATCTTAGCGGCAAACGCCGCGGATATTGCCGCCGCTCGCGAGAACGGTATGCGGGAATCGCTGATCGACCGTCTGGCGCTCTCGGAAGAGCGTATCCGTGGCATGGCGGACGGTATGCGCGAAGTCGCCGCCCTCACCGACCCCGTGGGTGAAGTGATGGAAGGTTACCGCCGCCCGAACGGGCTGGCTATTCGCAAGGTGCGGGTGCCGATGGGGGTCATCGGTATCATTTACGAAGCGCGCCCCAACGTGACGGCGGATGCCGCCGCCCTGTGCTTAAAATCGGGCAACGCCACGCTGCTGCGCGGCGGCAAGGAGGCGATCCGTTCCAACACCGCGGTGGTAGCGGCACTGCGTGAAGGGCTCACCACCGCCGCTCTGCCCGCCGATGCGGTGCAACTTTTGGAAGATACCTCCCGTGAGACCGCGACCGCGATGATGCGGCTGAACGACTATCTCGACGTGCTGATTCCCCGCGGCGGTGCGGGGCTCATCCGCTCGGTGGTGGAAAACGCGACCGTGCCCGTCATTCAAACGGGTGTGGGTAACTGTCACGTATACGTGGACGAGACCGCCGACCTTTTGATGGCGGCGAATATCATTGAAAACGCCAAAGCTTCCCGCCCCTCGGTCTGCAACGCGGCGGAGACCCTGCTCGTACACCGTGCGGTGGCGGAGGAAGGATTGCCGCTGATGGCGGCGAAGCTTGCCGCACGCGGCGTTGCCCTGCGCGGTTGTGACGCCACTTGTGCCCTGCTGCCCGAAGCCATTCCTGCAACGGCAGAGGATTGGGCGACCGAATACGGCGATTACATTTTGGCGGTGAAGGTGGTGGATTCGCTGGACGAGGCGATCGACCACATCAACACCTACGGTACGGGTCACAGCGAATGCATCGTGACCGACAGCCACACCGCCGCCGAACGCTTTACCGCCGCGGTGGATGCCGCCGCGGTGTACGTGAACGCCTCCACCCGTTTCACCGACGGCGGCGAGTTCGGACTGGGTGCCGAGATCGGCATCTCTACCCAAAAACTGCACGCCCGCGGTCCGATGGGACTTCGGGAATTGACCACCGCCAAATTCATCATTAACGGCAACGGACAGTGCCGCTGAAGGAGAGAACGTTATGGCTTGGATCAAACGCTCCGCACCGCTCACCCCCCAAGCGGAAGAAGCACCCAAAACCGATGAGGTGACCGCCTCCGAAGAGGCAACCGAACACCCCTCCCGCCGTTTTTCCAAGCGGGGCGTACGGCGCGGTCGGTACGCCGCCAACGCCGCGATCGGACTTTTTGTGTTGGTGTTCGCCGTGATCGGCGTGATCTCCACCGTGGTCGGCGGATTTCGTATGGTGCAAAAGATGCGGGACACCTCGCATTTAACGGACGAGATGTATTATACTCTTCTGCCGCTGACGCAGTACACTCCCGCCGCCTTCGAATCGGTGGAAAAAGCGGATCAAGCGCCGCTGATCCAAGCAGCGCTGTATGCGGTCACCAACCGTGAGTGGATCCGCCAACAGCAGGACGTCAATTACGTCTCCCCCTACACCACCGACGACTTCGGCCGTACTATCGTGCCGATCGAAGCGGTGACCGAAGCGTATCACACGCTGTTCGGAGACGATTTTACCCCCACCTACGCCACCTTCGGCGTGGAAGGAGACTCCTACTTCTCGTTCGAATACGAGGAAGAAAAACAACATTACCACGTGCCGCAACAGTCCTCGGGCGCGTTCGAGCCGGTGATCGGCACCATTCAGCGGGCGGGCGACACCTACACCGTGCAAGTGGGATACGTTCACCTGCAGGACGTGACGGTGGACGATCACGGCAACAAAGTGGTGGATATGGAAAAAGCAACCTACCGTCAATACTACACGGTGGAGGACACCGAAGACGGCTACGTCATCCGCGCCGTCACGGACGAAGCGACAGACAACAAAAAATGACAGAAAACCACCCGCCGTACGGCGGGTGGAGTTAGGGATAAAAATGGAGAGAATGCACGCTTGCGGGCGCATTCTCTCCTTGTGTTTTGTGAATATTTATGCCACTTGGAAAGTGGCTGTGACCCTTGGCCCCCTTGTCTAAAGGGGGCTGGCATTTTCGAGGAGCGAAGCGAGGAGAAAATGACTGGGGGATTCTCTGCGACCAAGCGAGCAACTTGTATAGGACAACCCCTCAGTCTCGCTGCGCTCGACAGCTCCCCTTACACAGGGGAGCCAAGGCGCACGCCCGCTAATCCCTGACTCCACCCGCCGTACAGCGGGTGGTTTTTTTACTCTTCGTCTTTGCCGCAGGTCTCCGAAACGATGTATTTCGGTCTGCCTTTGATCTCGTCGTAGATCTTCGAGAGATAATATCCCACGATACCGACGCTGATCATAATAATGCTGCTGAACAAAATCTGCAGAATGATGACGGTGGTGAAACCTTCCAGCGCCCTGCCGCTGAACTTACCGATCAGCGCAATGGCACCCATCACGACCGACACCACGAAGGAGAGCAACCCCAGCGCCGTGATGATCTTCATCGGAAAATCCGAGAAGGAGGTGATGTTGGTCACCGCGTATTTCACGAGCGACCGGAACGACCATTTGGATTCTCCTGCCGTGCGTTCCTGCACTTCGAAGGTGATCTGCACCACCTTGAAGCCAATCCACGAGGACAGCGCACGGAAGAAGGAGTTTTTCTCCTTGATGGTGAGGAGTGCGTCGATCGCTTTGCGGTCAAGCAGTTTGAAATCCGACGCATCCCGCATATTGATCTTGGTCGCGGCGCTGATGATACCGTAAAAGGTGTTGGCGAACGCCTTGTGAAGCAACGACTCTTTGCCGCGGTCGGTCTTGACCGCTTCCACCACTTCGTACCCCTGCTCCCACAGGGCGTACATTTCGAGCATCTTCTCAGGCGGGTGTTGCAGGTCGCAGTCGATCACCACGGCGCAGGCGCCCTCTGCCGCCTCAAGACCCGCCACGATCGCCGCCTCTTTGCCGAAGTTGCGCGAAAAATGCACGCCGCGCACCGTCGAGACGGCGGTAGCCGCTTCTTCGATTTTTTGCCACGTGGCGTCCTTCGAGCCGTCGTCCACGAAGATCAGTTCGTGCGGGATATCCGCCTCGGCAAGCAACGTATGAATGACCGAAGCCGTCTTTTCGATCATCGCCTCTTCGTTATACGACGGTATCACGACCGAAAGCATCTTTTCCATTGTGATTCCTCCCATGTAATGTAACCCTTTATTGCCCTGCCATCAAGCGGGAGAGACGGTCGGAGAACGCCACCGTATCGGCGAGCGGCAAGCCCTCGATCAGCAACGCCTGATCGTACAAAAGTGCGGCGTAATCCGCCAGTTTCGCTTCGTCTTCCATCGCGAGCAAGGTTTGGAACACGGGGTGTGCGGGGTTGAGTTCCAACACACGCTCCGCTTTTACGGGGGCGGCGTTCGGCATTTGCGAAAGTACCTTTTCCATCTCAAGCGACACCGCGCCCTCGCTCACCAAGCAGACGGGGTGGGACTTCAGACGGGCGGAGATGCGCACCGCTTTGCACTGTCCTTCGAGTGCCTTCGTGAGTTTTTCGAGCAGGGCGGTCTCCTCGGCGGAATCCTCCCGTTTGTCCTCCTCCGCTTCAAAGCCGAGGTCGTCCCCCGACACCGAACGGAATTCTTTCTCTTTGTAACTGTGGAGCATCTTCAGCGCAAATTCGTCCACGTCGTCGGTAAGGTACAGCACTTGGTACCCGTGGTCGAGCACCATTTCCGCCTGCGGCAGATGGGCGATCTGCTCTGCCCGCTCGCCGCACGCGTAGTAGATATATTTCTGCTCTTCCGCCATGCCGTCCACGTACTCGGCAAGCGACACGGTCGCGCTCTCGCCCGACCAGCGGAACAACAAGAGATCTTGCAGCGTTTCCTTTTGCTGACCGTAATTGGCATAAATGCCGTATTTCAGTTGCAGACCGAACTGCTCAAAGAACTGTTCGTACTTTTCGCGGTCATTCAAGAGCATCGACGTCAGTTCAGACTGGATCTTCTTCTCGATACGGGAGGCGATGATCTTCAGCTGACGGTCGTGCTGCAACATCTCACGCGAGATGTTGAGCGAAAGGTCCTGCGAATCCACCAAACCGCGCACGAAACCGAAATGGTCGGGCAGCAGGTCGGCACACTTGTCCATAATAAGTACACCCGACGCATACAACTGCAGACCCTTTTCGAACTCGCGGGTATAATAGTTGTGCGGGGCACGGGCGGGGATATACAAAAGCGCGTTGTAGGTCGCCGCCCCCTCCGCCGAAGAATGGATGTAGCGCAGGGGGTCTTCGAAATCGTAGAACTTCTCTTTGTAAAAGTTGTTGTAATCCTCCGCCGTAAGCTCACTGCGGTTTTTCTTCCACAGCGGGACCATGCTGTTTAAGGTGCGATCCTCCACCACCGTCTCCCACACGGTCTCCTCCCCTTCGGTGCCTTCCTGCGGCACGCGGCGGGTGGTCTCCATCTTAATGGGATAGCGGATGTAATCGGAATAGCGCTTTACCAGCTCCGACAAACGCCACTCGTCCAAAAATTCGTCGTAATTCTCGTCCTCGCCGTTCGGCTTCAAATGCAGTTCGATCACGGTGCCGTGGGTCTCCTTTTCCGCCGCCTCCACCGTGTAACCGTCCGCACCGTCGGATTCCCACCGCCACGCGTCCTCACTGCCGAACGCGCGGGAAGTCACCGTTACGTGGTCGCTCACCATAAACGCGGAATAAAAACCCACGCCGAACTGACCGATGATATCCACGTCTTCGCTCGCTTCATTCTCCTGCTTGAATTTCAGCGACCCGCTTTTAGCGATGGTGCCGAGATTCTGTTCCAGTTCCTCTTTGGTCATACCGATACCGTTGTCGGTGAGGGTCAGCGTGCGGGACTCCTTATCGGGGGTCAGACGAATGACCATATCCTCCCGCAAAATGCCCGTCACGTTTTCGGACAGCGAGCGGTAGTAGAGTTTGTCCATCGCGTCACTCGCGTTGGAGATCAGTTCGCGCAAAAAGATCTCCTTATGCGTGTAGATGGAGTGGATCATCATATCGAGGAGCCGTTTGGACTCCGCTTTAAACTGTTTCTTTGCCATGGTACATACTTCCTTCTTAGGGTGAGCATTCAAACTCGAACTCCGTTTTTGGAAGGCGGATTTTCACTCACCCATTGTTAAAATACTCGCCAATACGGGAGTATTGGCTGCGTTTTCGCCTCGGTTGAGCAAAAATCCGCTCTTTCAAAAATCTGCGACCGCAAAGCGAGGAGATTTTGAGGGGTTTTTGTTTCAGTCGAGCGAAGGAATGCTCGCGCCTTGCGAGCGCGAGTGAAGCAAAAAGCACCGAACCCTTTTATATTCCACTTTCGTTGGGAGAATGAGCATATAATGCTCATTCTCGGGGACATTGCCGCAAAACTGCAACAAGTAGATGTTGCGGGCAATGTCCGCTTCGCGGCGGGTTCGGGTTTGAATGCTCACCCTAGGGTTGATATTCAAAGCAGGGCATCAGTTCCAATTTGAATTGATTGATGCGATGCAGACGGTCGATCTTCTCTTTCACGTCAGCGGGCGGCTCAATTCCGTCGCGAATATACGCGTCCAGCGCCGCATAGGTGAAACCGAGTTTTTCTTCGTCGGTCGAGCCGGAGAGTCCGTCGATCGGCACTTTCTCCACCAAATGGGCGGGCAAGCCCAATTCCCGCCCGATGGCTTTCACTTCGGTCACCGTAAGACGTGAAAGCGGGCTGAAGTCCCCCACGCTGTCGCCGTAACGGGTGGAATATCCCACCCAGTCTTCCGAGAGATTGCAGGTGTTCGCCACCCGCCCGTTTTGGGATTGCGACACTGCGTAGAGGGTCGCCATGCGGATGCGCGGGGGCAGGTTGATGCGGGTCTGCTCCGAAACGGGCATATCCCCCATGGCACGAAGCACGCCGTCCACCGCATCTTTCACGTTGATGACCACCCGCTCGATACCCAGTGCATCGCACAGGTCCACCGCGCAGTCGATATCCGCCTGCACGCCGCACGGCATCAGCACACCGAGCACCCGCTCGGCACCGAGCGCCCTCACGCACAGCGCCGCGGTGACCGAACTGTCTTTGCCGCCCGAAATGCCGACCACCGCACGGCATCCGTCACCGTTTTTCGAAAACCAATCGCGGATCCACCGCACGCACGCGTCGGTGACCGCCGCCGCATTGAAGTTGCTCATACGTTTATCCCTCCAACACACGCACCGACGTGATCTTCGGCTGATCGGCAGCCGCCACCGTACCGTTGTCGTCCTGCACGGGGGTATTTTCGCAAATGGCGTCTACCACCTCCATGCCGCTCAGCACGTGACCGAACGCGGCGTAATTGCCGTCGAGATGCGGGCTGTCCTCATGTACGATGAAGAACTGCGAAGAGGCACTGTTCGGCTTATTCGAACGTGCCATCGAAATGACGCCGCGCTTGTGCGAGATGTTGTTTTCGTACCCGTTCGCCGCAAATTCGCCTACGATCTCTTCGTCTGAGCCGCCCGTGCCGTTCCCCTCGGGATCGCCGCCCTGGATCATAAAGCCGTCGATGATGCGGTGGAAGGTCAAGCCGTCGTAAAAGCCCTCTTTTGCGAGTTTTACGAAGTTGGTCACCGTGATGGGCGCCGTATCCGCATCCAGTTCCAGTTTGATGACGCCGTAATTTTCCACCGTGATCTCCACCAGATGCTTACCCTTAAGGCAATTCGACGTATCCATCGTCGGTTTTTGCGTGGTGGTGGTAGCAGGCGGGGTATAATCCGACAGCATACGCACCGCCGTCATCTTCGGCTGTTTTGCCGCAAGCACGGTGCCGTTGTCGTCCACCACGGGGGTGTTTTCACACACCGCGTCCACCACCTCCATGCCGCTCACCACATGACCGAACGCGGCGTACTGCCCGTCCAAAAACTCGCTGTCTTCATGCACGATGAAGAACTGGGAGGACGCACTGTCGGGGTCGTTGGTGCGCGCCATCGAAATGACACCGCGGGTGTGGGAGATGTTGTTTTGATAGCCGTTCGCGGTGAACTCACCCTTGATGGTGGTCTCCGCCCCGCCGATACCGTCACCGTCGGGGTCGCCGCCCTGCATCATAAAACCTTCCATAATGCGGTGGAAGGTGACACCGTCGTAGAATTTGTCGTTCACCAAGTTGACGAAGTTGGTCACCGTGATCGGCGCGGTATCCGCGTCCAGTTCCACCACGATATCGCCGTAGTTTTCCACCGAAATTTTGGCGTAGTGTTTGCCCGTAAGCAGGTCACCTTCCGTCGGCTTCTTATTACAGCCCGCAAATGCACACACCAAAAGGCACACGGCAAGCATAACGATTCCGATACGTTTCATATTTTTTCCTCCGCTTCGCATATTCCTTAATAGTATAGCACCTTTGTCGTAAATTCGCAACACCCTCTTGCATTTTTTTAAAAACCCGTTATAATTAAGTAGTATACTTATTCGTGGAGGTATCCTTCGTGCAACTGAACACACAGCAACTCGCACTGGTGAAACAGCAGATCACCCGTGTAAAAGCGTTTGAGGGTAGTTTATACCATCAAAAGTACCAAAATATCGAAGCGGCGGACATTCAAACACCCGCCGATTTTGAAAATCTGCCCTTCACCGAAAAGGATGAACTGCGGGCGGTGTATCCGCTGGGCATTCAGGCGGTGCCGGACGAGGATATCGTGCGTATCCACTCCTCTTCGGGAACGACGGGCACCCCCATCATCGTCCCCTACACCAAACAGGACGTGGAGGATTGGGCTCAGATGTTTGCCCGTTGCTATGAAATGGCGGGCATCACCAAGCGTGACCGTATTCACATCACTCCCGGTTACGGCTTGTGGACGGCGGGCATCGGGTTTCAGCTCGGATGTGAGCGGCTCGGCGCGATGGCGGTGCCGATGGGTCCCGGCAATACCGATAAGCAGCTCAAAATGATGATGGATCTCAAAAGCACCGTGCTGTGCGCCACCTCGTCCTACGCGCTGTTACTCGCGGAGGAGATCGAAAAACGCGGCATCGGCGATAAGATCCATTTGAAAAAAGGGGTCATCGGCTCGGAACGCTGGGGCGACAAAATGCGCGCCCGCATCGCGTCGGAACTGGGTGTGGAACTCTACGACATCTACGGGCTCACCGAAATTTACGGCCCCGGCATCGGCATCAACTGCCAAAAAGAGGAGCCGATGCATTACTGGGACGATTTCATTTACATTGAGATCATCGACCCCGCAACGGGTAAGGTACTGCCCGACGGCAAAGTGGGCGAGATCGTCATCACCACCCTGCGCAAAGAGGGCGCACCGCTCATTCGCTACCGCACCCACGACCTCTCCCGCATCGTGCCCGAGGCGTGTTCGTGCGGCTCACCCTTCCCGCGGATCGACCGCATCATCGGCCGCAGCGACGATATGATCAAGGTCAAAGGCGTGAACATCTACCCCGGTCAGGTGGAAGACGTGCTGAAAGGCGTGGCAGGGGTCAGCAGTGAGTATCAGGTAATGATCGACCACTTGAACGGACGCGATATTATGACCCTGTTCTTCGAGATGGAACCAACCGCCGAACAAGCGGTGGTAGAAGCGGCGGTCGGCGCGGTGTTCAAGACCCGTGTGGGACTCACCATCGTGCCGAAAGGCGTCGCCATCGGCGAACTCCCCCGCAGCGAGAAAAAATCCACCCGCATTTTTGATAATCGGTATTGATAAAGAAAGGAACGGTAATAGCCGTTCCTTTCTTTATTTTGTCGCAATCGCCCCTACCGCGTGATTTGCACCGCCCTCGTAGGGGACGGCGCCCACATCGTCCCGTTCCACGACCAACCGCAAACCCGCGGTTGCCACGGTGACCTTGCGGTGCGTCGGCAAGCGCCGCACCCTACAACGGTTGTTCCGATGTTGGTGGTCTTCCCGCGGACGCGCGATGCGCGCCCCTACCGTCGGCACCCCGTGCCGTGTTGGTGTCCAACGGACACCACATCGTTTTTCGCGCAGCGAAAACATCACTTGACCGCGTGCGGGCAACATCGTTTTCGCAGAAACATTCCCGCCCGTTTCCCGACCGACCACCGACCTGCGGCGTCCCGTTCCACGACCAATCGCACGACAAACAACAAGGGTACACGATCACTCGTGTACCCTTGTTTTACTTTCTTCGACGGGCGGCAGATTGCCGCCTCTACCGTCTGTTGTTACACCGCAGGGAAGTTAGGGATCTTCTTCACCTGCATACCGAACGAAGGGTTTCGCCCTTGTTCGGCAAGTTTGCCTTCGGCAAACGTTGCGCCCACATTAAGCAGATGTAGGGAATTTTGTGATCTTTTTAACTGCGTATTGCAACACAAGTCGCGCGTCGGTGGAATCGACTTTGCCGTTGCCGTCCACGTCCGCAACCTTCAAGTTCAGTGCCGAAGGCGCGATCTTCTTCACCGCGAACTGGAGTACCAAACGGGCGTCGGTGGAGTCAACCTTACCGTTTTCGTCCACGTCGCCGAGTCCGGCTTTGAAATCCAAGCGCGTGATCTTGGTGTCACCGCACACGGTGCAGGTAACGGTGAGTTCACCCTTTTCGGCGGGAGTGGCAGGTTTGGTCACTACACCCTCGTCCCACTCGTGCGGGAGTTGCATGATCGCCTTGCCCGCCGTCACGAGTTCGTCGCAATCCAGACACCAGCGGTCACCCGTGTTGCCGGGTTCTTTGCAGGTGGGCTCCTTGATATTGCGGATCTCGGTCTCGTGCGCGGGGATCACTTCGCCCTCTTCGAGCAGTGCGTTACATTCCGCACAACACACGTCGCCGGTATAGCCGGGCACCACATGACCGCTGACCGCCGTCGCACCGACGAGTTTGGTCTCGCCGTCGTGCAGACAATCCACCATACGCGCCGCCGCGGCTTCGATCTCCGCTACCGCCGCTGCCACGTCCTCGTCGGTCGTCCACATATCTTCCAACAGAGCGGCTTTTTCCGCCACCAATGCGCGGTAGGCGTCTGCCGAAGCACGGGTCTTTCCGACCACGGCGTCTTCCACGCCGTCCACCAACGCCTGCAAAGCACTCATATCCGCCAACGCGACCACTTCGACCATCAGCAGATTGTCAAGTATCGCGTTGGACGCACGGTTGGACACGCGGAAGGAGCCGAGTCCGTTCAGTTCGTTCGCAAAACACGCGGTATGAAGTACCACTTCCACCACGCCGTCTTGCACTGCGGACGATTGATGCGACCATTCCGAGCCGTTGGGCGGATCGGCACGGCGCGCCCCTTGATATTGCCAGTCGAACTGTTCGATCGTACTGTTTTCCTTGAAAGTGAAGCGAATCACCACGGGACGGAAGATCTGGCCTTCCGCCGCCAACGCCCGCGTCACCTTAAAGTAGGCGTAACGAATCGCTTCGCCGTTTTCGGGATCGTCACCCTCGTGGGTCTGTATCACCGTGATACCCGCGCTCGGCACGCCCGTGATATCGGGATAGTACGCACACAGCGGCTCTTCTTCGAAGCGGATGTAATCGTATCCGGGGTCCGTTCCGCCCGCCATATAGGCACTGTCGATGATGCGTACCGACTGGATGTAGGCCACGTTGGTGCCGGCGGCACAACCGCGAATGCTGAAGATATCCCCGCTGTTGATCGCCGCTACCGCTTCGGGGGTGAGGGTATACGTAAGCAACGCCGATTGACGGCTCTTGATGTTATCCAGATCGCTGAAGATATCGTTCCAGTGGCTGTCGCTGCCGTCGGGCAGGGTCTCACCCGGCATATTCGCGTACGCCTGATAACGGAACAGCTGCATCGAGTGCGGCAGGGGATCGTCCACGTAATACTCGATCACGACGGTCAGTTCCTTGTCGGTGGGCAGGGACATTCCCTGCATACCGAAGCCCTGCCAGTCGCCCGTCAACTTGATGCCGTATTCGCCGCTGCCGCCGATCGGCAGGGGAACAGGGTTCACACCTTGGTTCGTCAAGGTCGTGCCACCCACTTTGAGAGTACCGTTCGTGGTATCAAAGTAAGCGTAAGGAGCGGGCAGATCGCTTGCTTCGAGTTTCGGCACAGACGTACCGTCCTGAAGTTTCGTATTACAGGTCGCACAGTACACATCGCCCGTGTAGCCCTCCTCCTCTTCGGTAGGATCGAGCTTGCCGACGAGATTTACGTTCACGCGGTTGGAGAGGAACCCTTCGTGGAATTGTGTGACCAGCGCCGCATCGGCATCGTCACGGCCGCAGTATTCCGCCGAATTCAATATCTCGATCCGTCGGATCTTCGCAGCCTCTTCCCACCGCATACGCAGGGAAGCAATGCCGTTCAAGCCGTTGGTAAAGGTCGCCGCGGGAAGGAACACGCCGCCCACACCGTCGGTCATCTGCACGACGGCATCGTTGCCGAACACGCCTGCAGTACACTCGACCGCGCCGATGGTAACCGTATCGTTCTCATAACCTTCTGCCGCATACAGTTTAATATACACGGGGCGGCTCGCGTTATTCTGCGCAAGCAGATCACCCGACACGGTAATATACCGATACAGCCAGTCACGGTCGGGGCTTTCGGCGCTCTTTTCCATATCCGCGTACCCCATAAGATAGGTCGGCGGGATCAACGCCTCGGGATACACGGGCGTGATCGCCTGCGGCGTAAAGTCAATATAGCCGTATCCCGCATCCGTTTCAATATCCAACACGTCGGCCGAAACCAGTTTGACCGACTGAATATAGGTCACGTCGGCACCGACGTCACACGCCATCAGGCGGAAAATGAAGGAGTTATCCCCGATCGCCGCCAACTCCGCCTCGGTAAATATGTGGTACACAAGACCGGACTTGCCGCTTACCAAACTGTGCGTAGCGCCCATCACGTCTACGTGATTACGATCGTTGATCTTGTAACGGAACATACGCCAATTGTCGTCCATCGCCTTATCGGTATAGTATTCGATCAGCATCGCCACGTCACCGGCGGCCCCCACCAAGGAGAGGTTTTCCATATTGAAACCGTGCCAATCGGCAGGAAGCTTAATGCCGTATTCACCCGTGTCGCCGATGGCCACCACGTCGGTGTTGCCGTTCCCCTGCGCACTGACGGTGCAACCGTTGAGGGTGAGGGTGCCGCCTGCCGTATCCAGCGACGCCAACGGACGGTTCGGGTCGATCATCGGAATCGTCACGCCCTCGGCCAACACGGTGCCGCAGGTAAGACACACGGTATCCCCCGTGTAACCTTCCTTTTCCTCGGTCGCCTCTTCACGACCGACTTTTTCAATGTTCACGTTGTTGTTAAGCAGTACCGCGTGGATCTCCGCGATCCCATCCGCCGTCGCGTTCGCATCCTTACAGAAGGTCTGCACGTCGTAGAACTCAATACGCTCCAGATGCGGTGCCGCATCCATCCCGATACGCAACGAGCCGCCGTTGTTGCCGTTGGTAAAGCTCGTCTCGGGCAACAGAATGCCACCCACGCCGTCGGTCAGCGAAATGGTGCGATATTGCTCACGTTCCGCCCACGCAGTGTTGTTGTACGCCCAGCGCTCGACCCCTTCACCGCCGTAGCGTTCAAACTGGTCGAGGTCTACGGATGCGTGAGGCCACGTGTCTTTCATCTTCACACGGATATACACGGGCTTGTTTTGGGTCTTATCGGCCGCCAAAACAGCGCCGCTCAAGGCAAAGTTCCAACGGTCCTGCACCATGAGGGTCACGTCTTTGCTCGTTGTCGCCTTGATATCGGGATAATACTCGCACACCGCCTGCTCGGTAAAATCAATGTAGGCATACGCCGTATCGTTCGCGACGTTTACATAGGCGGTATCCACCAAGCGCATCGACTTGATGTAGACCGCATTGGCACCCCAGCTGCAACCTACAACGGCGAAACACGCCGCGCCATCACCGATAGCGGCGCGGTCAGCCTCGGTAAAGGTATAGTAGAATACAGCGTCCTGTTTGCCACTCAGACCGGTCGTGTAAATATTCGTCCAGGCGTTGCCGTCGGGCGCACTGTTGCCTCCCTGCCAACCCGGATACGCCTGATAGCGAAACATCTGGTTGCCGTCGGTGGGAACAAAGTCCTTGTCGACGTAGTATTCCACCACCATCGTCACGCTCTTGCCGGCAGGCACGTCGTTTGCAAACGCCGCGTCAAGCCAAAAGCCGCTCCAGTCACCGTTCAGACGGATGCCGTATTCGTCGGTACCGGGAATCGGCAAAACATCCAAACTGCCGCTTTCGCCCGTCGCACTCACCGTGCGGTTGGTAGTCAGCACGCCGCCGTTGGTGTCGAGCCACGCATAGGGCGTGGGCAGATCGCTCGTCGCAGGAATCGGCTCGCCCGCTTTCAGGGTCGCATCACAAGTCACACACTTCACGTCGCCCGTGTAACCCTCTTCGAAATCGGTCGCGTCTCTCACGCCCACCAACTTGGTGTTCAGTTCGTTTGCCAGCATGTAGGCGTGGAACGCATCGGCATCGTCCATCGCGTCGCAAGCGGTATCCACCACTTTCGCCGACTGAATGTACACGCTGTCGGCGCAATCGGCGCCGCCCGTAACGTAGACGTAGAAGTAATCGCCTTCCACCGTCGCGATCGCCTTATCCTCTTCGGTCAAAGTGATGTAGAGCGTGCCGACTTCATTCTTCACCAGATCGTCGGCGGTGACTGCCACGTCTTCCGCCATACCGACTTCGCCGTTACCGTCGCCGATACGATAGCTAAACATCGTGCCGGTGATATCGCCGTCGATATAGTACTTCAGAACGAGCGTCACGCTCTGTTCGGCAGGCACGCCCGCCAAGAGTTCGCCGCCGAAAACGAATTTGCCGCCGTCGGACAGACGGACACCATATTCTTCTGCGACGGGATCCTCCCAATCGTAATACACTTCTTGCACCGCCACGCCGTCATAGGTGCACTCGCCGTCCGCGGTGTCAAACCACGCATACGGCTCTGCGGCAGCCGCCGTGAACAGCGTAATACCGCTGATACAGGACAGCAACATCGCGATGCTCAAAATCATGGATAACCATTTTTTTGCCATTTTGTTTTCTTCCTTTCGGGATAAGATATATTGCGGCAAAAAAGAAACCGTATGCACGCAATTCATCGGTCTTATTGTACTATTTTCCGTGCCACGCTGTCAACCGGCATCCGAAACATAAACAAGTTATTCCATATTTTGAGCAACATTTTACATAAACACCGTCCGTACAAACACGAGCAAGAAAAGCCACCCGTAAGTGCGGGTGGCTTTTCCCTATACAACAAGGGCACGCGCTTGTTGCACGTGCCCTTGCGATTAAGTTTTATGCTCGGTAATTATTCCGCGGGGAATTTGTTGATCTTCTTCACCGCGTACTGCAGGATGAGACGTGCGTCGGTCGAATCGACCTTGCCGCTGTTATCCACGTCTGCGACGTCCAGATTCAGCGCCGAAGGCGTGATCTTCTTCACCGCAAACTGGAGTACCAAGCGGGCGTCGGTGGAGTCGACCTTACCGTTGTTGTCCACGTCACCGATACCGGCTTCAAAATCGAAGCGGGTGATCTTGGTCTCGCCGCAAACGGTACAGGTGATGGTGATCTCACCCTTCGTGTCGGGCGTTGCCGGCTTGGTCACCACGCCGTCATCCCACTTGTGCGGGAGCTGCATGATGGGATCGCCTGCGGTCACAAGTTCGTCGCAATCCAGGCACCAGCGGTCACCGGTGTTACCCGGCTCCTTACAAGTGGGATCCTTGATATTGCGGATCTCGGTGTTGTGCGCGGGAATCACTTCGCCCTCTTCGAGCAGTTCGTTACACTCAGCACAGTGGATATCACCGGTGTAGCCGGGCACCACGTGGTTGCCGACTTCCAGCGCGCCGACGAGTTTGGTGTCGCCGTCGTGCGTGCAATCCACGAGTGCGGCAGCCGCTTCTTCGATCGCCGCAATCGCCGCCGCCACATCTTCATCGGTCACCGTAAGATCTTCGAGCATGTATGCATACTCTTCCACGACGGCGCGGTACGCATCCGCCGTCTCCTTAGTCTTGCCGAGGACAGTTTCCTCGACGCCTTCCACCAACGCTTTCAGTGCAGAGGTGTCGGCCAGACCCTGCGCCGCAACAAAGAGGAGGTTATCCAAAACAGGGCTCGACGGATGGTTCGGGAAGCGGAAAGAGCCGAGACCGTTCAATTCGTTGTTGAAGCACGCTTCGGTGAGCACCACTTCGGCATAGCCATCCTCGACCCGAACGTTCAAGTGTGCCCATTCGATACCGGGCGCCGATTCATCTCTGCGCGCCGTCTGATACTGCATCTGGAATTCTTCGATCCCGCACTCCGGATCCATCATGATGGTCAGCACCACAGGACGGTACATCACACCCTCGGGAACCAGAGGCTGGGTCGCCTTAAAGTAACCGAAACGCACGGGTTCGTTATCCAGATCGGGGTTGACGCCCTCTTCCGTCTTGGTGAGGGTCAGACCCGCACTCTGCATACCCGTAATAGTGGGATAGTACTCGCACAGCGGCACTTCCACGAAGGACATGTAGTCGAAACCGAGGTCTTCGGACACGTTCACGTACCAACCGTCGACAAAGCGTACCGACTGGATGTATGCGATGTTCGCGCCGGGGCCGCAGCCCAGGATCTTGAAGGAATCGCCGGCGTTGATCGCTGCCACGGCTTCTTCCGAAAGTTTGTAAAGCAACAGACCCGAATCGCGCATCTTGAGATTGTCCTGATCGCTGAAGATATCCTCGTAATGGTCATCGGAACCGTCGGGCAACAGGTCGCTGGGCATGTTGCTGTAGGTCTGATAGCGGAACAACTGCGTAGAGCTCGTCAGTTCGGCATCGATATAATACTCGATCGCCACGTAGATCTCCGTGTTGGTCGGCAGGTTCATGCCTTCCATACGGAAACCTTGCCAGTCGCCCGTCAACTTAATGCCGTATTCGCCGCTGCCGCCGATGGGCAAAGCGACGGGATCCACGCCTTGGTTTGCCAAGGTCGTACCGCCCACTTTGAGAGTACCGTTCGTGGTGTCGAAGTACGCGTAGGGATCGGGCAGATCGCTCACTTCGAGTTTCGGAATGTCGGTACCGGTTGCAAGCTGTTCATTACAGGTCGCACAATAGATATCGCCCGTGTAACCCTCTTCCTCTTCGGTGGGGTCCTTCTTGCCGAGAATGTTCACGTTCACGCGGTCGGAGAGGAAGCCTTCGTGGAACTGTTCCACCAATGCGGCATCCGCGTCCTCACGGCCGCAGTACGCCGCGGCATCCAGGATCTCAATACGCGCGACCTTTGCGGCCTCACTCATACTGAAACGGAGCGCACCGGCGTTCATCTTATTGGTAAAGGTCGCCGCAGGGACAAACACACTGCCGACGCCGTCCACCATCTGCACCGCGGCACCTGCGCCGAACGCACCTGCCGTGCGCTCGATCGCACCGATGGTAATGATGTCGTTCTCATAGCCTTCCGCTGCGTACAGCGTGATGTACACGGGACGGCTCTGACCGTTCGTCGAAAACAGATCGCCCGCTACCTTGATGTAGCGATACCCCTCAAATCCGGGAGGATCATTGATTTCCGCATCCACATAACTCAAATTGTAAGAGGGAACCGCCATAATATCGGGATACAGATCGGTCAGCGGCTTGCCCGCGAACTCGGTGTAAGCGTAGCTCGCATCCGTTTCCAAATTCAAGAGATCCACCGAAACCAGTTTTGCCGATTGAATATAGGTCACGTTTGCACCGGCTGCACAACCCATGATGCGGAAGGTGAAGTTGTTATCGCCGATCTCCGCCAACTCGTCTTCGGTGAAAACGTGATAGATAAGACCGGATTCATCGTGCGCCAGATTGTTCGCCTCGGTAAACAAGTCCACCTGGGAACGATTGTTGATCTGATAACGGAACATCTGAGACTCTTCCGTCTTTTCACCCACGATGTAATACTCGATGAGCATTGCAACCTTGCCGGTATTGCCAAGCAAGGAGATGCCGTCCATATTGAAACCGTTCCAGTCGCCGGTCAACAAAATGCCGTATTCACCCGTGTCGCCGATAGCGACCACGTCGGTGTTACCATTATCTTTGATGCTGAGAGTCGCACCGTTCACGACCAGGTTGCCGCCTGCCGTATCCAGCGTTGCAAACGGACGGTTCGGGTCGATCACGGGGATCTCGATGCCCTCGACGATCACTTCGTCGCAGATGAGACACACGGTGTCGCCGGTGTAGCCGGGATTCACTTCGTCCGCTTCCACGCGGCCGACCTTTTCAATGTTCATGTTCTTCGCCGCAAACAGCGCGTGAATTTCCGCAATATCCTCGGCAGACGCCTTCTCGTTCGCGCAGAAGGAGTTCAGATCGTAGATCTCAATACGTTCGATATTCGATGCGATGCCCGTCTCGATGCGGAACGAACCACCGTTGTTACCGTTGGTAAAACTGGTCTCGGGCAGAATAAACGCCACTTCGCCATCGGTCAGCGGGAAGTTGCGGAGATCTTTGCCCGCGCCCTCGCGCCACGCTTCGACATCGTACGCCCAACGGGTCAGACCGTCTCCGGCGTAGCGTTCGAACTGGTTAATAGCGAAGGTGTCACCGGTAAAGGAATCCTTCATCGTAACCTTGAAGTACAAGGGCTTGTTTTTCGTGTTGTCGGTGCTCAAAACGTCGCCGCCGAACTTAAAGTTCCAGTTCAGGCCCCCATCCTGTACCTCATAGGACATATCCCGGCTCACTGACGCCGTGATGTCGGGGTAGTAATCGCACACGAGCTGCTCGTTCGCATCCCACACGGCGTAACCGCCGTCCGCCTCTGCGTGAACGTATTCGGTGTTCACCAAACGGACCGACTGGATGTACACGCGATCCGCACCGGGGCGACAACCCAAGATCTTGAAGCGCATATCGCCGGCACCGATGGTTGCACGGTCTTCCGCCGTAAAGGTATAATACACGAGGCCGCTCTTACCGCCGACCAACTTGTCGGTATCCGTGAACAGATCCACAGCCGGTTTGCTGTTGAGCTGATAACGGAACAACTGCTGACGGCCGCTCACGTCGCCCGTGATGTAGTATTCCACCACCATGGTCACGCTCTGCTCGGACGGGATGGTCGCGAGCAGGTTGCCGCCGAGGAAGAAGCCCTGCCAGTCAGCCGGCAGCTTCACACCGTATTCATCGGTATCGGGGATCTGTTCAACCGGAACTTCCGACCACGCTACCTCACCCCAGCCGGTGCAAACATTGGACTGCTTCACGCCGCCGTTGGTCGTCATATAGGCATACGGCGCGGGCAGATCGCTCGTCGCAGGAATCGGCTCGCCCGCTTTCAGGGTCGCATCACAAGTCACACACTTCACGTCGCCCGTGTAACCCTCTTCGAAATCGGTCGCGTCTCTCACGCCCACCAACTTGGTGTTCAGTTCGTTTGCCAGCATGTAGGCGTGGAACGCATCGGCATCGTCCATCGCGTCGCAAGCGGTATCCACCACTTTCGCCGACTGAATGTACACGCTGTCGGCGCAATCGGCGCCGCCCGTAACGTAGACGTAGAAGTAATCGCCTTCCACCGTCGCGATCGCCTTATCCTCTTCGGTCAAAGTGATGTAGAGCGTGCCGACTTCATTCTTCACCAGATCGTCGGCGGTGACTGCCACGTCTTCCGCCATACCGACTTCGCCGTTACCGTCGCCGATACGATAGCTAAACATCGTGCCGGTGATATCGCCGTCGATATAGTACTTCAGAACGAGCGTCACGCTCTGTTCGGCAGGCACGCCCGCCAAGAGTTCGCCGCCGAAAACGAATTTGCCGCCGTCGGACAGACGGACACCGTATTCTTCTGCGACGGGATCCTCCCAATCGTAATACACTTCTTGCACCGCCACGCCGTCATAGGTGCACTCGCCGTCTGCGGTGTCAAACCACGCATACGGCTCTGCGGCAGCCGCCGTGAACAGCGTAATTCCGCTGATACAGGACAGCAACATCGCGATGCTCAAAATCATGGATAACCATTTTTTTGCCATTTTGTTTTCTTCCTTTCTTTTATACATTTTTGCCCGTCCGCACCATTAAAAGCACAGACTATTTGACAAGATACATTGTACTACAGGTAGGGGAAGATTGTCAATGCATTTTTTCAATATTGCTAAAATTTAAAGGCAGGCGCTATCTTTTAAGTTGTTTTTTACCAACAAAACGACAAAAACTGCCGCAGCAGGAGACCTGCTGCGGCAGCCGTTGTCGGGAATTATGCCGTTTTAGCGAATCATCGCACCGTTCGCATCGAACGCGTAGTAGCCCTTCGTCACCAAACCGTTGTGGTTGCTGACCAAGAAGCGGTCGTTGTTCACGACAACTTTACCTTGCGCCTGCACGTAGTACAGGTTGCCGTCCGCCGCTTCGACCAAGCCGAGGTAACCAACGGTCAGACCGCTTTCGGTGTAGTAGTAGCCGTTCTCAACCACGTTCTTCAGCATCTTGCCGTCGGTACCGAAGGAGTAGATACCCTTCGCCTTCAGGTCGTTGTGCTTCACGATCGCGTAACGGCCGAGCTTCACTTCGCCGTTCTTCAAGACGTAGTAGTAGTCGCCGTCCACTTCCACGAGACCCGCGTAGGATTCGCACTTACCGTTCTCGCCGTAGTAGTAGCCGTCGATCACTGCTTCTTCGGTGTTCATCACACCGTTCTCGTCGAAGTAGTAGTAACCGTTCGTGAACTGCGTGAAGTCGTTGAAGCGGCTCGCAAAGAAGCGACCGGTTTCGACCTTCGCATTGTCGTTCACGTAGTAGTAGTTGCCGTCCACCAGCACGAGACCTGCATACGGAACCTTCACGCCGTCTTCGTAGTAACGGCCGTCGATGATCTCGGCGACCTTCATGGGGATCTCCGTGCCTTTCTCGAGCAGTTCGCCGCAAACGCCGCACACCAGATCGCCGGTGTAACCGGGCGCGGTAGCGGTAGCGTCGAACGCGCCTTCAATGACGCCTTCGTCGTGACCGGTCGCGGGGATGACTTCGGTCGAGATGACTTCGCCGCAAGCGTCGCAGGTCACGGTGACCGAACCGTCGGTGGTGCAGGTCGCCTCCACCGTCGTGGTGGTGACGGTTTCGTGATCGCAACCCAGCACGCGCAACTCAATGCGGGCAATGTCGCGCACTTCGTCGCCGAGATGGTCGGTGTACACGAACGCGCCGTCCACCGTCGTCTGATCATACAGCGTATCGCGGATACGGATGGAGCCGCCGCTGGTGAGTTCGTTCAGGAACAGTACGTCTTCCAGCACGACCTTCGCCACGCCATCCACCACGGGAATATCCTGGCTGTAGCCGTACTTGTAACCGTCGCCTTTACCGAGTGCGGTCATCTCTGCCGCCGAATACTTCTGGGCATCGATGTGTACCGTCTTGAGACCCGAGCCTTCCTTCGCGTAGATGGTGAGTTCCACGTCGTTGCGCTTCACACCGTCGGGCGACTTCGCATCGGTCACCGCCACGCAGTAGTAGCGGAAACGCTGGGTGCCGTCGCTCCAGTTTTCGGTGTTGTGTTCGACCACCTTGAGGCCCTTCGAAACGGTAGTGGTGATTTCGGGATAGTAGGGATTCACCGTCTGGGTAAAATCGATGTACTCATAATCGACGTCATCGGCGTCAACCTCCCGCAAACGCTCCGCCGGGAACACGGTGACGGAGAGGATGTAGAAATCGTCCTGGCCGTCAAATGCCGGGTTGGAACCGTGGCTGTATTTACGGAACACGACGTTACTGCCGTTGATCAGCGCCGTAGCATCGGTCAACGAATCGTAGGTCGTGGTCGTGCCCGTGCCGTTGTAGTTGGGCGCGGAATAGACGACGTCTTTACCGAGAATGAAGGTAGCCACGCCCACTTGGTCACGCGGCAGCGCGGTACCTGCATTCACGCAGGGACCGTTCCACGAGGTACCGCCGAACTGATTCCACAAAATGTAGTTGGTATTGCCGCCGCACTGCATCGCGAGTCGGGTATCGGCAAACACCGCACTCGGCATATAGTATTCGACCGAGAAGGCGAGTTGCTGTCCGTTCGCGAGATCTTCGGCGGTGATACCGATGTCCGCGAGCGAGAAGGAGATGCCGCCGTTGTGCGCATTCATCTTCACGCCGTACAAGTCGGTGCCGGGGATCTGCACGGGAACGGCACTGACACTGCCGACAGCCGCGTAGGTCTTGATGCCGTCCAGCACCGCGCCGTCCGCGTTGTTGAGTTCCAGAATCGCGCGGTTGGTATCCAACACGGTCGCCAAACCGTTATACGCCGCTTCGAGCGCCGTCAGCGCATCGTAGCGGGCGAGCAGGGTAGCCTCGCCGCCAAGCACCGCTTCGGCCTTCGCCACCGCGGCATTGTAGGCCGCCACCGTTTCGGGGCTGTAGAGGTTCAGATCTTCCGCATGGAGATACGGGGTGAATGCCGCATCGTCCACGGTAAGTGCGGTCTGCTGTGCGTTCAGCACCGTCTCATCCACGACCGCCGCGGTCATGCCGAAGGAGAAGGCATCGAAGAACAGCGTGCCCGCCGCAGCCGCCGTGCCGCCGAAGGTGAAGGACGTCGCGTCCACTGCCGACAGATCGAAGGTCACGAGCTGATATTTGTCCGCGTTCGGCGCCAACGTCACCGTGCCGACCGTGGTCGAGCCGTTCACCGTCAGAGCGAGATCCACGGCGGTTTCGCCCGCGTTCATCACCCAAACGGAGAGGCTGTTAAAGTTCACGTAAGATTCCTTCACGCTTTCATACGTGAGGATGGGCACCACCGTGAAGTTGCCGTCGAAGTCCACGCGCAGAGCGCCCGTGCCTTCCTTCTGCAACTGGTCGGTGTAGCCGTACTTGCCGCCCGTCACTTGGAAGGAGGGGCGGAACGCCGTCGCATATTCCTGCGTGTAGGTGGAATCGTACACCCACACGTCCTTATCCGCCAGCATCCAATCCTGCGCGGTAAAGTAGGACTGCGAGGCATCCGGCTTCAAGGTGGTGTCGTTCAGTTTCAGCGAACGGAAGGGAGCCACGGGGATACCCGCCGAGCCCTTGAGGTTTGCGCCCTGGTTGAAGTTGTCGAACGCATAGGTAACGTTCTTCGGATCCGCCACGCGGTTGTTCCACACCTTCACGGTGTCGGCATCCACCAGCACCGCGTCGGCGTTCACATAGATACCGTCCGCACCCGCGATGGTGAAGCCGTGCACGTTCGCCGTGCCGTCAACGGTGGCAAGACCGCCGCCCACACGATCAAAAGTGACGTAGATCGCACCGTCTTTGATCTCCATCGACTTGTAAACGGGCGCGGTGTATTCACCCGTGCCGCCGTACACCATGTTCATCGCCGCCGCGGCAAAACGCTCGCCGACCGGCTTCTTCACACGCGGATGGATCGGGTTGGTGGTGGACACGCCGTCTTCCTTCATGTGGTCGAGCGGCAGGTCGTAGATGGTGATCATGGACGTGGTATCGGGATCGCACAGCGCCCAACCCTTTTCCATGTTTTCGGCAAGATAGCCGAGGTGCTGCAGGTTGGAAGCACCGTTGTCGTAACGGTAGGGCGCTACCTGCGTGAAGATGAAGGGAATGTTGCCGTCGGCATAGCCGAACGCCTTGCCCCAGCTGTCCTTCAGCAGCGCCAGTTCCTGACCGTACAGTTCCGAACGGTTCGAGTTGCTTTCGCCCTGGTACCAGATGGCACCCGCGACGTTCAAGCCCGCCAGCGGGCCGACCTTCTGGTTATACCAGGTGGACATGGTGCCGTTGCTGGTAGACCAGAATTCTTCGTCAAAATAGAGACCGCGCTTGAACAGTTCCGATTTCAGCGCGCTGTCCGCCGCGATCGCTTCGCGGGGGATCCACGCTTCGATCTGTGTCGCACCTAGTGCAGTGTTGAGGAAACCGACCGGCACGCCCAGCTGCTCCTGCAACTTGTTCGCAAACACGAACGCCAGTGCGGAAACGTAGGTGGAACCGAGCACCTTCGTGTCGGTGCCGTCGAGCCAGTATGCACCCTTGATGTCACGCGCGGGATCGAGCAGCACGTCGCCCGAGGGACGGGTGGGCATCCAGAACACACGCACGTTTTCGTTGTTCCATTTCAGCATCTCGTCCTTGTCGGCGACCACGGCGATCTGCAGTTCCATGTTGGACTGACCGCCCGCGATCCACAGTTCACCGATCAAAATGTCGTTGACGGTTTCGTCCAGATCGCCGCCGTACACGCGGATGGCATATTTGTCGTAACTGCCGGCACGTGCCGCAAACGCGAGGTCAAAGCGGCCGTCGGCATTCACCTTGCCGGTGACGGTCTCCACCAATTCTTCGCCCTTGTACAGTTCCGCAGTCATCGCCGTGCCCGCCTCGCCGTAGCCAAAGACGTTCATCGGTTTGTTCTGCTGGAACATCATGCCGTCCGAGAACACGCTCGGCAGCACGGTGGTCGGCTCGGTGGAGGTGAGGTCCACCAAACGCACCGCCGTCACATTCAGGGTGACCGCGCCCGTCAGCGCCGTATTCCAGCCGCTGATGTACATACGCATATAGTTGATGGCGGACAGGTCAATATCGCCGCCCGTCGTCGTCATCGAGGAGAGCGGCACGGTGTAGGTGCGCTCGTTGATCTCCCAATCAAGACCGCCAATGTTATAGCTAAGTTCATTCTTGTCACAGGTGCCGCCGGAGGTCAGCTCGATCTGACCGTTCGCACCCTTCATGCCCGCCACGTCGCCCGTCGCGGTGATGTCGATCTCCAACGCGAGCTTCGCGGGGTTGTGCGCCGAAGCGTCGATCGCGTCGAACGTGGTGCCCGCGGCGAAGGTGCCGCCCACCGCGACCGTCTTATCCATCGTGAAGGGGATCTCACCCACCAGATAGGTGGTGTCGTAGGTCGGCTCTTCGGGAGCCACGTACGCACGGCTCATATCCACCACACGCACGTCGGTCATACGCACCACAACGGTGCTGCTGGGAATGCTGTAATGCTGCCACCAGAAGAAGGTCAGAGGCTTGTTGGCAATATCCAACGCACCGCCGCTGTAGCAGGTGGTCATCGGCAACAGAATGTCGTTCCACTCGCCCGGCACCAGTTCGCTGCCGTCAGCCGCGCGGAGGTTTTTGGTCTTCCACACCAAACGGGTACCGCCGTTTTCGCCCACGAAGGTATCCGAAATGTACAGTTCACCCGAAGAATTCTCCACGAACGCACGGCTGTCGGGGTCTTCGGTATCCATGAAGAACAGACGCGCCGAGATCGCCATATCGGTCGGCTTCACGCTCGAGGCGTTGATGTTGAAGTCGCGCACCCACGCGCCGTAGTTGTAGAGCGAACCGGACGCCAAGGGCGTCATCGTATTCGCAACCGGCACGTCGCCCACCACGTAGTTATCCATCAGATCACGCGCTTCGGTGGTCATATCCACAATGCGCGCATTGAAGATCTCCACCGTGTAGGTGTCGGTCATCGCCGCAGGCCAGTTCACCATGAACGCACGCATATAATTGATGGCGGAATAGTCGATAGCGTCGCCTTGCGTGCCTGCTTCCGAGAAACGGAAGGTATAGGTGTGCTTGCCTTCGCGGAAGTTCACGTTGGCAAAGCTCCAGTTGATCTCGTTGGCGTCCCACTTGCCGGCGGAGGTGAGTTCCACCCGCGCATCGCCCCAGCCGCCGAAATTCGCCATGCTGCCGGGGTTGGTAACGTTGTGGATCTCGATATCCAGCTGGAGCGCGAGATCTGCCGTGTTGTAGCCGCTGACGTCGATCACGGGGTTGTTGGCCTGTCCCTTCGAGAAACCGGACGCCTTGTTGACACCGTCGCCCGCGATGGTGAAGGTCTGATCGTACGGCAGTGCCGCCACACGCTGCGGTTTGAACGCCGCACGGGACATATCCACGAAGCAGAACTTGTCGAATTTGACCGTCCAGGTGTTCTTCGCCACGTTCCAGAACTCCGGCCACACGAAGGTGATCTTTTCGGTGTTCGGATCGAAGGTGCCGGTCGGCGTTGCGATCGAAAACGGCAACACCACGTCGTTCCACACACCGGGACGCAACGGCTGCCCGTCGGTGCGGACGATCTGTTCCTTCGTCCAGGTGAAGCGGTCACCGGCGTTGAACTCGGTCGATGCGAACATACGTACCGCCGCCGTCTCCCAGAAGGCATTGGAGGTGGGATCTTCGCTGTCCGCATAGAAAATGCTGAACTGTATCGCCAGATCTTCCACCGCCACACCCGTGGCGTCTACGCCGAGATCCTGTCTCCACAGGCTCCCGTAGTTGTAATTGCCTGCCGAACCGGTAATGTTGGCAGTCGCACTTTCATACACGGTCTTCAGCACGTAGTTGTCCATCGACAGCTGCGCACTGCTTTGTGCCGTGTCGGCGAGCGCGAAGGTACACGGCATGGCACAGAGCAGCAACGCCGCACACAACGCAAACGCCAAAATTCGTTTAACAGTCATGAGTTTTCCCTCCTGATAAAAAATGGGTATACTATGGTAGTATTCTACCACTTGTTGCAACAACCGTCAAGGAAAACGCGCTTGGCATTTCCAACAAACCCCCGCTTCTCGGTTTGTGCATTGTGACAATCTGCATCTTTTGAAACAAAAAACGCGGCTGTCGCGTTACGGCGACAGCCGCGCAGATGCAGGCGTTTCACTTTTTTACAACACGCCGCTTAGATCCCCCATACTGCCATTCACGTGGGCGTTCATTTCCTCGCGTTTTTCCAAATACTCTTGGTAACAGGCTTTGCACAGCAAGAACTCCTCCCCCGCCACCTCCAACACGTACTGTTTGCCGTTCCTTTCCCGCGCGCAGTCCGCGCAGGTGAATTTACCGCACCCGCTGCACAACATAACCATCGCCGTGAGCAGACACACGATCCCGATCACTCGTTTCATACGGTTTCCTCACTTTCACATCAGCTTCCGTCTCATCAACCCGTGCCGGTTGCAATAGTTATACAAAAATCCGCCCCCGCACAGTCTCATACGTGTTTCGGCGTTTCCTTCGGGGTAGGATTTCACAAATTGCACGCGGTCGGCGGTCACGAACGCCGTTCAACGTCACGCGATCATCTTGCGTATAAACGCATTCTCTTCAAAGTTTATGTGCCCGTCGCAAGCCAGCACAGCCGAAATCAGCAGGCAAGCCGCCGCTTTGGTTTCGGCATCCAGCGCGTCAACGAAGCGGTCCACCGTTTCATTCGCTTGCTCACGGTCGGCGGGAACCCACGCCGCCAATTGCTCTTCCTCCCAACCGAGGATAGCCGCAATAAATCGGCTTTCTGCACGGCTCACCTCCCCATCGGCGGCAACGGCAGTCATCAGTACGCTTGCCAGCCAAGCCGTCCCGTCGGTCGTGTTATCCACGTTTCGACAATATGGTAACACCCGTGCCATCGACATTTTAGCCAACACAAACAATTCCTCACGGCTCTTATTGACCAATCCTTGCAACGTTTCTCTCAAACTCACCTTAAACATCTCCTTTTGTGACGTTTACCGCTTACTCTCCGTCCGGTTTCGGCACGCACTGTATCGACGTCGGCTCGCCGGGCGGCACGTCCCACGCATTCAGGTCTTTCTCCATCCAAACAGTACCGTACCACTTGCCGAATTTATACCCACAGTTCGGCATGGTCGCGGTGTGGCGATACCCCACCGCGCGATGGAACGCCACCGACCCTTCGTTCGCCGTGGTGATGACGGCATAGACCTTGCGGTACCCTTGCAACTGCAACAACCGTTCGAGTTCGGTATACAGGCTTTTGCCGATGCCGCGCCCTTGCGCTTCGGGGCAGAGATAGATTGAAGCCGCGGCGCACCATTGGTACGCCGCCCGCTCGAACGGCAGGCTGCCGTAGGCATAGCCCAAAATGACTCCCTCCTCTTCCCAAACCAGCCACGGGAAATGGGCGGTAACGCTCAAAAACCGCGCGGTAAATCCCTCGGGAGTCGGCACGGTATATTCAAAACTGACGGCGGTGTTTTCCACGTAAGGGGCGTAGATCTCCAATATCTGCGGCACATCCTCTACGGTTGCTAAGCGAATCGACATACGATCACGTCCTTCATACAAATACTGCCGCGGCACGGTTACCGCACCTAACGGCCGTGCCAAAAGGCGGGCCTTTCGATGAACGTCAACGCGGTTTCTTGCACCTTCTGTTTATCGCGAAGGCGTAAAGAAGCGGGACGATCATCAAAAAGGCGGCGGATACATAGGGAGAAACGGGCGCATCCGCGTGGAATATCGAAAGGGCGTTCATCAGGGAATGCGTCAGTATACACGGAACCAGCGATTGACTTTTAAGGAATATGACCACAAACAAATACCCAATGGCGGTGGCATAGCCTATTTGCAGCAAGGTGGGGATCAGTTCTGCTCCGTTTAACAAATTGATAATATGGCCCATTCCAAAGGTGAGCGCGCTCACAACGACGGCGCTTTTCACGTTGTTCTTTGCCATCATTTTGAATAAAAAGCCCCTGAAAATGATCTCCTCAATAAAGCCGACGTTGAGCATGGTTCCCACGTGCAGCAGAACGTTGCTTGCAGGGCCGTCCAAATGAATGCCGTTCCACAGGTTAACGGATACGATGAGGAGCAGCGGAAGGAAATAGGCGCATTCTTTAAGGTTTTGGGCCCTTGTCAGTCCATAGTACGCCGTTCGTTTCAGTGCCAACAGTAACGCAAGCAAGCCGACGGACAACAGCGTATTCACAAGAAGCCCTGCGAAACTGACGTCTCCGAACGTTTGAACGCAATACGCATTGGCCGCAACGTACACGACTATCAAAGAAAGCGTGAACCACGTTTCGTATTTTTCAAACCGTTTACGCATGAAAACACCCTCCCAGCCGACTTCACCGATCGCATTATAGCACGGTTACCGTCATATGGCAATGCCTTTTAAAATACGACCGCGCGCTCTTTATTGTCAGCCATCACAGCCCGTGGTACAGACAGTAAAAACGAGGACCGATCATTCGTTTGTCAACGTGAAGATCTTCATTCGGCGGTCCTTTACTTTTCTTATAAAATCTTCCGTATCGCCGATAGGTTCTTCGCAACAAACCCCTGCCAGTTTTGTCTGTTTGGAGGCGGCATGATTGTCCGAGCCAGCAAATTCGATCAGGCCGTAATGTTGGGCATATATACCGGCCAGTTGGTTTTCCCGTTCCGTTCGGTTGGCATTTACCACTTCCACGCCGTGAACGTTTTTGGGGAACAGACGAATGTGGTCGATATAGGACGCCTCCCGAAAGGGGTGCGCCTGGATGATCAGTGCGCCGTTATCCATCATATAGGTAAGCTCGTCGCTCTTTTTCATATCCATAATTTCGGGATGCGAAAGAAACCACGCTTTATCAAGCCCGTAGACCAAAAAATCCGTGCCGCCGTAAGAAAGCTCGACCCCGCAAAAAACCTTGATGCCCAGCGTTTTCCCGATTTCCAGCCCTCTCTCATAATCCGAAAAATAAAAAGCGATCTTCTCTTCATACGATCGTTCTTCTTCGATATTAATGTTGCCGTCCAAAAAATGGTTGGTAATAAAAACACCGTCGTATCCCAATTCCTTATAAAACGCTAAGCTTTCTTCGACCCCCGCCCCCGCGCAACGGCTTACGGGAAAGGTATGCAGATGTGTTTCGTATCGGTACATTTCATCACCCCCGAAAATTATACTACCTTCTTCCGTAAAAAGAAAGACTTTTTCCAACAAAAATCGCTCGGATCTCTCCGAGCGATTTTGTTGTCAGCAATCCGCCGTTGATCACAACCTGCGTTATCAGCGAAAGAGGGAAATCATACTTTCTTTTTCATCAGCCCGTGCCTGTTACAATAGAAATATAACCAACCACCACCGCGTAAAGACAAGCGTGTTTCGGCATTTCCTTCCGGATAAAACTTAACGAACTGCGCTCTGTCAGAGGTAAGATGGACAATGAAAGAAATAAAATGCTCTTTTGTCATATCGTGATGAACGGTGATGAAGTGCTCATCCTCCACTTTTTCCATGGTGATATCGTGTTCGTTGTCTGCCTCTTCTGCTTCAAGGGGCGGCAAGGTGATTCCACAGCAACTTATGACCGCGCCGCCTACGGTTCGTATAACATTCCCACACAATGGACAAACGTAAAACTTTGACCGCAATATGTTTGCGGCTATATTTTGGTTGACGACGGCTTTGCCTGTCATCAATTCCATCACCGAAACCGAAAGAGCATCGGCAATCGTCTCAATGAAAGTAATGTCAGGCAACCCTTTTGCGGTCTCCCATTTTGAAACCGCTTTACTGCTCACACCGATCTTATCGGCAAGTTCTGCTTGGGTAAGCCCTTTTTTCTCCCGCAGATTCTTAATGGTTTGTCCTGTTATGTAGGTATCCATATCGGTCACTCCTTTACGAAATCATTATATCAGCCGCCTGCGGACGTTGCAACCTACGGTGCGTTGACAAAAAATCCCCGCCGATTTCTCGGCGGGGATTCGTTATTGGGTGAAATCTTAGCCCTTGATCGCAGCCTGGGTTGCTATCCGAAAAAAGGGGATTTTTGATTTAATACGCTTATGTATTTACCGAATAATCCTTTTTATACCCATGGGCTCCAAAAATTTGCCATTTTCCTACTCCCAAGCGTTGCATAATCGCATTTCGCTCTTCTGCACATAATTTGGGGTCTGTATCAACAGATGTCATTAGGGTTGGTGCATATTGGTTATATTTTTCCTGTTCAGGCGTAAGACCATGCGTGTTAATATAAATATCTCCTGTAATAGCAATGTGATTCGCATAATCTATTAAAACGATTTCCCCAGGCAGATGTCCTCCCTTGCCTTCATACACTTCAAAATTCAGCTCACCGAAACTATAAAAACCGATCTGGGTAAGCGGCTTATCGCAGGCTTCCGTGCTTTCCCAAAGTTTAACAATCTTTTCGGGATTTACCGGCTTGTATTCGGTAAGAATTTTGCAGATTTTGATGTACGGCTTATGCAAGGGATTTTCTTCACGGTATCCGTCGACTCCGTTATATTCTTTTTCCAAGCATTTGGCTGTTTTTTCACCGGTAATGACTTCATCAAAAATCGGTAAAAGTCCGCAATGATCTACATCTGCATGGGTGATAAGTATTTTCTTTTTTATGGTACTAAATCCGGGAATGATTCTATGAAAGATATCAATCATTTCCTTTTGATAACAGGCATATCCGCTATCAACAAACAAATAATCCCCGTTACTCTTGATAATCATTGTATTGCTGCCACATGGCGGTTCGATCAAAACAATTTCAGTGTTTTCGGATATTTTGTGTGTGCTTATGCGTGGGGTGAAATTTTCTTTGGAAAGACTTAGTAATTCCGCAAACTTACTGATACTGTCAAAGGTTCTGTAAGGGGATAATCCTTTTTCATCCAAGGTTTGCATTGCAAGATTAACATTTATTAAAAGGTCTTGTTTGGCATCTTCTGACAATCCCATCATTTGTGACAGACCCAAAACGTAGGTATTATAAAAAATACTGTTATCGTATACATTTTTGGATCGGTTATAGTCAATAACCCGTACCTTGCACAGCTCCTCTGCTTGACTTAAAAAATGAGCAATTTTATTAGAATCGTCAACATATAATCCCATTTTAAAATATTGATAATCCGTTCCGTTTTCTTGCGAGCTTATATAAGAAATATTGAAATGAAATTCGCTGATCAGCTTGAGAACATCCGTAACACTTCCGGGAATATCTTTTAAACAAAACTCTAACAAAACGATACTTGTTTTGTTGTCGTTATCATTGCCCAAATATCCGATTTTTTCAAGCTCTAAATCCGCTTTTTTCAGCTGTTCTTCTGTACCGTCAGCATCAATAAATAATATATGAGAGTCAATCGCTTTATTATAATTGACTCGGGTAATATTGATTCCCAACGAAGAAAAACACTC
>SVPJ01000016.1 GCA_015065885.1 Oscillospiraceae bacterium | reverse complement strand
GTTAAAATACTGTTTTTAGCCTTGCCGATGAAAAAATCGGCTCTGTTAAAATTCTTCGACCTAAAACGAGTAGAATTTCGTGCGATTTTTGGTGCGGCGAAGGTGGCAAGGCTGTCGCCTGCCACCGGCAACAAATCAAAAAGCGCGGAAATTATGCCGTTTTAGGCGCGTTCGGATGCGCCTCCTCTGCTTACAACAAAATACTGCTTCCGAAACCGAGCATCGCAAGTGCCGCGAGTCCGAGGTAGATGAGAATCACGGGCGCACCACGGAATGCAAGCGGTACGGCGTGACTGTTAATGCGGGAACGCCCCTCCAATATCAGCCAACCGACCAGCATAAACCCGACGCAACTGCCTACCGCCAATCCGATGGTGCCCCAGAAGGTGAGTGTAACCTTATGGTTGGCGACCATCGCAAGACCGAGGGTGAGGTCGTTGAATACGGCGGGTACGAGATACGGTTTCAGTTTTTGATAAAACGGCACTGAGATCGCCGCCGTAACAACGGTGACGAGACAGTAAAGCGCCATCGCCACCACCACCATCACCAGCGGACGCAGAAGTTTTGCTTCCAACCCTAACCCAAGCCAGTGATCCAGCGGATAATCGATCGCCATGGTGGCGATCAGGAAGAACGATAATATACCCCCGAATTTCCACACGTCACTTTTGCGGTAGATAACGCGCAACGCAAGCGAGCTACCAAAGCCGGTGGTCAACACCACGTTTTGGAACAGCGAAGTGGCGGTCAACATCATGAGCATCTCATTCATAGGATACCGACACCTCCCCTGCAACGAAACGGCGCAACAGTTCGCGGACGAACTGCGACAGTGCCGCCATAAATCCCAGCATCAAAAATGCGAAAAACGGGGACGCCGCCGCCGCAAGCGGCGGGTGCGGCAACAAGCGGATCTCCCACAGCGCACCGTACGCCAAGAATTCTCGCACCGTTGCCACGATGCAAATGACCACGCCGAAGCCGAAGACCGAGCCGAGCGCGTCTGCCATTGCTTCGGGCGGACGGCTGACCACGGCAAACCCGCCCACGCGGTAGGTCATCAGCGAGTTCACCGCCAACAGCGGCAAAAAGAGATAGAGTGATGCGTACAATTCCGCATCAATGTAGGTGCCCAGCACATATCCCGCGCCAAGCAAAATACCCAGCGCGATCAGCGTATACAGCGGCACGCGGATAACGGGTTTGAGTTTTTCGCCCACCAGCGACATCAGAAATGCGGTGGGAAGCAACGCCAGCGCCACGCAGACGGTGAGGGTGACCCCCGCTTTCAAATTGACCGCCGCCACCACGATGGGACACAAGCCGAGCAATTTGACCAGCACGATGTTGCGTACCAAGAAGGTATCGAAAAATATCTGTAAAAGACGCCGTGCGCGCCCGCTGTTTTTAGGCTCACTCATGGACGGCACCTCCCTGCTTCTTTTTGAACCGTCGCGGCAGGTGATAACACAACTTCCAGCAGTTGCGGTCCAGCATATCGGACAAGAGGTTGCACAGCAACACGGCAAAACAAGCGCCTTCCTCAAACTTGCCGATACGACGCAACAACATCACCAAAATACCCGCCAAAACGCCGTATACGCACCGTGCCAACCAGTGACGAGGCGCGGTGACGGGGTCTGCCAACAAAAATGCGGCGGTGAGCATTACGTAACCCGCACACAGTTCGAGCAATACACCGAAGCCGATGCTGCCGCTGACACGCGGAAACAGCGCCGCATACACAGCGCAGGTGCCGATAAACGGCAACACCACCCACGGTGAAGACGCACGGCGAACGAACAGATACAAAATACACGCCACCAGAATGATCAGCACCGAGCCGATAGGGCCGGGGAAATTGCTGAGCATAATGTCCATCGGACTGTAGGACGGAGTCGCACCCGCTTGCATCAACGCGGCGGGCGAGGTCTGGGTGACCACCTGCGACAGATCCGCAATCGACCGCTCGGGGTCGGGATAGGTAAACATTTGCGTGGGGAAACACACCGTAACGAAGGCAAGACCTGCCGCCGCGGGGTTTACAAGATTGCGGCCGCGGCCGCCGAACGGCAGTTTTGCCGCCAAGATAGCCACGCCGCACGCCACCACCGGCACCCAATACGGCACGATGGGGGACATCGCAAGCCCGATCACACCGCCCGTTACGGCAGCTGTGCCGTCGGAGAGCGGTGCGCGTTTCATTTGAAGCGCGTACCCCAACACCTCAAACCCCATTGCCGACGCGATCGCAACGAGCATCACGTATAACGGACGCATACCGTAGTACACGCAGGAATACACCGCCAGCGGCACAAGCGGGATCAGCACATCCCAACAACGGGAGGATGCCGCCTCGGTCTGCCGCAGATGCGGCGTGGTACGAAACGCCGTCATACTTCGCCACCTCCTTCGGCAATCACTTTCGCCACCGTGGCGATCTGCACTGCGAGATCTCTTCCCGCGGGACACACGGCGGAACACGCACCGCAGTTGTCACACGCTTCGGGGTGCAGTGCCGCCACATAGTCGTTTTGTGCTTTTTCCAGCCGTTGCACGATGGCGGCGGGCAACACCCCCGCATGGCACACCTGCACGCAACGGCCGCATCCCGCACACACGTCCGGGGCAGGACGGGGCGGATCGGCAAGTGCCAAAAGGCAGGTCACACCCGGCAGTATGGGCATCTCGTCCTCTTCAGTCGCTTTGCCGGTCATCAGATCCCCGAAGACCAACACGGTCGGGTCGGCGGCAAGACCGCATCGCCGCAGTAATTCCGCCGCAGGGGTGCCGAACGGCACCCGCAGGTTGCGGGGCGCGGCGACCGCGTCCCCCGCCACTGTGACCACCGCGGCGGTGTGCGGCTCCGAAAACGCGGCGGCGCGATACAGCGCGAGCAACGCCTGCACACCGATACGGCGCACCGTTTTGCCTTTCGGTTTGGCGGTATACTGCACCACGGGATACTTCCCGCGCGTGATAAACAGTTTTTCGTCGTCGCCCAGTCGCTGACGCAAGGCGCGGCGATGGTCGGCGGGCAAGGGTTGCACCGCCAGGTGCCGATCCTGTGCGTCAACGGCACGCGCCGCCAGTTCGAGCCCTTCGTACACCGCTTCCACACTTTCACCGAGTACCGCCCACGCCGCCGAAGCGTACGGCTGATCCTCCACCGCGTCACCGACCAACACGTCACAGCCGGTTTGTTGCCACTCCGATAATTTATCCGCAAGATAGCGGCCGTCGAGTTCGTCCACCACCGCACGCTCACGGGCGATCTCGATGATCCGTTCCGCCGAAAGCGTCGAAACGTCCACCCGCTCGGCAGGCGCGGGACGGCGTACGTCCATACAATCCATCACCAAACAGGTCGTCTCGCCATACACTGGGTGAGAGACCACCTTTTGTGCGGTGTACACCCCGCTGACCGAGGAGAGCAACGGCGGCGCCTTCTTATCCTTTGAGGAAGCCACCGCCTGTCCGCACAATACCGAACTGTATTGATGCAACGTGACGCGCCGCTCTCTGCCGCCGAAAGACAGCGGCAGATACACGCGGGAGACCGCATCCGCCTCTTCCACGGCACGCCCCGCAGCAGGCGCCTTCAGCGAAGGCAGACGAATACCTCGCAAGGGGAATGTTGCCATATGTTCACAACCTTTCCGATTTCCATTCATACCCCACTTGTGCCGCTTACGGCAAGGCGGTATGATAGAAGCATACATACACCGTAGGAGGGACTCCCCATGCAGATCGACCTTACCGACAACGGATGTCTTGCCCTTTTGCTGTCGGACGACGAATTGTCCGCGATGGGGCTCTGTTTTGAACAATTGGATCGGCGCGACGCCGCCACCCGCCGTATGCTGCGCACGCTGTTGCAAATTGCGCGACGCCGTGTGGGGTTCACGCCCGAGGGGGCGCTTTCGGTGGAAGCACTGCCCACGGCAGACGGCTGTTTGCTGCTCGTTACCCCACTCACACCGTGTGCCGAACGACCGCTCGTCTTCCGCATCCCCGACGAAAACGCCTTACTGCAGATCGCCGCGGCATGGCGGCACGACGCCCATCCGTGGGGACAGAGCAGTTCACTTTACCGCACCGACGACGGCTTTCGCCTTATCCTTTACGGTATGGCACCGTTCGGTGCGCTCACCGAATGTGCCGAGGCGACCGATGAACACGCGGCATTTATCGCCGAACACGGCACGCCGTGGTTTGTCGGCGACGCCTTGCCGCAATTACACAAAACCTTATAATTCGTGGGTCAGCGTCACGAGCGGCGTCGGGTCGTCTACATCGTAAAACGCACTGCCCATCACCACCGAGGTCGCACCTGCGGCGGCAACGTCACGCACGTTGGTCGCTTTCACACCGCCGTCCACCTCAATGTCGATATCCAAACCGCGGCGATCACACTCGGCGCGGATCGCCGTGATCTTCGGCAAACACGCGGGACGGAAAGACTGTCCGCCGAAACCGGGTTGTACCGTCATCACTAACACGAGATCGAGCAACGGCAGATACGGCCACAGCACCTCGGCAGGGGTGTCGGGGTTGAGCGACAAGCCAACCTTGCACCCCGCCTCCCGAATGCGGCAGAGCGTTTCTTCGAGCGGCGACGAACACTCCGCGTGGATCGTGATCATATCCGCCCCCGCTTTTACATACGCATCCAGCAACTTTAACGGGTCCTGCACCATCAGATGCACGTCAAACGGCAACGTCGTGAGCGGGCGCAGAGAGGCGATCACCGGCGGGCCGAACGACAAGTTCGGCACGAATACGCCGTCCATCACGTCCAGGTGCAGACGGTCGGCTCCCCGCTCTTCCGCCGCTGTGACCGCAAGGTCCAGACGGGAGAAATCGCAAGTCATGACCGAGGGGGCTATCTTCATACAACGCACTTCCTTTGCGATCCGTCACGTACGTCCGTCACGTACGACAGATATACTTATATTTATATTACCACACCCTTCAAAAAAACGCAAGAGGGAAGCGTTTTTGTATACAATTTGTATTATATGATCGAAATATAACCGTTTTTTGTGTTTTCCGTTTTCCTGCCCCCTTGTTTTGAGAAGTGAGAACGGTTGACAAGGCGCGCCGTATACAGTATAATAGTATGAATAGATGAAAACTGTTGAAACGGGCGAGGTGAAATACGGCATGCATATTTTGCAAGTCAACTGTTTCTACGACCGCGGAAGTACCGGGCGCATCGTGGCGGATATTCGCCGCGAAGCTTTGTCGGCGGGGCATACGGTGACCGTCTGCTATGGTCGGCACGCCGCCGCACCGACCGAGGGGGTGCACAAGGTATCTTCCGAGCGGGAAGCGAAGGTGCACTCCGTGTTGTCGAAGTTGTGGGGGGTAGAATTTGGTTTTTCCCCTGCCGCCACTGCCCGCGTCATTCGCCACATTCGCGAAGAAAAACCCGACGTGGTGCATCTGCACTGCTTAAACGGGCATTTCATCAACGTCTACCGTCTGGTGAAGTATTTGAAAAAGCACCGCATCCGTACCGTGTTGACGTTGCACGCGGAGATCATGCACACCGCAGGCTGTGAACATGCGTTGGACTGCGAAAAGTGGACGAGCGAATGTCACCGCTGCCCCAAGATCCGGGGCAAACTCTCCCGTTTCGTGCGGGACGACGCCCGTCACTGTTTTCGCAAGATGAAGGCGGCTTTCGACGGCTTCCCCGAACTGACCGTAGTGGGCGTCTCGGCGTGGCTGACCGCCCGCGCCGCCCGCTCGCCCATTTTCCGCGGCGCCCGTTTTGCCACGGTGGGCAACGGAGTGAACACCGCCGTGTTCGCCCCGCAGGATACCGCCGCTTTGCGGCAACGGTTGGCGCTCGGTGACGAAAAAGTGATCCTGTACGTCACCCCGCATTTTGCCCATGCGCTGAAAGGCGGGGCGGAAATGCTCGCAATGGCACGGCGTATGCCCGAATGCCGCTTTATCATCGTGGGGTTTGACGGCGACCCCGCCGCCTTGCCCGAAAACGTCACCCCCATCGCCCACACCCAGGACCCCCTCGAAATGGCGGCGTTTTACACGTTAGCAGACGTCACCCTTCTGACAAGCGTACGGGAGACATTTTCGATGGTGACCGCCGAATCGTTGTGTTGCGGCACCCCCGTGGTCGGATATGAGGCAGGCGCCCCCGAAACGATCGCCCTGCCCGCCTACAGCACCTTCGTGCCGCAGGGTGACCGCGACGCACTCGAAGCGGCGTTGCGCACGGCTCTTCTGACCTCATACGATGCGGCGGCAATGTCCGCCGCCGCACGGGAGGCCTACGCCCCTCGGACGATGACGTCCGCCTATTTGGCATTATACGGAGGTGACGCATAATGAAGATCGGCATTTTAACCTTCCACTGGGCGGCAAACCACGGCGCTATTTTGCAAAGTTACGCTTCGGCGCGGTATCTTGCAGACCTTCTTCCCGACAGTGACGTGCGCATCATCGACTACGTACCTGCGACACAGGAAATGTCCTTTCTCAATTTGTTGCGTCCCCGCCATCCCCGTGCGATGCTCGCACGCTTCAAAGCGTATGCGAAGGGGCGCCGACTCGACAAATTCCGTCACGGCCTGCCGCTGACCACCCGTTTTTCTTCCGCGGCGGCACTCAAGCGGGGGATGGGCGATTTGGACCTCGCCTTTTGCGGAAGTGACCAAATCTGGAACCCCGCCTTTACCCTGCACGGCGAAGGCGGCCCCACCGCTGTGTATTATTTGGATTTTTGCAGTGAACGGTGTACCAAAGCGGCGCTCAGCGTAAGTTTCGGCTGTGCCGCCTTCCCGCCTGAAGCGGCGGCGGTCGCGCACGACGCCATTGCCGCACTGGACGCTGTCAGCGTGCGGGAAGAAGAGGGCGTGCAGATCTTGAAGGACATGGGATTTTCCAACGCCCGCGTGGTGGCAGATCCCACCTCACTGCTCACGACCGCCGACTACGAGGCGCTTTGCAAAAATGTGCCCCCCTGCAGAGAGCCGTTTGCGGCACTCTGCATTTTGCGCAAGCAGAACGCCGAGACCGCCGCGTTGATCGAGCAGGTTAAGACGGCGGTGGGATTACCCGTAAAAGACATTGAGCAGACAGGTATGGAGGACTGGCTGGCGGCGATCCGCGACGCCGATCGTGTCATCACCAACTCCTTCCACTGCACCATGATGTGTTTGAAACTGCACACGCCCTTCACTGTGATCTTGGAAAAAAACGCGCGGGGCGGCATGAACGGACGTTTCTTTACTCTGCTTCGCCGTTTCGGGTTGGAAGACACCGTCGTGGCGGACAAGCAGGCGGCACAAAGTACCCTCTTCACCCCCGACTGGGATGCGGTGGACGTGGAAATGGAGCGGTACGCCGCCACGCTGAAAGACTACATTGCCGAGGTGACCGAAAAAGCGTATGAATCGTTATAAAAAACTGCTGAAGAATTCCGGCGTGTTCTTCATTGCCAACATGGGCAGCAAACTGGCAACCTTTTTGTTGGTGCGTTTTTACACCGGCGTACTGACTCAGGCCGAATACGGTACGGCTGACCTCCTGTTCTCCACGGTAAATCTGATCGTGCCGATCATTACCTTGTGTATCACCGAAGCGGCACTGCGCTTCTCGATCGACGACAGGGAAAACCGCCCGAAGATACTTACTATGAGTTGTGCTATCGCACTCGGGGGTAACCTTCTGCTTTTACTGGCGGCGTTTTTGCTGTGGGGCGTCGCCCCGTTCGGCGGACATCCGTTGCTGTTTTGCGGCATGTCGCTTGCAAGTTCCCTGCATTTGGTGACCACGCAGTTCACCCGCGGCATCGGCAAGACCAAACTGTTTGCGCTGTCGGGCGTACTCCACACCGTGTTGCAGATCGGCTTTAACATCCTGTTCTTGCTGCCGCCGCTGTCGTGGGGGATCACCGGCTATCTGTGGGCATCCCTGCTTGCCAACGCGGTAACGGTTATGATCGTGTTTTTCGGCGGGCGTCTGTGGGAGTATCTCACGCCCGTGTTCGATAAGGCATATCTGAAAGAAATGCTGATCTATTCCTGCCCGCTGATCCCCAACCAGTTGTGCTGGCAGTTGATGCACTCCTCCAGCCGTTACGTGATCGTGTTCGTGCTGTCCGAAGCCGCCAACGGCTTATACGCCGCCGCCAGCAAACTGCCCACCATCATCTCGGTGGTCAGCCACATCTTCTTCCAGGCGTGGCAACTCTCCTCGGTGGATGAAGCCAAATCGGCGGACAAGGCACATTTCTATTCGAAAGTGTTCACCATCCTTGCAATGGTACTCACCTGCGGCACCTCCTTCTGCTTCGTGATCCTTCAACCGCTGTACGGCGTGTTCGTGGACGCGTCCTACTACGAAGGGTGGCGATGCACGCCCTATCTCTTCATCGGCGTGCTGTTCTCTTGTTATTCCGGTTTCATCGGCACGAATTACGTGGCAATGAAAAAGACCAAAGGTGCGTTTTTCACCACCGTGGTGGGCGCGGTGCTGAACATCGTACTCAATCTGGTGCTGGTTCCGCTGTGCGGCATTATCGGCTCTGCCATCGCCACCGCCGTGGCGTATGCCGTCACGTGGCTGGTGCGTGCGTGGGATACCCGCAAATTCGTCACCGTTCACTACGGCGTGCGCGACTTCATTCTGCCCACGGTGCTTCTGTGTACGCAGGCGACTCTGCTCACGTTGAACGTCACCTCGTGGATCCCGCAGGCTGTGGTATTCGTCGCGATAGTGGCGTTGTACGGCAAAGACATCGTCGCCCTGCTCAAGCAAGGTGCGGGTATGGGAAAACAGCTTCTGCGCAAAAAAAAGGGATAAAAAAACAACCCGCTGCGGCGGGTTATTTTTTTATCCTTTTTCGAAGATCTGCAAAAAAAGCGCGCAGCAGGTCGCCACACTCCTCCTCCAACACACCGCCGACCGTTTCGGGGCGGTGATTGTACGGCAGGTCGAACAAATTGACGAGCGAGCCGCAACTGCCCGCCTTCCCGTCTGCCGCGCCGTAGTACACGCGGTCGATGCGGGCGTTGATGATCGCCCCCGCACACATCGGGCACGGCTCCAGCGTGACGTACAACTCACACCCGAACAACCGCCAGCCGCCGAGTGTACGGCAGGCGTGGTCGATCGCTTCCAGTTCGGCGTGTGCCAACGCGTTTTTGCCGACCTCCCGCCGATTGCGGCCGCGGCCGACGATCACGCCGTCCCGCACCACCACCGCACCCACGGGCACTTCGCCTTCGGCGGCGGCTTCGTTGGCGAGCGCCAGCGCTTCGCGCATATACTCTTCCCGTATCACTGCACGACCTCCCCCAGCACCGTCAACACAACGTACACGACGAGCGTCACGATGACCGCAGGGTTGCACCACATAAGCCGTCCGCGCTGTTTCGGAGTGAGCGCACTGCGGCGGTCGACCAGCGGACGTGCCGTTTTAGCGAAAGCGGGATGCGCCGTGAGCAACAGCCCTGCCGCGACGCCGACCCCCACCACGACGGCAAATATCGCCATTTGCAACACCATTACGCCGTTTTCGCCGAGATACAGTGACCCACTGTCGATCACCACCGAGAGTGCGTTGTTGAGGAAATGGATCACCATGCCGATCCACAGCCGACCGGTGCGCAGATACACGTAGCCAAACAGCAACCCGAGCAAGAAGGCAAACGGCAACTGCGTGAGATTGCCGTGCGCCAACCCGAACAGTAAGGCAGAGAGTACCAGTGCCCGCCGCTCGCCGCACGGTTGCAGGGCACCGAGGATCCACCCGCGATAGAGAAATTCTTCCACCAGAGCGGGTAACACCGCGTAGGTGACGAGATTCAGCACGAACGGCAACACGCCCGCTTCGGTGTGATAGTCCCCTTCGAACGGCTGTACGCCGAACTGTTCCATGAACATCAGCCAATAGTTGGTAAGATAGTTCGCCAAAATGCAGAAAGCAAAGCCGAACAGTACCAGCAGCAAGCCTTCCATCGGGGCAACGGGGCGGCGCAACTCGCGCGGCAACAGCGGCTTTTGCCGAAACAGCAACGCCATCACCGCCACGGGCAACAGCAACACCGTGCAGTAATATCCGCCGTACAGCACGTAATACGCCACGCGGTGCAGGGGCGACGCCCCCATCTGCGCTTCGGCGGCTGTCAAGAAGTCCGAAACCCCAAAGGCGAGGGCGATCTCCGCCGCGAGCGAAAACAGCAGCGAAAGCCCCGCAAACCACGCCCGTTTACGCAACGCACGGCGTTCGGTCTGCTCGGCGATCGTCAACGCCGCTACCGTCTGTTCATAGGTCATCGCGGTATCTCCTTACTTTTGAAATCTCCCCATAGTATAACAGAAAATTTTTTGCTTGTAAAGAGGGCGTAAAATCGCAAAAACCTCTTTTCTTTTATTTCTGTTTGTGGTATACTATATGTTAATGTATGATCCTATACGACGGAAAGGTTGGTTTTGTGATGGAGGCTTGTGAAAAGAGGCGTCTTACGGCGGCGGCGACCCGCATCCGTATGAACATCGTGGAAGGCACGTTCCACGCCAAAAGCGGCCATCCCGGCGGCTCGTTGTCGATCGCGGATGTGCTGGCGTATTTGTATACGAAAGAGTTACGGGTAGATCCGAAAAACCCGCAGGATCCCACGCGTGACCGCTTGGTGCTGTCGAAGGGGCACGCCGCGCCCGCGCTGTACGGCGCACTCGCGGAAAAGGGATATTTTGACCGTGCGGAGATTCAAAAACTCCGCCACATCGGCGCGATGCTGCAAGGTCACCCCGATATGAAAGGCACTCCCGGCGTGGATATGTCTTCGGGCTCGCTCGGACAGGGCATTTCTGCGGCAGTCGGTATGGCACTGGGTGCCAAGCTGGATAAAGCGGACTATCGCGTATATACTATCCTCGGTGACGGCGAGATTCAGGAAGGTCAGGTGTGGGAAGCGGCGATGTTTGCTTCTGCCAAAGGACTGGACAACCTGTGTGTCATCGTGGACAACAACGACCTGCAGATCGACGGTCCGGTGCGGGAAGTCAACAACCCGCATCCCATTCCGGAAAAATTTGCCGCGTTCGGTTTCCGCGTGATCGTGGTGGACGGCCACGATTTCGAGCAACTCGAAATGGCGTTTTCGGGTGCGCGTGCCACCAAAGGACAGCCCACCGCCGTCATTATGCGCACTACCAAAGGTCGTGGCGTTTCGTTCATGGAAAATCAGGTGGGTTGGCACGGCAGTGCCCCCAATAAAGAGCAATACGATGCGGCGATGGCGGAACTCACCGCCCGTCTCGCGGAAGTGGAGGGCTGAGTCATGGCAGATATCGTAAAAAAGGCAACCCGTGATTCTTACGGACAGGCACTCTGTGACCTCGCCGAGACCATGCCGAATTTGATCGTGCTGGACGCCGACCTTGCCGCCGCCACCAAAACGGGCGGTTTCAAGAAGGCGTATCCCGACCGCTTCTTTGATTGCGGTATTGCGGAAGGCAACATGATGGGGATTGCGGCGGGTCTTTCCACCACCGGCAAAGTGGTATTCGCTTCGAGTTTTGCCATGTTTGCGGCAGGCCGTGCGTTTGAGCAGATCCGCAACTCCATCGGCTATCCTCATCTGAACGTAAAGATCGGTGCGACCCACGCGGGCATCTCGGTGGGTGAAGACGGTGCGACTCACCAGTGCTGTGAAGATATTGCACTGATGCGCACCATCCCCGGCATGACCGTCATCTCCCCCGCGGACGACAACGAAGCGCGCCAGGCGGTGTTTGCCGCCGCCGCGATGGAAGGGCCCGTGTATCTGCGTTTCGGCCGTTTGGCAGTCGCGAACGTGACCCCCGACGATTACCGGTTTGAGATCGGCCGCGGTATCACCTTGCGCGACGGCAATGACGTTACCGTGATCGCGAACGGTCTCTTGGTGGGCGAAGCGTTGAAAGCTGCCGACACGCTCGCGGCGGAAGGCATTTCCGCCCGTGTCATCAATATGGCGACCATCAAGCCGCTCGACCGCGAACTGGTGTGGCAGGCAGCCGCCGAAACGGGCGCGATCGTCACGGCGGAAGAACACAACGTCATCGGCGGTCTCGGCAGTGCCGTGGCGGAAGCGGTGGCTGAAAAGTGCCCCGTTCCGGTACTCCGCGTCGGCGTGCAGGACACCTTCGGCAAATCCGGCCCCGCACTCGATCTTCTGCCGCTGTTCGGTCTGTCGGCGGAAGCGATCGTCGAAAAGGCGAAAGCCGCGTTGGCACTGAAGAAGTAATCGACACACGGACGGGGCAACGCCTCGTCCGTGTTTTTTCGGAAAGGATTTGGGGTATGCAGTTTCCCACCTTGTTTGAACAGCGCATGCGCGACCTGCTCGGCGACGAATGGAGTGCGTTTGCTGACGCGTTTGCGGCAGACGCGCCCGCCCGCGGCTTGCGTATCAACCCATTGAAAACTACGCCCAAAGAAGCGCTCGCGTTGCTGGGCGAAGAGGTCACCCCCACACCGTTTTCGCCGTGGGGATTTCACCTCACGACCGACCGCAAAGCGGGAAACGACCCGCTTCACCACGCGGGGGTATATTATCGGCAGGAACCGTCCGCCATGTCGGCAGTCACCGCCCTTGCGCCGCAACGCGGCGAGCGGGTGTTGGACTTGTGCGCCGCACCGGGCGGGAAATCCACCCAAATTGCGGCGTCACTGGCGGGCGAAGGGCTGTTGTGGTGCAACGAATACGTGCGCTCCCGCGCCACCCCGCTGATGCAGAATTTGGAACGGTGCGGCGTGCGAAACGCGGTGGTCACGTCGCTGGACACGGCCGTGCTGGCGGAGCATCTTCCCGAGGCGTTTGACGCGGTGCTGTGCGATGCTCCGTGTTCCGGCGAGGGGATGTTCCGCAAAGAACCCGAAGCCTTGGCGCAGTGGAGTATGGACAACATTGAACTCTGTGCCGCACGGCAACGCACCATTCTGGAAGCGGCGGCAAAAACGGTGCGTCCGGGCGGGCGATTGCTCTACTCCACCTGCACCTTTGCGCCCGAGGAAAACGAGCAAAACGCCGCATGGTTTTTGGCAACCCATCCCGATTTTGAGGCGGGCGATCTTTCCGCCCTGCCGTTTGGACGACCCGCGTTTCCCGTGGCGGACTTCCCCGTAAGTGCGGGACGACGTATTCTGCCACAGCACGGCGGAGAAGGGCACTTTTTAGCGTTATTTCACCGCAAAGGGGACGGCGAAGCGTCTCCATCCCCTTACGTACCCCCTAAAAAAGATGCGTACGCCGCCGAAGCGGAGCAGTTGTACCGTACCGTGTTTCGCGACGAGCCGCACGGCACTTTCGTGACGGTGGGTGATACGGTGCGGCTGTTGCCGCCTGCGATGCCCGCAACGGCACTGCATCTGCTGTATGCCGGTGTCGCCGTAGCGGACGTCTGCAAAGATCGCTTAGAACCCGCGCACAGCATTTTCGCCGCAAAGCGGGCGGAAGACTGCCGCGCGGTGGTGACACTCACCCCCGACGCCCCCGCGCTTTCTGCCTTTTTGCACGGCGAGGCGATTCCCTGCGACGACACTCTTTCGGGGTGGACGGCGGTGGCGGTCGGCAATGCGGTGGTAGGTTTTGGGAAAGCGGTAAACGGCACCCTTAAAAATCGGTATCCCAAGGGACTGCGAATATAGAAAGAGGTAACGTATGCGTAAAACGAAGATCATTTGTACGGTCGGTCCTGCCTGTGCCAACGAGGAGACTCTCACCCGTATGGTGAAGGCAGGCATGAACGTGGCGCGTTTCAATTTTTCTCACGAGACCCACGAGACCCACCGCCGCGTAATGGATATGGTAAAGCGGGTGCGCGACAAGCTGCAAATGCCGGTCGCCATTTTGCTTGACACCAAGGGTCCCGAGTACCGTATCGGCACCTTCCGCGAAGGCAAAGTCACCCTGCAGGCAGGGGACACCTTCGTGTTCACGGGGCGTGCGATCGAAGGGGACGCGCACGGTGTGTCGGTCTCCTATCCGCCGATGATCCGTGAATTGGACGTGGGGGATACCATCCTTTTGAACAACGGCCTGATGGCGTTTGAAGTCGTCTCTTTGACCGAGACCGATGCCGTCTGCCGCGTGACGGTGGGCGGTGAACTTTCCAATCGCAAAAGCATGAGCATACCCGACAAGGTGTTCAGCCAACCGTATTTGAGCGAGCAGGACCGGGCGGACCTGCTGTTCGGCATCGAGATGGGGGTAGATTTTGTCGCGTGTTCCTTCGTCTCCCGTCCGCAGGATATCGACGACGTGCGCGATTTTATGAATGCTCACGGCGGCGAGGACATCGACCTTATTGCCAAAATTGAAAACCGCGCGGGAGTGGACAACATCGACGAGATCATCGACCGCAGTAACGGCATTATGATCGCCCGCGGCGATATGGGCGTGGAGATCCCCTACGAGCAACTGCCCGCCATTCAAAAGCACCTCATCACCACCTGCCGCTACCGCGGCAAGCGGGTGATCACCGCCACCGAAATGCTGGAATCCATGATCGACCGTCCGCGTCCCACCCGTGCGGAAATTTCCGACGTGGCAAACGCGGTGTACGACGGCACCAGTGCGCTGATGCTTTCGGGCGAGACGGCGGCAGGGAAGCACCCCGTGGAAGCGGTGGAGGCCATGAGCCGCATTGCGGAGCAGACCGAGCAGAACATCAACTATTCCAAGCGCTTCCGCAACTCGGATTTTCGCATCAAAAGCAACATCGACGCCATCTCTCACGCCACTTGCGCACTTGCGATCGACGTGGATGCCAAGTTGATGGTGGTGTGTACGCTGGGCGGCGGCACGGCACGCATGGTGTCGCGTTTCCGCTCGCCGATGCCCATCATCGGTATGACCACCAACGAGCGTGTGTGGCGCAAACTGGCTCTTTCGTGGGCGGTGATCCCCGTGCTGAGCGAAGAATTCCCCTCCACCGAAGTACTGTTTTACCACGCGGCGGTGGCGGCGCGCCGCTCAGGGTTGGTGCAGGCAGGCGATCACATCGTCATCACCGGTGGTATTACCAACGGCACCTCGGGCAACACGAATTTGATCAAATTGGAAACGGTATAAAACAGCCCCCGACCTTCATGAAGGTCGGGGGTCATTTTACGTGTACGCCGGCATACGTCGTGCGGTTAGGGGCATTCCGTGAACGCTCGCAGGAGTTGCACACGCCACGGGGGAATCGCACCGTCACGAGCGTGTGCAGCGAAATTCCCACTGTACTCACGCCCCTTACCAGCCAAAAAACTCTTCGGTAAAGGTGTCGGTCTGCTTTTTCAGTCCTTCCAACAGCGGTAAAAGCGCGATGTCGCGGGTGTCGTCGTACTGCTTCATCAACATTCCCTGCGCGTGGCACAGTTCCATATACAGCGGATAATAATTACGCATAAGGAAGTTCATATACTTCACCATACGGAAATCGCCGTGAATGCGGAAGTTCGTATCTCCCTCGTACCACTCCACCGCCACGCTGCGGCGGGCAAGGATCGCATCCCGCAGGCTTTCCCAATCGCGTTCTTTCGACAGTACCAGCGTGAAGGCGGGGGCAGGTTTGCGGAAATCCGGGCGGTCGGAGCAGTGGCAATCGCTATTACCGATGACGGGCATGGTGTAGCCTTGCCGTTGTTGGTCGTAATAGAACATGGTTTCAAGCTGATTGCATTCGGGTCCGCTTATGCCGTTGAGCATTTCGTACACATCGTATTCGCCTGAGCGGAAGAGATACTCGGTCATGGCAAGCGGCATAAAATGGACCCGTTCCCACAGCCAGAACGGGTGGGTCAACACCGCCATGCCACCAAATTCCTTGATTTTCCGAACCACCCAGTGCCGTGCGGCGGCGTTTTGCGGATCGACCCCTTCGGGGAAGGTGCGCGATGCCGCGATCGCGGCGATGGCGGCATCTGCCTTTTCGGGATCAGCATCGTAGCAGGTGTTGACGCTCGCCGTGCCGCCGATGGACAGAATATGCACGTAATCTTTCGGGCAGTGTATCTCTTCCCCCGCGACGGCGGTGAGCACGTCCGGCAGTTCTTTCATCCATTCGATCGCTTTGAGGGAGGAATCGTAGCAGTAATGATCGGTCACGGCGGCAAAATCGTAGCCTGCCGCCCGCAGGTTTGCCAGCAGACCGCCCACCGACTCGTTGCCGTCGGAATAGTTCGTGTGCAGGTGCATATCCCCCTTGTGTACCGTCATGCCTTTCCAATCGGGATCGACCGCATACATAAACAGATACGGCGCACAGGCGTAGGGGGATTTCGGGTTGGTCGGCCGCGGGCGGAACGGCGGATTATAGTGCGGGTTTTCGCGCCATTTCGCCGCTTCCGGCACCTTCAACTTCAGCGTATACCCCTGCTCCCGCGGGAAGGTGTGGGTAAACTGCAACACCCCGTGTTGTGCAGTGACCGTATATTTATCAACGGTGGGAATGTTCAGCCGCGTGGTGGTAGTTTCGTGCGGCCAGATCTCCACCGTGTACTCACCGCCCTCCAAAAACGCCGCTTGTTCGCCGCGCGGGCGAATGGTCACGGTGGTACACTCGCCCACCACGACCACCGCAGGCGTTACACGATAATCGGTTAAAAATTTTTGTTCCATACACCAAACGCTCCCGTTTTTATTTTAAAATAGCACAGCGGCTTGCAAAAAGCAAGCCGCTGTGTATGTTTTTTACATCTCGTCGAAGAACTTCGCGTGAACGGCCGACACCGCACGGTCGGCTTCTTCCGCCGCAATCAGCACCGACACCTTGATCTCGCTCGTGGAGATCATCTGGATGTTGATGCTCTTTTCGGAGAGGGCTTCGAACATCTTTGCCGCCACGCCTTCGTGGGTCTCCATACCCGCGCCGACGACCGAGACCTTCGCCGTCTTGGTGTCGTAGGTCAAGCTCTTCGCACCTACGCGGTCGGCGTACTCCTGCAGCGCCGCCACCGCCGCCGCACCGCAATCCTCCGGCACGGTGAAGGTGATGTCCTTCGTGCCGTCACGGCCGACCGACTGCAGGATCATATCCACGTTGATGTGCGCCTGCGCCACGCGGGAGAAGATCTTAAACGCGATACCCGGCTCGTCGGGGATACCCACGATCATAACACGCGCCACGTGCGCGTCCTTTGCCACACTGCTGATCATCATTTTTTCCATATTCGTAGCCTCCTTAACTTTGGTGCCGGGCACCGGATTCAAACTGGAGAGAACTTCCATCTCCACGTTGTATTTCTTCGCCATTTCTACCGAGCGGTTGTTGAGCACCTGGGCGCCCAGCGTTGCCAGTTCGAGCATTTCGTCATAGGTGATCTCGTCGAGTTTGCGAGCGTTCGGCACCTTGCGCGGGTCGGCGGTGAACACGCCTTCCACGTCGGTGTAGATCTGGCACAGATCCGCCTTCATCGACGCCGCGATCGCCACCGCACTGGTATCCGAGCCGCCGCGGCCGAAGGTGGTGATATCTTCGTTACGGTTGACCCCTTGGAAGCCTGCCACCACGACGATACGCTTCTTTTCCAGTTCACTGCGGATACGCTCGGTCTCCACCCGCTTGATACGCGCGGCGGAATAGGTGGTGTTGGTGCGGAAACCCGCCTGCCAGCCGAGCAGGGACACCACGGGGCATCCCAGCTCGCCGATCGCCATCGCGAGCAGGGCAATGGAGATCTGCTCACCTGCGGCGAGCAACTGGTCCATTTCGCGCTTGTTCGGGCGCTTCGTGATCTCGTGTGCCTTGTCGATCAGATCGTCGGTGGTGTCGCCCTGTGCGGACACGACTACCACCACGTCGTTCCCCTTTTTGTAATCTTCGGTAATGATACGGGCGACGTTGAACACCCGCTCGGCGTTGGCAACCGAACTGCCGCCGAATTTTTTGACTATCAACATACCAAAAGTACCTCCCCTTAGGGTGAGCAATCAAACCCGAACTCCGTTTTGGGAAGGCGGATTTTCGCTCATCCTTTGTTAAAATGCTCGCCAATACTTGTTACAGCTGCGCCACGCGCAACCGACTCTTGACCGTAAGACCGCTTGCCAGAAGTGCCGCATCCAGTGCCGCTTCCGTCATAACGGGGGTGATGAATGCGATATCCCCCGCAGGCACGCCGTCGCCCTCGACCATCTGCACGTTACCGAGTGCCGCAATTTTTGCCGCCGCATCGGCGGTATCTGCCACACGCACCAGCATCTGCACCGTACCCTCTTCGTGCGGGATAACGTACCCTTCGTAGCCGCCTTCCCAGAACAGATATTTGCGGGCTTTCAAGTGCTTCACTTCGTCGATGACGTCTGCCACCACGGCACTCGCGGTGGGCAGTTTGCCCGCGCCGCGACCGTAGAACACCACGTCGCCGATCGCGTCGCCGCGCACCATAATGCCGTTGAACACGTCGTTCACGTCGGACAGCAAACTGCTTTTGGAGATCACGGTGGGGGCCACCGTCGCGTACAGGCGGCCGTCCTCCTGCAACACCGCACGGCCGATCAGCTTGATGACGCTGTCGGCAGCCGCCGCGGTGCGCACGTCCTCGCTCGTGATCTTGGTGATACCTTCGGTGTACACCTCGGCGGGATAGACGTGTTTACCGAACGCGAGCGATGCCAAGATGCAGATCTTACGGCAGGCGTCGTGTCCTTCGATATCCGCCGAAGGATCCCGCTCGGCGTAGCCGAGTTGCTGGGCAAGTGCCAGCGCATCTTCAAACGACATACCGTCCTCGATCATACGGGTGAGCATAAAGTTCGTGGTACCGTTCAAAATGCCCGCGATCTCGTACACCTCGTTCGCCGCGAGGCATTGGTCGATGGGACGCAGGATCGGAATACCGCCGCCGACCGACGCTTCGAACAGAAAATTCAAGTTGTTTTTACGGGCGAGTGCCAACAGCTCGTCACCCTTCGCCGCCACCAACTCCTTGTTGGAGGTGACCACGCTTTTGCCCGCTTCAAGACAGCGCTTCACAAACGCGTACGCGGGGTTCAAACCGCCCATCGTTTCCACCACGATGCGGATATCGGGATCGTTCACGATCTCCTCGAAATCCTTGGTGAAACAATCGGCGTACGGCAGGTCGGGGAATTCGCGCAGATCGAGGATCCGACGCACCTCAATGCCTTCGCCTGCCTTACGGGCAATGCTTTCGGCGTTTTTGCGCAGCACTTCCGCCACGCCCGAGCCAACCACGCCGTGCCCCATAATTGCTACGTAGACCATATATGTATCCTCCTTTAAAGGCTCATTCGCTGTTAATACGCAAAATGCGCTTCACACCCGCGACACCCGAAAGCTTCACCAACAATCCTTCGGACGACACCCCCAAGCGGTCGCATCGCGCGGTGACCGACACCGACGCTGCACCGCCCACGGGAATGTTCTGGTTCACGGTGAGAATATTGGCGCCTGCTTCGGCAAACGCGGTGAGCAGTGCCGAAAGCACGCCCGGACGGTCATTCAAGAGAAAGTGTACCGTCATAAGGTCACCTGCCGCCGCCGACACGTCGTACGGAAACACCATATCGCGATATTTGTAAAACGCGGTGCGGGAAATGCCCGCCTGCCGTGCCGCTTCCGAAGCGGACGTCGCCTCTCCCGTCGTGAGCAAGCGTTTCGCGGTCAGCACCCGCTCAAACACTTCGGGCAATGCGCGGGTATCCACCACCAGCAAGCGTGGGGTACCCCCTGTTTCTTCCATACGGTCACCTCCTGCCGAACTGTTCACCGTTCGCGGACAGTTGTGCTGTAACGGCTTACACTATACCACGAATCGCACCATAATGCAAGAGGTTTTTACTATTTTTTTCAAAAGTTTTAATCGAGTTCCACCTGACCCGTATACAGGGTGTAGTACCGACCCTTTTGCGCGAGCAGATCGTCGTGGTCACCCCGCTCGATGATGCGTCCTTGCTCCAGCACCATAATGGCGTTGGCGTTGCGGACGGTGGAGAGGCGGTGAGCGATCACAAACGTGGTGCGGTCGCGCATCAAGCGATCCATACCGTGTTCAATGTGCCGCTCGGTGCGGGTATCCACCGAACTGGTGGCTTCGTCCAACACCAAAATGGGGGCTTTCGACAATGCCGCACGGGCGATGTTCAAGAGCTGCCGCTGGCCTTGCGAAAGGTTGGCACCGTCTCCTTCAAGCATCGTCTGATATCCATCCGACAGACGCATAATAAAAGAGTGGGCCGAGGCAGTCTTTGCCGCGGCAACGACCTCCTCATCGGTCGCGTCCAGCCGTCCGTAGCGGATATTCTCCATCACCGTGCCCGTGAACAAGTGCGTATCCTGCAGCACCATGGCGATGTTGCGGCGCAGTTGGGCACGCGGGATCTTTCGGATGTCCACCCCGTCGATGGTAATTTGCCCCTCATCTATATCATAGAAACGGTTGAGCAAGTTTGTGACAGTGGTTTTTCCCGCACCCGTCGAACCGACGAACGCGATCTTTTGTCCCGGCTTCGCGTACAGCGAAATATCACGGAGTACCACCTTGTCGGGCGTGTAGCCGAAGGTGACGTTTTTCAGTTCCACGTACCCCTTCATCGGCGGTAAGGTCTGCGCGTCCGCCGCATCGGGGGTCTCGGGCGCTTCATCCAGCACCCCGAACACCCGCTCCGCACCTGCGAGCGCCGCAAAAATGGTGCTCGTCTGCATCGACAGCGTATTGATGGGCTGCGAGAATTGGCGGGAATAGCCCGCAAACACGGTGAGCGCGCCGGGAGTGAAGCCCGCCGTCACCATCATCACCGCACCCACGCCGATGGTCACGCTGTAACTCACCTGCGAAAGGTTCCCCATCACGGGACCCATAATGCCGCCGTAAAACTGCGCTTTAAACTGCTTGTCGCGCAGATCGTTGTTGAGCAGGCCGAACTCTTCTTCAGCCGCCTCTTCACGGTTGAACACCTTAATGACCTTTTGACCCGATACCGTTTCCTCGATATACCCGTTGACCGCACCGAGCGCCGACTGCTGACCGCTGTAATATTTGCTGCTGCGGCGGGCGATCGCCGCACCGCCGAACGCAAACAGCGGCACGAACACCACCGTCACAAGCGTGAGTATCCAGTTGGTAGTGACCATGAACGAAAACGTACCCACCAGTGTGATCACACCCGACACCAACTGCACGAGCGAGTTGTTGAGCATCACGTCGATGTTGTCCACGTCGTTGGTGAAGCGGCTCATCACTTCGCCGGTGGCGTTGCGGTCAAAAAACCGCACCGGTAACGTCTGCAGTTTTTGAAACAGATCGTTGCGGATACGTTCCACCGCTCCTTGCGAAACGGCAAGCATCAAGCGGCTCTGCACGTAAGTGGAAACGATCGCCACCGCGTAGACCGCAAGCAAAATGATCAACGCGGCAAGCAGATAGGTCGCCGCCGCGGCATAGGGCGAGTGGCTCATCAGCGAAGCCACAAACGGCAGGTGGGCAAAGCGATCGATCACACGGTCCGCCAGCACCGCAAACACACCGTCCTTTGCCGTGGTCGCAATACCGCTCAAGCGATTGACGATGGGCATGATAAGATACGATGCCGCAAGGGAGGCTACCGTGCTGAACAACATACACAAAAGCACCAGCACCAAATGCAGACGATAGGGACGGATGTATCCCGCAAGCCGCTTGACGGTATCGGCGGAGCGTTTCGGCTTGCCGCCGTGGATCTGCGGGCCGCGCCGTCCGCCGCCCGGGCCGGGGCCGAAGCCGCGCCCGCGAGGAGCGGAAGCCGCACGGCTGTACTGTTTTTGCAGGTCTTCCAACGTGCGCTTAGCCACGGCCGTTCGCCTCCTTTTCCATCTGCGAATAGTAGATCTCGCCGTACTCCTCACAGCGGGCGAGCAACTCCTCGTGCGTGCCGATATCCACCACCGCACCGTCGTCCATGACCACGATCTTATCCGCCTCGACGACCGAGGAGATGCGTTGGGCAATAAGGATCTTGGTGGCATCTTGCAATTCGTTGGCAAACGCGTGACGGATCTGTGCTTCGGTTGCGGTGTCCACCGCACTGGTGGAGTCGTCCAAAATGAGTATCTTTGGCTTTTTTAAGAGTGCGCGGGCGATGCACAACCGCTGTTTCTGACCGCCCGACACGTTGGTGCCGCCCTGTTCAAGCAGGGTATCGTATCCGTCTTTAAAGGTGCGCACAAATTTATCCGCCTGCGCGTTTTCGGCGGCAGCAAACATCTCCTCGTCACTTGCTTCCTCGTTGCCCCACCGCAGGTTATAGGCGATCGAGCCGGAAAACAGCACGTTCTTTTGCAACACCATACCAATACCGTCACGCAGGGCGTGCAGGGGATACTCCCGCACGTCCACGCCGTCCACCAGCACGGCACCTTCGTCGGTATCGTACAGCCGCGGGATCAGCGAGACCAAGGTGGTCTTGCCGCAACCGGTGGAGCCGATGATGCCCACCGTTTCACCCGCTTCAATGGTGAGGTCGACGTTTCGCAACACCGGCTCCTCACTGGATTTGTAGTAACGGAACACCACGTTTTTAAACTCTACGCGGCCGTCGGTCACACGGTGGTCGGCGGTGGCGGTATCCGCGATGTCCACCTCCTCGTCCAGCACCTCACGGATACGGCGGGCGGAGGCGAGCGCACGGGAGGAGGTCATCAGCATCATAGTGACCATCATCAGCGAAAACAGGATCTGGTTGACGTAGGTGATAAACGCCGACAGATCGCCCGTGGGCATACCGTCGCCCAACACCATATTTCCGCCGAACCACAACACCGCCACAACGGTGAGGTTCATAAACAAGGTCATTACGGGCTGCATGAAGATCATCACCTTCATGGCAGACATACCCGCCTGCTTCAGCCCACGGTTGGCATCACCGAACTTTTCGTTCTCGTGATCCTCCCGCACAAAGGATTTGACCACCCGCACGTTGGTGATATTCTCCTGCACCGTATTGTTCAGTTTGTCGATGCGGGTCTGCATGGCGGCAAACCGCGGGAAACCGGTGCGGATGATGAACAGGATCGCCACCAGCATCAGCGGCACCGACACGGTGAACACGGTCGCGAGAGACGGACGCAGCGAAAACGCCATAATGAGCGCACCGATCATCATACCGGGTGCGCGCAAAAACATACGCAGCAGCATATTCACAAAATTCTGCAACTGGGTCACGTCGTTGGTCAGGCGGGTGACCAGCGAGCCGGTGCTGAATTTGTCGATATTGGCAAACGAAAAGGTCTGCACGCGGGCGTAGACATCCTGCCGCAGATCGGCGGCAAAGTTGACCGATGCCTTCGCACCGAACCACGCACCGCCGACACCGCCCGCCATCATCATAAGCGCGGTAGCGACCATCAGCACCGTCTGCCAAAGACCCGTCGCGACCGTAAGTTCACCTCGCTCCGCCAAGTTGATGATCCGCGCAAGATAGCGGGGCATCAGCACTTCACCGATGACCTCCACGATCATACACAGCGGTCCGAGCAAAAAGAACGACCAATAGGGCTTTACGTATTTCATCCATCGCTTCACGGTGAGTTCCTCCTTTGGAACGAATAGTACCATTTTACCAAAAATCACGCAAACCTGCAACATACAAAAATCACAACCCTCTCGGTGCAAACCCGTTTTGTTCACAGCACTTTGTTGAATTTACAGAAAAATATCGCAATTTTCTCTTTTCATACGCCCCATACTGTGGTATACTATCTGTAATTATACGAATTATGAGGAGGCTTGTCCGTTGTCTATCACGGTGTTTGAACCCGCCGAAGCCGTGCGGGTGATCGCGATACCCGACACCGCCGAGCGTTTTAAGACCGCCCAGTTGACGGTACAACTGTTGGTGCCGCTTTCGGAAGAAAGCGCCGCCGCAAACGCGCTCGTCCCGTTTCTCTTACGGCGTGCCTGCCGCACCTTCCCCGATTTTCCCGCGCTCAAGCGGGAACTCGACCGCTTGTACGGTGCGCGGCTGACCGCGGCGGTGCGCCGCGTGGGAGAAGCGCAGGCGCTGTATCTGCAGATGACCTGCCTGGACGACCGTTTTGCTTTAAACGGCGAAGCGGTGGCGGCGCAGTGTGCCGCCCTGCTGTGTGAGATGCTGTTCCGCCCCGTGTTGGAGAACGGCACGTTCCGCCATGACGATATGGAGGAAGAACGCCGCTGTCTTTTGGAGACCATCCGCGCGGAGATCAACAACAAACGCGGCTATGCCCGCACCCGTTGCACCGAACTGCTGTGTGAAGGGGAACCGTACGCCGTGCGTGCTTCGGGCACCGAGGCGGCAGTCGCCGCCCTCACCGCCGCCGACGTGACGGCGGCGTGGGAGCGGGTGCTGCGTACCGCCCGCGTGCAGATCCTCTATCACGGAAACGGAGACGGGCACGCCGTTGCCGCCCCGTTTGTGGACGGCTTTTGCGCCATTGACCGCACCCCGTGCGATCTTACGGTCACCCGCCGCACCACGGTGGATACTCGCCGCGACGGCGAGGAATTGATGGCGGTAGCGCAGGGCAAAATGGTGCTTGGCTTCGTGAACACCGCCGATACGGTGGACGTACCCGCCAACCGTATGGCGAATGCGCTGTTCGGCGGCACGGCGTTTGCGATGCTGTTCCGCACGGTGCGCGAAAAGTTAAGCCTTTGTTATTACTGTATGTCCTCGTTTGACCGTTTGAAAGGTGTCGGCATGATCGACAGCGGGGTGGAAGCGGACAAACTGTCCGTTGCCCGTGCCGAGATCGAACGGCAGTTGGCATTGCTGAAAGCGGGCGAGTTTACGGACGAAGATCTCGAAAACACCCGCCGCTATCTCGTCAGCCAATACCGCACGGTGGGCGATCTGCAAAGCACGCTCATCGGATGGTATGACGGGCAGGCGTTGGAAGACGTTTTGCAGACTCCTGAGGAAGCGGCGGACGCACTGCTGACCGTCACCCGTGAGCAGGTAACGGCAGCGGCAAAGGCGTGGGAGATCGCGTGCGAGTTCCGACTGCTGCCGAACGGCGAAGCAGAGGAAGGAGGCGAAGGCGGTGAATAACCAAACCGTGTTTCACAACCCCCGCACGGGGGAGACGGTCACCCGTATCGACCACCCCTCGGGGCTGACCATCTTCGTCTGGCCCAAAGCAGGTTACCAATCCCATTACGCCGTGTTCGGCACGAATTACGGCTCGATCGACACGGCATTCGACTTGAACGGCACCCACACCGAAGTGCCCGCAGGCATCGCCCACTATCTCGAACACAAGTTGTTTGAAAACGAGGATTGCGACGCGTTTCAGCGGTACGCCGCGACGGGCGCGGACGCGAACGCCTTCACCTCGTTTGAACGCACCGCCTATCTGTTCAACGGCAGCGGGGATATCACCCCGTCGCTCGAGATCCTGCTGGACTTCGTGCAGGCTCCGTATTTCACCGAAGCGACGGTGGAAAAGGAACGCGGTATCATCGGTCAGGAGATCCGTATGTACGACGATACCCCCGGCTGGCGGGTATTCTTCAACCTCTTACAGGCGATGTATCAAACCCATCCCGTCCGCACCGATATCGCGGGCACGGTGGAAAGCATTGCCCGCATCACCCCCGAACTGCTCTACGGTTGCTACAACGCGTTTTACAACCTGCACAACATGGTGCTGGCGGTGGCAGGCAACGTGACGGTAGAGCAGGTGCTAAGCGTCGCAGACCGCTTGCTGAAACCTGCCCCCTTGTGGCAACTCGACCGCCCCGACCCGCACGAGCCGCGGGAAGTCGGCACCGCACGGGTAGAGCAGAAAATGACGGTAGCGGCTCCGCTGTTCTATTTCGGGTTTAAGCACCCGATGGAGGGCATGGCACCGCTCCCGCCCAAAGAGGCGCTCGCGGGCGAAGCGCTGCTTGAAATCCTCGCGGGACATTCCTCGCCGCTGTACACCCGTTTGATGAAAGAGGAACTCATCAACCGCAGTTTCGGCATGGAGTTGTTTGACGGCCCCGGCTACGCGGCGTTTCTCTTCGGTGGCGAGAGCCGCGACCCCGAGGCGGTGGCAACAGCGATCGCCGACGAAGCCGACCGTCTGCGCCGTGACGGCATTGATCCCGCGGCGTTTGAAGCGGCGCGCAACGCGCTGTACGGCACGGCGGTCATGTCGCTGAACGACGTGGAGGATTGCGGCGACCAGTTGATGAACGGGCACTTCCGAAAACTTGCCCCCTTTGAAGAATTGGAGGCCGCCGCCGCGCTGACGCGCGACGACGTCGAAGCGTTGCTTCAAAAATCGCTGTGCCGTGAGCGTACGGTGCTGTCGGTCATTCGTCCCCGCTGACGGGACGAAATACATAGCAGAACAATAGGAGGTTTATATGGATTCTTTTATTTCGTTCCCCGCACTGGGGTGGAAATTCGCCATTGACGACACGTTGTTTTCCTTTTCACTGTTCGGTAACGAATTCACGGTGAAGTGGTACGGCGTCCTCATCGCGCTCGGCTTTTTGCTGGCGGTGACCTACGGTCTCAAACGCGCAAAGTCCTTCGACATCGATTCCGACCGTATGATCGACGTGGTGCTGGTATGCACCGTGGTGGGCTTCGTGGGTGCGCGGCTCTACTACGTGCTGTTTTCGGAAGACCGCGCGGCGTATTTTGCCGACCCCATCACCATTTTGTACATATGGGAAGGCGGCATCGGCATTTACGGCGGTATCATCGGTGCGTTTTTAAGCGGTGTCTTGATGTGCAAACTGCGCAAAGTCCCGCTCGCCCCGATGATGGACCTTGCGGCACTCGGCTTTTTGATCGGTCAGGGAATCGGCCGTTGGGGCAACTTCTTCAATCAGGAGGCGTTCGGCGGCAACACTACCCTGCCGTGGGGTATGAGCGGCAACCTCATTCAATCGGGTGCAAACACCAATGCAAGCATCGAAAACTTCGACCCGTCGCTGCCCGTGCATCCCACCTTTTTGTATGAATCGCTGTGGTGCCTGCTCGGCTTCGTATTGTTGCATTTTTTGAGCAAAAAAGCGTACAAATTCAAAGGGCAGATCTTCTCGCTCTATCTCGTGTGGTACGGCATCGGACGCTTCTTCATTGAACTCACCCGCACCGACAGTTTGATGATGGGCAAAATGAAGGTGTCTTGCTTTGTGGCGGTACTCACCGTGTTGCTTGGTCTGATGCTGTATGTGGTGTTCCAAAACAAGAGCCGTCGCCTGCCCCGCACGCTGACTCCCGCAGTGGAGACCATCACCCTACAGGAAGACGAAGCGGCGGTGATCGAAAACGAAGAAATCGACGTTTCTGCCGAGGATATGGCGGAATTGGCGGCGCTGGACGGCGCCGAAGAGGAGGATGTTTACAATGGCGAAGATTCTTGACGGTAAGGCGGTTTCGGCCGCGGTAAAGGAACGGGTCGCGGCCGAGGTTGCGGCGCTGGGTACCGAAGGTGTTTCGGTCGGTTTGGCGGTCATTTTGGTGGGAGACGACAGTGCCTCCCGCGTGTACGTGAACAACAAGAAAAAGGCGTGCGAAGCGTGCGGTATCCGCTCGTTCGAATACGCCCTGCCTGCCGAGACGACGCAGGAGGAGTTGGTCGCGCTGATCGAAAAACTGAACGCCGACCCGGCGGTGAACGGCATTCTCTGCCAGTTGCCGGTGCCGCGTCACATCGACGATAAGGCGGTCATCGCCGCCATCGCACCCGAAAAAGACGTGGATGCGTTCCACGTAGCAAACGTCGGACACATTATGGTCGGGGATTACACCTTCCTGCCCTGCACCCCCGCGGGCGTAATGGAGCTCTTACACAGCGCGGACATTTCGCCCGAAGGCAAGCGGTGCGTGGTCATCGGGCGCAGTAACATCGTGGGCAAGCCGATGGCGATGCTGTTGCTGCATGAAAACGGCACCGTCACGGTGTGCCACTCCCGCACGAAAGATCTCGCCGCCATCTGCCGCGAAGCGGATATTCTGGTGGCGGCGGTGGGCCGCGCGAAGTTCGTGACCGCCGATATGGTGAAAGCGGGTGCCGCCGTCATCGACGTGGGTATGAATCGCGACGAAAACGGCAATCTTTGCGGCGACGTGGACTACGACGCGGTGGAGCCTGTCGCGGGATACATCACCCCCGTACCCGGCGGTGTGGGTCCCATGACGATCGCCATGCTGATGCAAAACACGCTGACCGCGGCAAAACAGCAAAACGGTCGATAAACGAAAATATCACGCTGACTTTAGTCAGCATATCACTTACAGACAAAAGAAAGAGAAGACTCGTAGTTAAAACGAATCTTCTCTTTTTCTGCTTATTCCTTTTTGGATGTGTCCACCTTTTGCTGACGCATATTTTTCCATCGTTTGCGTATTTTTCTACAGATCCACAGAATAAGATCGATAGGCGGTTCCAACCACCAACGCTGAGACGGCAGAATATAACCCCGAAACCCAACGTAAACCACGATTGGACGTTTCTCTCCGCAACATCGGCAGCGCACATCGTGTTCCGTCAACTCGTAATTCATTCCCATCCGTCTTTTGTTAGTCTTTTCCCAACAAGTCTGGCATAATGCTGGCATTTTATCACCCCTCCCACCACATTATAGGTCATTTTCACCCTAATTTCAATAGGGAATTTTGACATAATGTTATTGGGTGATAGAATGAGTAGACTAAAGGAATTACGAAAAGAGAAAGGCTACACACAAGTAAAGATGCAGATGCTCACCGGCATTGACCAGAGCGACTATTCCAAGATCGAAAGCGGAAAACGCTATTTCACCTTCGAGCAGTGCCGCAAACTGGCCATTGCATTGGACACCAGCATGGACTATTTGGCAGGTCTCACAGACGAAAAGACCCCCTATCCGCGCAAAAAATGAGCGGGTTGCTTGTTGCAACCTGCTCATTTTTCTTGCTCTAACGCGGCTTTACTCCCACTTCGGCGCATCCGCGCGGGATTGGATCTCGGTAATGGCTTCACGGGCGAGTTTCTTATCCTCTGCAAAGCCGCGGAACAACACCGCGAGCAGATGAAACACCAACGTAAACGCCGGGGTGAAATGCCGCCACACGAGTTTGGCGGCGGAGTTATACCCACCGTATCGGTCGTTGCCGAGTATCGTTTCGGGATACATATTCTTCAAATACAGTCCCACGCCCGCAAGCATCAGCACACCCACCGCCATGGCGGCAAACCAGATCCAGCGCCCGCGCCGCATATAGCGGAACAGGAAATAGCCCGCCGTGAACAGTACCGTGCCCGTCACCACGAACGGCAGGGCGGTAGCGTTGGTGGTGTTCGTCACGCGATCCAGCGGGAACAACGCGTCGAAAAACGGCGGCATCCACAAAGTCAGGATCAACAGTAATTGAAAAAACAGCGCGACCGTGAGTGCGACCCACGACGCGACGGAACACAAAACAGACGCCGTACGCATATCATCAGACCCTTTCGTTCATCTTTTTTTATTATATCTGTTTCGCCGACGAATGTCAACCGCACTTTTTTGCGCCGTACTCTTGACACTTTCATAATATATCTTTAAAATATTATTCATAAATGTTTGTTACACTGAAAGCAACGGATCTCTTTTTGAAAGGAGTAGCGATATGGCAGGTTATAAGATCATGGTCGTGGACGACGACCAAAACATTTGTGAACTTCTGCGGCTGTACTTGGAAAAAGAAGGGTTTGAAACGGTGATCGCGGAGGACGGCGCGCGCGCCCTCGCACTGTTTGACGGTGCGCAGCCCGACCTCGTGCTGCTGGATGTGATGATGCCGCGGCTGGACGGCTGGCAGGTCTGCCGTGAACTGCGCAAAAAGACCCAGTGCCCCATCATTATGCTCACCGCAAAAGGCGAAGTGTTCGACAAGGTGTTGGGACTCGACCTCGGCGCAGACGATTACATCACCAAGCCCTTTGAAGCGAAAGAGGTCATTGCCCGCATCAAGGCGGTGTTGCGCCGCTGCGGCCGCGACACGAGCGAAAAGGCACGCGTGGTGGAGTTCGACGGGCTGTACATCAATATGGAAAACTACGAGTTGAAGGTGCGCGGAAAAGCCGTGGACACCCCGCCCAAAGAGATGGAACTCATCTTCCATTTGGCGAGCAACCCCAACCGCGTGTACACCCGCGACCAGTTGCTCGACGAGGTGTGGGGATTCGAGTATTACGGCGACAGCCGCACGGTGGACGTCCATGTCAAACGCCTGCGCGAGAAGTTGGAAGGCGTATCCGACCAATGGACGCTGAAAACCGTGTGGGGCGTCGGTTACAAATTTGAAGTGAAAGAGTCGTAAGTCGTATGTTTAAAAGTATTTTTTCCAAATACTTTACGGTAGTGGCGATCGTCGTACTTTCCAGTTTCGTGGCACTGTGCGGTGCGCAAACATTGCTCTCCTCCCGCTACTGGACGACAGAGCGACGGGAATCGCTGTGCCAAAGCGCCGTTACGGTGGCAGAATGCACCGCCTCTTACACCTACCGTGCGGGAGACGGTTTCATCATCGGGGAAGGGTTTCAGCCCTTCTTCCGCCTCTTGTCCGAAACCGATGCCAACTTCGGGCGGGTGCTGGTGGTGAGCGGCAACGGCTCGTTGGTGCTTGCTACCGCCGACGTGCCGCCCGATACCGTGCTGCCCGCGTCATTGATGCAGGAAGCGGTCAAAAACGTCACCCCCGATCACCCGTGGTTTTTCAAAGGGAAACTCGACAGCGTCTACAACGAGCGACAGTATACCGCGGTGGCACCCGTAATGTTTGAGCGGGAGATCATCGCCTACGTGTTCGTGTCCTCGCCCTCCGACCGTTTGGTGGAGTATATCGTAAACAATCTGCAGGTGTTTTTGCTGTCCGCCATGACGGTGTTGGCGCTGACCTTCGCGGCGATGTATCTTATGACCTTCCGCTTGGTGCGTCCGCTGCGCGAGATGGCGGCGGCGACCCGCCGCTTTGCGGGCGGGGATTTCAGCACCCGTCTTGCGGTGAAAGGTCGGGACGAGGTGGCGGAACTGGCTGGTGCGCTCAACAGTATGGCGGTATCTCTCTCTTCTCTTGAGGATATGCGCCGCGATTTCGTGAGCAACATCTCCCACGAGTTGAAGACCCCGATGACCACCATTGCGGGTTTTATCGACGGTATTTTGGACGGCACCATCCCCGCCGAACGCCGCGACCATTATCTGGGTATCGTTTCGGCGGAAGTCAAGCGCCTTGCGCGATTGGTGAAATCGATGCTCGACCTCTCCCGCATCGACAGCGGGCAGTTGAAACTCACCCCCGTGCCCTTTGACCTCACCGAAATGGCAGGGCGCACCCTGCTTTCGTTTGAACAGCGGCTGTGCGACAAACGGGTGACGGTGGAAGGTCTCGAAGACGCACCGCGATGCACCGTTTCGGCGGATTTTGATCTGGTGGGGCAGGTGGTGTACAACCTCCTGGACAACGCCACCAAGTTCGTGAATGAGGACGGCACTCTCACCCTTGCGCTCACGGCGCACGACGGGCGGGTATTCTGCCGTGTGCGCAACAGCGGTGCGGGCATTCCCGCCCCCGAAATGCCGCACATTTTTGAACGGTTTTACAAATCCGACCGTTCCCGTAGTTTGGATAAACAAGGTGTGGGATTGGGTCTGTATATCGTGAAGAACGTCATCAGCCTGCACGGCGGCGAAATTGCGGTGCGGTCGGTGGAAAACGAATATTGCGAATTCGAATTTTGGCTTCCCGCCGCAGAAGACACCCGCGCCATCTCCGAAAACGTTTAATATTTCTTCAAAAAATCCACATAAACTGCACATATTTTCCCCGTATACTGGCATCGTAGCCTTATGAAAGGATGTTTTCATTATGAATGAACACGAATACCGTCCCGACAACGGTGAAAATACGCCCGCGTCTCCCGCACCGCCCGTGCCGGAAGAGCCGCCCGTGCCTCCGACACCCGAAGTGCCGAACGGTTGGCAGAATAACACCCCCGCGTGGAGTACACCGCCGACACCGCCGAGCGGATGGCAACAGCAACCGACCGCGCCGCAAAACACCTACACCTGGTCGGCACCGACCCCCACACCGCCGACACCGCCGAAGAAACCGCGGAATTCCTCTTCGGTGTGGATCGCCGTCTTGGGCGTCGTGTGTGCCGCGTGCGTGTTGCTGTCGGCAGGGTTGTTCGTCTTTACTCTGCTGGACGACGGCGATACTCCGAGCGGCACGAGCAAACCGAACGTGTCCACCTCGGACAAAACGGACGACGACAAAAAGGCCGAAGCGCCGCCCATCGTCACGACCGAGCCGAAGGAAGAGGGGCTCTCCTCCCGCGACATCGTGGCGGACAACCTCAATTCCACCGTCATTATCCGTATGTTCACCAACGTGAGCACCGGCTTCTTCTCTCAGACGGTGGAGGAGACCTCGGCAGGCGAGGCCACGGGCATCGTGTGGACGGCGGACGGCTATATCATCACCAACGCACACTGCGTATACAACGAGAAGACCGGTGCGCTCTTTAATCGCATTGAGGTAGAACTGTACGACGGCACCGTATTTTCGAAAGCGGAAGTGGTAGGGTACGACACCACCACCGACCTGGCGGTCATTTTGGTCGATTCCAAAAACCTGACCCCTGCCGAATTCGGCGATTCGGACGCATTGCAGTTGGGGGACCGCGTGCTGGCACTCGGCAACAACAGCGGTCTCGGCTGGACGGTGACGGGCGGCATGGTCTCGGGTCTTGCCCGTGACGTGTACGAGGAGACCAACTACGCCATCAAGTGCCTGCAAGTGGACGCGGTCATCAATCCCGGTAACTCGGGCGGTCCCCTGCTCAACTCCTCGGGTCAGGTGGTGGGTGTCAACTCCGCGAAGATCGTGGCGGAGGGGTACGAAGGTCTCGGCTTCTCCATTCCGATCAACGAGGCAAAAACCATCTTGCAGGACCTCGTGTCCTACGGCTACGTGAAAGGCCGCGTGATGCTCGGTATTGAAGGCTACACCTTCGACACCTATCGCGGCTACGAAGGCTTTTATATCTCCGCGATCGGTCAGAATTCCTGCTTCGTCGGCACACGGGCGCAGGTGGGTGATATCATCACCCACATCAACGACGTGCGGGTGAAGAGTTACGCCGAAATGCGCGAGCAACTCACCTCTTACCCCGTCGGCGAAAAGGTAACGGTCACCCTGATGCGCATTCAGCGGGGCAATCCTTCGGTGGATACCATCACGGTGGAGATCACCCTGATGGAGAGCGACGGCTCGGTATAAATTCCAATAAATATCCCCCTATGTCTCGTTTTAAAACATAGGGGGATATTTTTGTTTTTACAGCAACGGAATGCCCGCGGCGGCGCAAGCGGCGTGGTCGTCTGCCGACCAGACCGAAGCCAGCACTTCGCCGATATGCAGTTTTTCGAGCAACAAAAGGCAGATGCGGGACTGACCGATACCGCCGCCGATGGTGAGCGGCAACTCGCCCGATGCGACGGCGCGATGATACGGGAACTGCAAGCGTTCTTCGCACCCCGCTTTTTTCAGTTGGCTTTTGAGCGATTCGGCGTTGACGCGGATGCCCATGGACGAGAGTTCCACGGGGCATTCCAACACGTCGCTCCACAAAAGCAGATCGCCGTTGAGCGTCCAGTCGTCGTAGTCGGGAGCGCGACCGTCGTGCCGCTCGCCGCTTTTCAGCACGTCACCGATCTGCATGATGAACACGGTGCGCTGTTCTTTGACGATGGCGGTCTCCCGCTCTTTGGGGGTGAGATCGGGGAAGCGGTCCTCAAGTTCCTGCGAAGTGATGAAATACACCTCACGGCGCACCTCTTCCGTAAGGGCGGGATACGCTTCACGCACCATATCTTTGGTGTCCGCGATCACGTCGGCGATGGTCTGCACCGTCCGCTTCAGAAAAGCAACGTTGCGCTCGTCGGGGCGAAGCACCCGCTCCCAGTCCCACTGATCCACCAACACGGCATGCAGGTTATCCATATCGTCGTCGCGGCGAACGGCGTTCATATCGGTATACAAACCTTCGTCTTCACCGAAGCCGTAGTCACGCAGTGCCATACGCTTCCATTTTGCCAGTGACTGCACGATCTCCATCGACTCACCGGGGATCTCCTTCAAATCGAAGGTGACCTTGCGCTCGACACCGTTCAAGTCGTCGTTGATGCCCGCCGAAGACGCAACGATGAGCGGTGCGCTCACGCGGTCCAGCCCCAAGGCAGTGCCGAGCCGCTGTTCAAATCCGTCCTTCACCATTTTGATCGCGCGCTCGGTATCGCGCAGGGACAACACGGGACGGTAACCCTCTTTCAAGATCAAGCGTTTCATACAAACCTCCATAAAAAAACTGTTCGCCCTAATCTATATTAGGACGAACAGTGAAAATGTCCGCGGTACCACCTAATTTATCCTCTGTTGAGGATCACTCACTTCCGACAAAGCGGTTCCGCTTAACGCGCGGCAAACGGCGGGGCCTACTGCCCACGAGGGGTTCAGCCTGCGGCTCAAAAGTGTTTTTCACACGAGTGCTGCTGCAAGGCTTACACCGCCCCTTGCTCGCTGTGAGTGCGTATTCGTGCTACTCCTCTTTATCAACGCCTGTGCGGACAGCATATCATAAACCGCCCCGTTTGTCAACTGTTTTATTCGTTTTTGAGATGAATATCCATCTGCGGGAAGGGGATCGCTACACCCTTTTCGTCGAACGCGGCTTTGACAGCTTCCACCAAGTCAAAACGTACGTCCCAATAGTCGTCGGTCTTGCACCATGCGCGCACGGTAAAGAGCAGAGCGCTGTCACCGTGTTCCGCCAGCCGCGCAAAGGGTGCAGGGTCGCAGAGCACCTGCGGGTGGGCGGTCACCACCCCATGCAACAGTGCTTTTACCTCGTCGATATCGCTGGAATAGGCGACGGAGAAGGTGAGATCCACCCGCCGCATTTCCACAGCGGAGTAATTTTGCACCACCGAATTGCTGAGGGTGCCGTTCGGGACGGTGATGACCTTGTTATCGGGGGTACGCAAAACGGTGTAAACCACCGTGATATCGGTCACGGTGCCCGCCGCGTCGGGCGTTTCCACGTAATCGCCCACCTTAAAGGGCTTAAAAATAAGCAACATCAAACCGCCTGCAATATTGCTGAGCGAACCCTGGAGTGCCAAACCAATGGCAACGCCGCAGGACGCCAGCGCGGTGATAAACGAGGTGGTGGGGATCCCCAACATCATTGCCACCGTTAAGAACAGTAACACGTAGGTCAACACCGACACGCCGCTTGCGAGAAAGGTGCGTACGCCGCTGTCCAATTTTGCGAGTCGCGGGGTACGCACGATCCAGCGGCGCAACCAACGTGCCACCCGCCAGCCGATAAGCAGTACCACCGCCGCGCTCAGCAGACGCACACCCAGCGACGAGATAAGTTCCCATAAAAACATCCACATTGCTTGCCAATCCATTTTTGCTTTCGCTCCTTTTCTTTGCAAGCGGCGACAGCTTGTGCTGTCGCCGCTTGTTGAAATTTACGCCGTTTCTTCGTCTTCACGGCGGCGTTTGCCGCACAGCAGCAGGATCACGAACATTCCGCCGCTGGCTGCCACGATGAACGGTACGTTACCGACACCGCGATCGCCCGTATCCTTCGCCGCCTCGGTCGCCGTCGTCGTCGGGGCGGCTGTGGTGGTCGTGGTGGGCGGTACCGTGGTGGTCGTTGTGGTCGGTGCCGCCGTGGTCGTCGTCGTTGTCGTCGTCGTTGTCGTAGTCGTGGTCGTGGTGGTCGTGGTAGTCGTCGTCGGCGGTGTATAGACGTTGCGGAACACCACCGCATCCGTTGCGCCGCCGCTGACCGTCATACCGTCGAGCACCAGCGCACCCTCGCCGTTGTTCTTCACCGTGACCGTCACGGTATATACCGTACCATCGTAGGTGATCGCGGTATCGTCGCCCGCTTCTTCCGTGATGCGGTAGACGTAGGTGCCCACCTTGTGGAGCGGGATCGCGCCGAACGCGAAGGTGTTGCCCACGTTCGTGACCTTATCCAGTCCTTCACCGCTTTCGGTAAAGAGGGTGAAGGTGAACTCGCCGTCCGCAATGTCGCGACCCGTCAGTTCCTTCGTACCGCCGAGAACCAGTTCGTACGGCTTCGCGGTGGTGAGGGTGACCTCGTTGGTTTTATACTCGTTGCCATCCGCGAATACCGTTGCCGTGTTCAAAACGGCCACTTCTTCGATGGCTTCCACCTCTACGGTGAAGTGTACGGTGACCGAGCCGCCTGCCGCGACCGTCTTGTTCCACACAAGCTCACCGCCGTCCTGCGTACCGCCGTCCTGCGCTTCCACCAAGGCGGTGTAGGTCGGCACAGTATCGCGGATCTCAACGTCAACGGCAACGTCTGCTTTGTTTTGGTAGGTGATGGCGTAGGTAAGCTTGTCACCCGCCGTCACTTCCTTGCCGTCGATGTTGACGGTGAGGTCTTCTGCCTTGAAGACTTCCTTCACGGGCACGACCGTGTAGTTCTTCACTTCGTTGGTCTCGTAGGTGTTTTCACCCTCCGCCACGGTGGCTTTGTTCGGGATCACGGCATTTGCACCCGTGACCTGCACCTTGAAGGAGAAAACAGCGTCCGTGTCGGGTGCCACGTTCAACACCGTCCAGGTGACCGTGCCGCCCGCGAGAGTGCCGCCGTTGTCTGCCGACACGAACACGGTGTGCGCGGGCACGGTATCGGTGACGGTGATATCCACCGGCACACTGTCGTAGTTGTGATAGGTAATGACGTAGGTGAGAACGTCGCCGACTTCGACCTCTTTGCCGTCGATGCTGACGGTGAGATCCTCTGCCGCAAAGACGTCCTTTTTGGTGATGACGCTGTGGTGAACGTTGCGGAAGGTGAGATCGTCACGCCCCTTCACAGAGGTCACCACCGTCAAAGTGTCATCCACATACAGAGCGCCTTCGCCGTCGTCTTTCACGGTGAGTTTCACGGTGTAGACGTTTCTATCCCAGCGGATAAGACCCCACAGGATGTTCGCCTGCTCACGGATGGTGAGGGTATACTCGCCGACCGCATCAAACCGCACTTCGTCAAAGGTAACGTTTCCCGTCACGGTGTCGTTCTGCTTTTGCTGGGTCGTGATGGCGTCGCCTTCCAGGAAGAAATCAAACGCCTTCATCGCGTCGCCCACGTATTCTTTTTGCGCTTCGGGGATGTAGCGGGCGGGAGTGGTCTCATAGCGGTTCGCGAACGCGAGACCGCCCACCGTGACGAAACGGCGGTTTTGTGCATCGACCGTCACGGTCACGCCGCTTTCTTCCGCAGTGACCGTGGGGATGAGGTTACCGTTGCCGTCGTCGTCGACCGACACGGTGATGTGGTATTCCGCGTCGTCGTAGACGATACCGTCCACTTTGGTGCCGCCCTTGGACTCGCGAATCACGTAGTGATGCACGCCTTCGGTGGTATAGGTCTTGGTACCGAAGGTGAACGTCCCTTCGCCGCCGCTTTGATATACCGCCGTCGCGGGATCGACCGTCCATTGATCGTCCGCTTCGTACAGCACGAACTCGAATATCTTGGCGGTTGCCGCGACCGCGCTCCAGTCGCCCGTGAGCGCTTTGGTGACGTCAAAGGTGACCTGCGCAGAATCATGGGTGTAGGTATTGGTAAATGCGATGGGCGCGCCCTGATAATCTGCCGCAGCCGTCAGGGTGCCGTCGCCGTTGTCGGTCACCGTGACGGTGACGTCAAAGGTAGCGTCGCTGTAGTTCACGCCGCCCGCGTCTCCCATAACTTCCACGACGGTGTAACGGTGCACACCGGCGGCAGTGTAGGGAATGGCGGTGAATTGAATGGCGCCGTTTGCCAAATTGTACCCCGTTGCCACGGGATCGCTGCCTTCCAGCACCACGAAGTCAAACATACCTTCGTCCAGCGGCATATCCGCGCCCGTCACGGCGTTCTTGTACGCCTTGTTACCAACCAATACGATCTCGGTGGGTTGTACCGTGTAGCGGTTAGTGAACAGACCAAGCTCGCCGTTGCCCGCGCCGGGACGGTAGATAACGGTGTTCGCCGTCAGGTGCCCGTCACCAGGATCGTTCACGTTGACGGTGATATGGTACTCACCCGCATCGTAGCTGACGCCACCCGCACGCGGCGAGGGAATGGCCTCCCGCAGCACGTAGTAATAGGTGCCCTCTGCGCCGTCCGCGTAATCGAGGGTCATCTGATAGGTGCCGTTGCCCGTTACGGTCTTTTCCTGCAGCGGGACGTAGTTGGTGATCGCAAACGCCGCGTCTGCCGCAAACAGTTGGAACGTAAAGGTTTGGTTGACAGCCGACACCGCCGACCAATCGCCCTCCAACGTCTTTTCGCCGTTCAGCGTGACCGAGGTCGGGCGTGCTTCGTAGGTGTTGACGATCTCGATCGCTTGGTAGCCATTCGAGGGGGTGACGGTCAACACACCGTTTTGGTGGCTCACGGTGACGGTCACGGTACGTACCGCTTCGTCCCACGTGATGCCGCCCTGCGCGCCCTTGACCTCTTTCACGTAATAGGTGTAGGTTTTGGGAGCGTTGTCCGCACCGAGATCGGCGACCGTATAGGTAAGGGGCGCGAAGGAGAAGGTGCCGTCGGCACGGTTTACGACCGTCTGGATCACGTCGGTACACGCCGCATCGCGGTACAGACCGATGGTGAACTCGCCCGTCACCAATCGGCGGCCGTTCAAGGTCTTCTTGCCACCGATGGTGACCGTACCGTCGCCGCTGACCTTGTAAACGTTGGCGAACGTCGCCGCGGTCACGGCGGCCGCTTCGCCCAGTTTGTGCATGGCGGTCGTCGCTTTCAGCGTGCCGTCGCCGTTGTCGCTCACGGTCACGGTAAGACGGTATTCCGCGTTGTCGTAGTACACACCGTTCAGCATATAAAGACCGCTTGCCGCATCTTTCACCGCACCGTTCGGAACGACTTCGGTAAACTTATAATGATACACGCCGACTTTGTCAAAGGTAACGTTCACGGTGTCGCTTGTGTTCGGCGCGAGAGGGTAGGTTTTGGGTGCATAACCTGCCAGCGGGATAAACGCGGCATCGGTCTGCTCCAGACGGATGACGTATTGCTCGCCCGCCTGCGGTGCGCGGCCCGTAAGTTCCTTGGAGACGGAGACGTTCACGTCGGCAGACGTCGGCTCGTACACGTTGGTGAAGGTGGCGACGTACGCACCGTTTTCAGGGGCCACCGTTTCGTTTTTCGTAAGATTCTTAAGGGTGCGCTCCACGACCTCCAGCTCACCCGCGGGGTTTGCTTCGGTACGTACACCGAAGAGGAACTGCGCGGGATCGTAGGCCATGCCGTTCAGCACGTACCGACCGCTGACGGGATCGAGGGTCGCGGCGGCGGGGACATTCTCCACCACCTTGTAGTAGTGCCAATCCTCCGTATTCAGGAACAGATTGAAGAACGCCTCGCCCAGTGCGGAGGCGGTGAGGGTCGTGCCCGTCGCCCCCGGCACCACGTTGCCCGCGGCATCGCAGGGATACAGTGTAAAACTGAAGTTGGTCAACGGATAGTTCGTACCCGCCGGATCCTCCAACACCTTGTGCACCTGCAGCGTCGTGTTGGTCGCATCCACCTGATACTCGTTCACGAAGGTGGTTTCGACCGCCGTACCGTTCACCGTAACGTGCGCCTCTTCCTGCACCGCTACCTCCAGCACGCCGTCCACGTTCTCGTCGGTCACGACTACGCGGAACAGCGCCTGCATGGTGGAGTAGCTCATGCCGTGAGTGTCGTTGCCCGCGGGCGTCTGCTCGGAGGGCTTCAATTCCACCAGACGGAAGAAGTAGGTGCCGATCTTGTCGAAACTGACGGTGTAACGGGCGGTATCGCTCGCGTTTGCCGCCGCCTTCAAATACACCTCGCCGTTGTCGGCAGCAAGAGGGGGGTAGGTATTGTCTGCGCGCAGCATTTCCAGCACGAAGACGAACTCCTCGTTGCCGGTGTACTGCGTCGAATGCAGCACTTTGTTGACCGTAATATCCAGCGGCACTTCCACGGGGGTGAAGTTGTCGGGGTAGCGGTTCAGGAATTCCGCCACGTTGGTCGTGTCGGGACGGATGGTCCCGCTCGCCTGCGTAAGGGCGGTGTTGCCGTTCACGCTTTCCAGCGTGAAACCGGGCTGTGCCTCTTCGGTCACGGTGTAAACGGTGCCCTCGGGAATGCCGAGAATGGTCACCGACTCCTCGGTTTTCAGAGTGATGAGCGAGCCGTCCTCATAGGTCACGTAGCCGTTGCCATCCACGCGGACGGTTGCACCGTCTGCCGTTTGGAAGGTAGAGGTACTGTCAATACGCTCGCCCGTCAGTTGCACGCGGAAGGTAAAGGTCTTATTGGCCATAGCCCCCGATACCGCGGTGAGCGAATGCACCACTTCCTTGCTGATGAGCAGGTCGCCGTACGCGTTCGGTGCATTGGTGATCACCACGGGCACCATCTGGCTGACACCTGCCGCATAGGCAGGCACGGTGAAGGTTGCCTCCGCTTTTTCCTCACCGGCGACCAGCGTCTTCACGACCTTATAGTCGCCGTCGATCCGCTCGACAATGCTGACGGTAGTGCCCACGGGGATGCCCGAAATATACACCGTCACGTCAGCAGGCAGGGTGACCGTAAAGCGATTGTTCTGAATCGCGGACATCTGCACGCCGCTGACGGCGTTACCGTCCGCATCGGTCAGGATCGGTGCGGCGGCGGTGCCTGCGGGCAGATTGGACAGCGACACGTCGAAGGTGTATTCGTTCGCGTCGGCAATGGCGCCCTGCACCTCTTTGCGCAGGGTAAAGCCGGTCGCGGGTGCCAGCGTAAACGCGCCGTTGTTGCCGAGGAAGATGACGTAATCCTGCTTGTCCCCGCTTTCAAAGGTGGCGGGATAATGGGAATACGCCAGCGTATTCGTCCGATTGTCGCTCTTATCGTTATACAGATCGGATACCTCGACATAGATCGTACCCGCCGGAATGTACCACTGATCGTTTTGGGCGTCATACTCCGCCTTGTTCTCGAGCGTGCTTGCCGCAACCGGCACGAAGCGTTCCAGACGCTGCGTTTGGTCGTAGTAGTAAAGGATATGCTGACCGCTCGTGGGACGGGCGGCACCCTTCACGGGGTTGCCGTTCGCATCCAGCACCACCGTATCTTCCGTGTAGAAATACTGTGTGTTATCCATCGCGGGTTGGAAGTGGGATTTTGCCACCACGGCGGTCTCCACTTCGTCACGGTCCGGAATACCGTTGTTGTTTTTGTCGTTCCCGATCGCCCACTGGTTGGTATAGAACGTCACACTGCCGTCCGCATTACGGTGAACGTGACCGCCTTTTTGGATATGCTCCGCGATCTTCGCGTTCATATTGACCGCGTTGATATCTTCGCGCAGACCCACTTCGAACACCAGGCGCATCGGCACGGCATCGGTCCGCGTGAAGGCTTCCACCACGGAGGGGTCGTCCTCGTCCAGCGTCACGTTGTATTTCACGGTGGGAAGCAGGGAGGCAGGGATCTTGAACAGCACCGTCTGGTGCAAGGTGGCAAGTTCGGTACGCACCATCACCACCACGTGCATCATATCGCTTTCACCGTTCACACCGAGATAGCCGTAAGAACGGTTGGCGTACACGGCACCGGCAGGCGCATTCGCATACCCCGCATCCTTATCCCAGAAACCGACGTAGTTGCCGTCGGCGTCAGCGTACCAGCCGATATAGTTGCTCCAGTTGTCGTCGTCAACGTAGTACAACTGACCGTCGTTGTAGGCAGCGTTGATGAGCTGTTGTGCTTGCGAGGTGGTGGTGCCGGGGATACGTTCGCGCACCGTACGCACCAGTTCGTCACCGCGCTCGGTGGGACCGTCCACCGTGCCGAGTTTGCCGACGGTCATGCCCTCGGCAATGCCCTTACCTGTGTACAGCACAATGCCGCCGTTGCCGTCGGTCATCAGCACGCCCTTCATATCGGTGACCTGCATCAGTTCGCCGAGTTCGTCTTCGAAGGTGACGTAACCCGAAAGATCGGCGTTACCGCCCTCCACCAGCGTGGCGTAGGAGCCCGCCTTCAGTTCGATCTCCTGCACGATCTGCAGGAAGGAATCGACCAGACTTTGTGCGTCGTCAGCGTAGAAGTACTTATCCACGTAGTTCATCGCCTGCACGGCGTCCTCACGACCGACCGTCAGGTTGTCGTTGATCCACACGTCGCCGTTCGTTGCCCGCAGATAGGCGTCCCAATATCCCACCAACGTGGCGTTGGAGCCCGCCGGATACAGCGTATCGGTCGCGGCACTGCTGTTTTCGGTGCCGAGGCCGAGGGTGAAGAACAGCATCTCCTCTTCGTCCGCGGCGGTCTCGCAATAGTGCGCCGCAACCTTACCGCGGGTATACGCCGCCGTAAGCTGGGTGAGGAAGGTGATGGTATCGGTGGTGGTGGTACCGTCACCGCGGTTGGAGTTCTCTTTATGGGCGTTCGTGTAGCCGGTGGTCGCAATGGTGGGCGCACCGTCGGTCATCAGCACCATAACGGGCATACGCTCGGCGCCCGCCTGCACGCGCCCCGCAGGCACGGTGGTATCCTCCACCGCGAGGAACTGTTCCATCGCCTGCAGCATACCGTTTTGCGTATAGGTACCGCCGTTGGCGCGCTTGCTCGTGTCGGTCACGGCCACACCCGCTTCGGTTTGAAGCCCGTTTTTGACCGACACGTTCACGGGCGTATCGGTCGCCACGTAGGTGGCGGTGCCGCTCTGACGCCAGCGGCCGTACGACCACGTATACAGCGCCGAGGTCGTATAGGTGGTATCCACCGTCAGGTACTCGCCGTTGATACCGTTATAGCGGCCGAGCGGCAGAAGGACGGTCGCGTCGCCGGGCTGTGCCGCCACGTTGGTCGCGGCGTTGCCCGAATACAGCACCACGCCCACGCGGTTGTTGGTATTCTGCGCCATCAGCTTGGCAATGGTGGCGTTGGTTGCCTCCACCATCGCGTTGATGAGCGACATATCAATACCGTTCGCCGTGCTGTAATTGTTGCCGTAGCGGATGGTGCCCACCGGATAGGTGTCATCCACCATCGAGCCGGACATATCCAGCACCAGCATCGTATCGGTCGGTGCCGAGGCGTGTCCCGTAATGGACAGGCTGGAGGCGATCGCCGACAACGCCACGAGGAAATTGCCGTCGTCGTCCAGCGTTACCCCCGGCAACGTATTGCTTTCGGCGGCAAAAACGGATTTATCCGTCCAGACGTCACCCGCGTACTCGGTGTGCATGACGTTCGCACCGAAGAAGGTCTGCCATCCGTCCAGCGTATCGTCATCCGTCACCTTGTTGCCTGCGCGCAACGCCGCGTTCTGTTCCGCCGCGCCCAAGTTCCACGCAATGGTGGGCAGATACGAAAAAACCATCGCCATACACAGCAGGACACTCATCGTTCTTTTCAAAAAATTGGTTTTTTTCATGGTAGTTCCCCCTTTTGCGGCGGGCAACCGTGCCCGCCCGTCATCACGATCGGTTTTGTGTCGATTCGGTCTATTCGTCGTCTTTGCCGAGCAGTTCTTCAAAGGCGTGTCGATTCACCTGATCCACGAATTGTCGGAAGCCCTCCAACACGCGTCTGCTCAACGTGCGATAATCCAGTTTCAGTACCTTGCGTATCTTCCGTTCGCGTACCTCTTCGGGAACGTTGTAGATGCGCATGATGTTGTTCACCGCACCGCGGATCCGTTCTTCCAGCGGCACGGGATCGCCCGTGGTCATCATGGTGGCGTATTCGATACCCGAAACCAACACTTCCGCCTCGGCGTAGCGGGCATCGTCCCAATCAGGACAGTATTCACCGTAGATCAGTTTCGCCCGCTCGTTGTCGTTTTTACGAATATAGTCGAGACACATCGGACTGGAATACGCCGAGAGAAACAAGTCCTTTGCGATCTCGCTCTCCTCGCACATCGCCGCCATAGTCGCCATCTCCATGCATATCGCAAACAGCGACGTCTGGCCGCTTTCTTCGGTCTTTTCGACCGCTTCCCGTTGGAAGGTACACAACATCTTCACCAGCACCACCAGCAAATGCTCCTTGGTGGGGAAATAATAGGTTAGGTTTCCGGTGCTGATATCCAACTCTTCACAAACGTGCTTGGGGGCGGTGGCGGAGTAGCCGTTGGTCAAGAACAGCCGTGTTGCCACCTGTATGATCTCATATTTGGTCGTGTTGACCCGCCTGCGAGCCATATGACCACCTCCGTTTCCGTGTCAAAAATTAGGATTGCGGCTAATTTAGCAATGTTCCTAATTTGTACCAATGCTAATATAGCACAAATCCTAAATTAATGCAATAGGTTTTTGGAAAATTTTTAAAATTTTTAGTTGGTCGCAGCAAGCGCACCCTGCAACACCCGCGCGTCCGACCCAAACCGATTTTATCGTATATAAAAAACCCGCCCGTTGCATTTCGCAACGGGCGGGCCGTTCATTTACGCTATTCGCTTTTGAAGAACCGCTTAGGAATTATTCCGCATCGGTGGGGGCAGCGCCCTTCTTCTTCACGATGACAACCGCCACAACGGCAGCCAGGGCAACGACGGCGATCACGATGATCCACCAGGGGAAGCCGGCTTCATCGGTCGGCTCGGTGTCCGCAGCCTTGGTCGTCTTCGCGGTCGTGGGAGCGGTGGTAGTCACTTCGGTCGTGGTGGTAGTCTCGATGGTGGTGGTAGTCGGCTCTACTTCGTACACGAGGTAGACTTCCGCCTCTTCGCCCACTTCGTAGACCGGCACTTCGATCTCGTTACCGTCGGCATCTTCCGCTTTTTCCATCACGGATTCGATCGCCTTGAACTCGT
>SVPJ01000001.1 GCA_015065885.1 Oscillospiraceae bacterium | reverse complement strand
GCCGTGGCACATTCTTCGTTGGTCAGCAAGGTCTCAAACATCTTTTCGCCGTGGCGAATACCGATGATCTTGATATCCTCCTTGTTGCCGCCGAACAGTTCGCACACCGCCTCCGCTTGTGCCTGAATGGTGCAGGCGGGGGCTTTTTGCACCAAAATATCGCCCGATACGCCGTGCTCAAACGCAAACAGCACCAGATCCACCGCTTCGTCCAGCGACATAATAAAACGGGTCATGGTCGGGGCGGTCAGGGTGATGGGTTTGCCGTTCTTGATCTGGTCGATCCACAGCGGAATGACCGATCCACGCGAACACATCACGTTGCCGTAGCGGGTGCAGCAGATCTTGGTGCGCTCGGGAGACACCGTGCGGGCCTTTGCCACTGCCACACGCTCTTCGAGCGCTTTGGAGATGCCCATGGCATTCACGGGATACGCCGCTTTGTCGGTGGAGAGACAGATGACGCATTTGACCCCTTCGTCAATGGCGGCGGTCAGCACGTTGTCGGTGCCGATGACATTGGTCTGCACCGCTTCCATCGGGAAGAATTCGCAAGAGGGCACCTGCTTCAGTGCGGCGGCGTGGAAGATGTAGTCCACCCCATACATGGCGTTTTTCACACTGGCGAGGTTGCGCACGTCGCCGATGAAAAACTTCAACTTGTGTGCCACGTCGGGCATTTCCGCCTGGAACTTGTGGCGCATATCGTCCTGCTTCTTCTCGTCACGCGAGAACACGCGGATCTCGCCGATGTCGGTGGCGAGAAAACGGTTCAGCACTGCCGTGCCGAACGACCCCGTGCCACCCGTGATCAGTAACGTTTTGTCTTTAAAAAGGCTCATGGTTATTTCCTCCTTTATCAACAGTAAAACGATTTATACCATTTCGCAAAGCGGGAGAGTCCCTCTTCGATCGGTGTTTGCGGTTTAAAGCCCACCTTTTCCGCAAGCGGGGAGACGTCCGCAAAGGTCTGATATACGTCACCCGCTTGCATCGGCAAAAATTCCTTCTTAGCAGGTGCGGTAATGACCCCCTCTGCAAGCAGGCACGCTTCCAGCACTTCAATGAAATGCAGCAACTCTTCGGGCTTGTTGTTGCCGATGTTGAACACGTCGGCAGGCGCGTCGCCCGTGGGTGGCAGGGGGATCAGGCGGCGAATACCGGTCACGATATCGTCCACGTAGGTGAAATCGCGTTTCAGGTCGCCGTTGTTGAACACCTTGATGGTCTCGCCCTTCACCATCTTGTTGGTGAAACCGAAATATGCCATATCGGGACGTCCCATCGGGCCGTACACCGTGAAGAAACGCAGACCCGTTGTGGGGATCTTATACAAATGGCTGTAGGTAAACGCCATCAATTCGTTGGATTTTTTGGTGGCGGCGTACAGGCTGATGGGTTTCGATACGTCGTCGTCGGTGGAGAAGGGGGTCTTTTCCTGGTTGCCGTACACCGAGGAACTGGAAGCGTACAGCAGGTGTTCCACGGGGTAGTGACGGCACGCCTCCAGCACGTTGAAGAAGCCGACCACGTTGGACTGGATATACACGTCGGGATTTTCGATGGAGTAGCGCACGCCTGCCTGCGCGGCAAGGTTTACCACCACGTCGAACTTCTCTTCGGCAAAGAGGGTGAACAACGCCTCTTTATCGGCAATATCCGCCTTTACGAAGCGAAACTGCGGGTAGGCGGCGAGGATCGCGAGACGCGCTTCCTTCAACCGTACATCGTAATAGTCGTTCACGTTGTCGAGACCGACCACCACGGCGCCGTCTTCCAGTAAACTTTTGGAAAGATAAAAACCGATGAAGCCTGCGGCACCCGTTATCAAATATTTTTTCATACCGTTGTCTCCTCCTTTTTGGGTGTGCCGCACAGTTCGGCGGCGGTATTCAAATAGGCTTTGACCACCAACTGACGGTCAAATTCCCGCGCCACTTTTTCGCGCCCGCGAAGGCCCATTTTCCTCCGTTCTTCATAGGAGAGGGAGAGGAACTGTTCCACCTTTTCGATCAAGTCGGCACTGTCCTGCTCACGCACCAGATAGCCGTTTACGCCGTGGTCGATCGCTTCACGGCAACCCGCGCGGTCGGTCGAAATGATGGGGCGTCCGCACGCTGCGCTTTCCAGCAGTACGTTGGACATACCCTCGGGGTAATACGTGGGGTGGATGGTGCAGTGAGCATCTTTGAGCATCACCCGCACGTCGTTCAACAAACCGTGATAGACAATGACCCCTTCCTCGTGCAGTTCCTTCATACGGTTTTCGTAATACTCGTCACCGAAACCGCACACGTGAAAGCGGGTGTTCGGATATTTTGCGGTGATGGCGCGGGCGGTGTCGATATATTGCTCAATGCCTTTTTCCTTGCGAATGCGGGAGATAAAGGTGAAATCCACCGTGTCGGCGGGCGGATAATCCAATACGCTGAATTTTTCGAGATTTACGCCCGAACCGGGAAGAGAAGCGTGACGGCCGAGCGCCAATTTGTGCTGTTCAAAGAACGCGCGGTTTTCGGTGTTTTGGAAGAACACGCGGGAGATACGGCGGAAACCGAAGCGGTACAGCGCCAGCGCCAACTTTTGCATCGCGCCGCCGCCTTCCAAAGCGGTTCCCAAACCGGTAATATTGGCGACGTACGGCACTTTCAGCGAAGCCGCTGCCATACCGCCGTATACGTTCGGCTTGATGGTGTAGGTCAACACCAAATCGGCTTTGGTCTGCTTGATAAGTTTACGGTAGGTCAGCATCAGTGCAATGTCTCGCACGGGATCGGTGCTGTCCTTATCCATGGGGGTGATGATGATCTCGGCACCGACTGCCGCGATCTCCTGTACGCGGTCACCGTCGGGCACCGACACGACCACGCGGTAGCCCGCTTGTACCAGCGCCGCGACTACTTCCAGGCGGAAGTTGACGATGGTCGTCTGCTTGTTGACCAGAATCAAAACGGTTTTCACATCGCTCACGTTTTGCACCTCATTTACAATTGTCATCAGGTATTGTCAAACCAATTCATTATATCAAAGAAATCACATAAAGTCAAACGGGAAAATGGTACAAACGAAATTAGACGGGTACTGCCGTACAGGCATCGTTCTGCCGCGCGGTGATGCGCACCGTGATCATATCCCCTGCCGCCCCATCGGTCTTCACCCGCACGGGGACGTAGGTGGGGGTGTGTCCTTCCCAATACCCCGCGGCATCCTGCGTTTCGAGCAATACCGAGACGGTCTGCCCGACCAGTGCTTCTTCGTACCGTGCGCGGGTGGCTTCGCAAACGGCGCTCAAGCGGCGGGCGCGCGCCGCCTTTTCGGCAGTCGTGACCTGCCCTGCCATCGCGGCGGCAGGGGTCCCTTCGCGGCAGGAGTAGGCAAAAATATGTGCGCGGGCAAAGGCAATATCTTCGGCAAACCGCAGCGTTTCGGCAAACTCTTCCTCCGTTTCGTCGGGGAAGCCCACCATGATGTCGGTGGTGATGGCGGCGTCGGGAAAACGACGGCGCAGATCGGTACACAAGGCGGCGTATTCCGCAGTGGTGTAATGCCGCCGCATCCGCCGCAAGGTGGCGTCACACCCGCTTTGCAAGGAGAGGTGAAACTGCGGGCAGAGTTTCGGCTGCGCCGCCAGACGGTCCAGCAGGGCGGGGGTCATATGGTCGGGCTCCAGCGAGCCGAGCCGCACGCGGCAGATGCCTTCCACCGCGGCGGCGATGTCCACTGCATCGGCTAACGTAGTGTCGGTGTCCTGCCCGAAAGCGGTCAGGTTAATGCCGGTCAGCACCACTTCACGGTATCCTGCGGCCGCAAGCACTTCGACCTCTTCTTTCAGGTCGTCGAGCGAGCGGGAACGCACCCGTCCGCGCGCATAGGGGATGGCGCAGTAGGTGCAAAAACGGTTGCACCCGTCTTCAATTTTCACAAACGCGCGGGTGCGCCCTTGAAATTCGCGAATGGCGAGCGGCTCGTATTCCGTCGTGTGCGGCGGAATGTCCACCGTGCGCTCACGGTTTTGCAGATAGGCACGCAACGTCGCGGGCAGGGCGCGTCGTTCGGCGTTGCCTACCACGATATCTGCATCAAAAAGCGCGGCGGCGCGGGTGGGGAAGGCTTGCGGCATACACCCGCACAGCACGATCACCGCGTACGGGTTATCCCGCCGCGTGCGGCGTAACAATTGCCGCAGTTTGCGGTCGCTTTCCCCCGTGACGGTGCAGGAGTTGATGACCAACACGCCGTCGTCGGCATCGCAGAAGCCGGCGCTGAATTCCGCGGTGTCAAACCCGTCGTCTTCCAACAGGCGGCGCATCGCCTGCGTTTCGTATTGATTGACCTTGCAACCCAAGGTGTGAAAAAAGACTGTCATACCGACCTCACAAGCATATTCGTTCGCACACAGTATATCATACATTTATTATAAGAGCAAGGGGGAATTTTTGGGCTCGGCGGCGCATAGGCTTTGGCGAAGGAGGCTATGCTATGAAGTGGAAACTACGGTGCATTTCGTTTTTGTGTGCGGTGGTGTGGCTGTGTTGCCCGCTCGCTGTGGCGGCGGACACGGTACCCGCCTTGCCCGACGTGGGCGGCGAGTCGGCCATACTGATCGACCTTGCAGGCGGTACGGTGCTGTTCGAAAAGAACGCGGACGCCCGCCTGCCGATCGCGTCGGTGACGAAGATCATGACCCTGTTGCTCACGATGGAGGCGATCGACCGCAACCTGCTCGGATACGACGATGTTCTCACCTGCTCGTCCGAAGCGGCGTCGCTCGGCGGCTCACAGATATGGCTGGAGACGGGGGAGACCATGTCGGTGGACGATCTTTTGAAAGCGGTGGCGGTGGTATCCGCCAACGACGCGTGCGCGGTGCTTGCCGAAGCACTCGCAGGTTCGATCGAAGGCTTCGTGCAGCAGATGAACGCCCGCGCCGCCGAACTCGGCATGGAGAATACGCAATTCCTCGATTGCTGCGGGCTGAACGACGAGGCGTACAGCTCGGCACGGGATGTTGCCGTGATGTCGCGCGAACTGATGAAACACGAGGCGATCACGGGTTACACCACCATCTGGATGGATACCTTGCGCGGCGGGGAATCGGAACTCACCAACACCAACAAACTCATCCGTTTTTATGAGGGGGCAACGGGCTTAAAGACGGGCACGACCTCTACAGCGGGGCACTGCTTGTCTGCTACTGCCGAACGGAACGGTTTGGGTCTGTGCGCCGTGATCCTCGGGTGTGAGACCACCGACGAACGGTTCGGCGGGGCACGCAAGATGCTGGATTACGGTTTTGCCAATTACGCGCAGTATACCCCTGCCACCGAAGAGACGGTGCTTGCTCGCGTGCCGGTGTTGCACGGGGTGGAATGTGAGGTCACACCGACGGCGGACGCGGCAACGCCGCTGTTGCTTCGTCGCGGGGAAGAAGGGCAGATCGTGACCGAAGTTACGTTGCCGAAGGACGTGGAAGCTCCCGTCTTGAAAGGACAGGTACTCGGCGCGATCACGCTGAAAAAAGGGGAGGAAACGCTCGCCGCCTACCCCATTCGTGCCGCCGCAGCGGTCGAGCGGGTGAACTTTTGGAAAGCACTTGGTTGGCTGTGGCAAGAGATCAGCGGCTGAGAAGGGGTTTTATCAAAAAAATAGTAAAAAATATTCAAAAAATTTCAGTTTTTTATTGCAAAACTCGGTAAAATAGTGTATTATAATAAAAAAGCACCCTGCAAAGGTAGAGAAAGAGGAAAAAAGCATGAGTGTTACGTTGTATACAAGTTATGCGAAGGGTTTTCTTCGTTCGCACGAGCTGGCGGCACTGCAACCGCAGGTCACCGCTGCACACGAACTGTTGCACAGCGGCAACGGTCTCGGTAACGACTTTTTGGGATGGGTCGACCTGCCCGTCAATTACGATAAAGAGGAATTTGCCCGTATTGAAGCGGCGGCTGCCCGTATCCGCCGTGATACCGACGTGTTCGTGGTCATCGGTATCGGCGGCTCGTATCTCGGCGCCCGTGCGGTGATCGAATTTTTGAAATCTCCCAACTATAACCTGTTGGTGAAAGAGGCACCGCAGGTGGTGTTTGCGGGCAACAGCATCAGCGCCGATGCGATGAACGACGTGCTCGCACTGTGCGAGGGAAAACGCGTATCGGTGAACGTGATCTCCAAATCGGGCACCACCACCGAGCCCGCGATCGCTTTCCGCGTGTTCCGCGATTATCTGGAAAAAACGGTGGGCAAAGAGGAGGCGCGTCGTCGCATTTACGTGACGACCGATCGTGCCCGCGGTACGCTGAAGGAATTGTCCGACCGCGAAGGGTATGAGACCTTCGTCGTGCCGGATGACGTGGGCGGCCGTTTCTCGGTACTCACGGCGGTGGGCTTGTTACCCGTTGCGGTGGCAGGATGCGATATTGCCGCGCTGATGGCGGGTGCCGCCGCCGCGCGTGAGGCGTATACCGATCCCGCTATCGAAGTGAACGACTGTTACCGCTACGCGGCGGCACGCCACGCGATGTTGCGCCGCGGCCGCGCGGTGGAACTGATGGTCAGTTATGAACCGCGGTACGCGCTGATGTCCGAGTGGTGGAAGCAACTGTACGGCGAGAGCGAGGGCAAGGACGGCAAGGGTTTGTTCCCTGCGTCGGTCATTTTCTCGACCGATCTGCACTCGCTCGGTCAGTTCGTGCAGGACGGCTCGAACATCCTGTTTGAAACGGTGATGCAGTTTGACACACCGCCGTCCGACCTCACCATCCGTGAGGAGGAAGAAAACGGTGACGGCTTGAACTTCCTCGCCGGCAAAACGATGGCGGAGATCAACCGCAAGGCGTTTGAGGGCACGGTACTGGCTCACGCGGACGGCGATACCCCGAGCTTGGTGTTGCAACTGCCGAAAATGGACGAATATAACCTCGGGTATCTCATCTATTTCTTCGAAAAAGCGTGCGCCGTGTCGGGATATATGCTGGGTGTGAATCCGTTCGATCAGCCCGGCGTGGAAGCGTATAAGCGCAATATGTTCGCCCTGCTGGGTAAGCCCGGTTACGAAAGCGAACGCGAAGCACTGGAAAAACGGCTGGGGCGTTGACCCTCGGCGTTTCAAAAATAAAAGGAGGACGAATACTATGATTACTCTCATCATCGGCAAGAAGGGCTCCGGTAAGACCAAGCGGTTGTTGGATATGTGTGCAGCGGCCACCAAGAGTTCGGACGGCAACGTGGTGTTTTTGGAAAAGGACAATACCTTGACTTACAATCTGGAGCATAAGACCCGCCTGGTCGCTCTGGACGAGTACGGCATCGACAGTTACACCGCACTGTACGGCTTCATCGCGGGTATGTGCGCGGGTAACTACGACATCACCGATATCTTCGTGGACTCCACCCTGAAGGTGGTAGGCGGCGACCTCGCAGGCTTGGAAGAGTTTGCGGAAAAGCTCTCCCGTCTGAACGTGAAGATGGTGCTGTCCATTTCGGCGGATAAAGCGGATATCCCCGCCAAGATCGCGGAATTCGCGACCGAGATCTGATCAACATACCACAGAAACGGGGGCGGGCAGACAGTCTGCCCCCGCTTTTTGAAGAAATGAGGGATTTTGCGTATGGCGATCTGGTATGAAGGGAATCGCAATCTGGCAAAAAACGCGCGGGAAAAGGACGGCGTGGAATACTACGTGCGCGGTCTGCGCGAGGTGGAGGGCGGCCGTTTTGAACGGTACGCCGTGAAAACGCATTTCGTCGAGCGGGGCGAGGACTACGTTGAGCTGTTCCGTCGGTACGTTTCGCCGCTGTATCAGGCGGGGGATATCGTGTCGATGAGCGAAAAGGTCATTTCCATGTGTCAGAACAACACGGTGGAAATGAAGGACGTGAAACCCGGTTTCTGGGCAAAGTTTTTGTCGAAATTCGCCACCCACAACAACAACGGCATCGCGATGGACGAGCCGTACAAGTTGCAGCTCGCCATCAACTTAAAAGGGCTGCCGCTGATTCTGTGGGGAGTCTTCTGCGGCGCCGTGGCACGCGTGTTCGGCAAACGCGGCGTGTTTTATAAGATCGTGGGCCAGGACGTTGCGGGGATCGACGGGTTTTACAGCCACTCCGCGTTCGAAACGTATCACACCCTCGCGGTGTTAAACCCGAGGGAGCCCGAAAAGGTGTGCCGCGAGATCTACGAAGCACTCGGCATCTCCTGTATGTTGGTGGATGCGAACGACATCGCGGTGGAGATCCTCGGCACGTCACCCGACATCGCCGACCGCTCGCACGCCTTTTTGGCGGAACTGATCCGCGACAACCCCGCGGGGCAGGACGATGAACTCACCCCCTTTGTGCTGATACGCGATATCGGCGACGCACCTGCCGAAGAATACGAGCCGCTTGTCGCCATCGAACAGCCGAAAGAATAAACGGGAATACCTTAAAAATCTTTTGAAAAACCGAAAAAAATGGTTGACAAATGGTGCGGTGATGGATATAATATCATTTGTGACACTATGAGGTGGACTATGCTTTTGCAACTCAAATCCCTTTTTATGGGTGATACACAATCGGTCCCGATCGATTGTGTGTTGGACTTTTCGAACTTGGAGCTGTACGGTTCCCAGCCCTTACGGGAGCCGGTGCACGTGACAGGGAAGGTGGAAAATCGCACGGGTATTGTGCAGTTGACCGCCGATGTGGCCTATGTGCTTGATACGACCTGTGACCGTTGCATGACCCCACTGCATCGCGAGTCTGTGTTGCATATTGAGCATATTCTGGTGGCATCCCTGAACCGAGAGGACGCGGACGATCTGATCCTGGTGGAAAACAACCAACTTCCGTTGGATGAACTGGTGGAAGCGGATCTGATCTTGAGTTTGCCGATGAAGACTTTGTGTCGGGAGGATTGTCGCGGGCTTTGTTTCCAATGCGGCAAGAATCTGAACGAAGGACTTTGCGGCTGTCGGACGGAATCGGTCGATCCTCGCCTTGCGGTGTTGAAGGATTTGTTAGACACCTGATTATTCCATCAAACTAAGGAGGTGCTGAAGATGGCGGTACCCAAGAGAAAGCATTCCAAAGCGCGCCGTGATAAGCGTCGCAACAATGTGTGGAAGATTGAAGCTCCGGCGCTGGTAAAGTGCCCGCAGTGCGGTGAGTACAAGCGTGCGCATCGTCTGTGTGCCAACTGCGGCTACTACAACGGCCGACAGGTAGTGAAAACTGAGGGCTAATGAAAAGTGGGGAAGGAGCGATCCTTCCCCTATTTTCATTTTGGCGTTTTTCGTGAATTTACATTGTATCGGAGGTATGTAAAATGAGCAACTCTACCAACCAACAAGTCCGTATTGTGGAAACAGTGTTCGCAACCGACAACGTGGTGTTGGCGAATATCGTCGCGACCGAAGCACCGTACTCTTGTGACCCGACGGGCGAGAAGGACAGCACGGCGGCGCTGCAGCAGGCACTCGACGACTGTGGCAACAACGGCGGCGGTGTGGTGTTTTTGCCGGTCGGCCGCTATACGCTGACCGACACGGTGACTATCCCCACGGGTGTGGTACTGCACGGCGACTGGCAGGATCCCGACACGCTTGCCGAGGGTGAAGCGCTCACCTACGGCACGGTGCTGCTGGCAAAACTTCCGCCGCTTGCGGAAGACGCACCGCTGGATGCAGGCGCACTGCTGCGCACCGGCTCCAACAGTGGTATTATTGGTTTGACGGTATATTATCCCGATCAGTCGGCAGTGGCGCCGAAGCCCTACGGTTACGCATTTTACGTGGGCGCCTCCAGCACGGTGACGGCGAAAAACATCACGTTGATCAACGCGTATCGCGGTATGGCGATCAATGCCCTTGCCGAAGGGCACGAGATGGCGAAGCTCGAGCACATTCGCATCACCGCACTCGAAAATGCCAACATTATGCACCACTCCTCCGAAGTGGGATATACTTTTGATTTTAACGTGTCGCCTTCGTATTGGATCAACGCGGGTGAAGGCTACACGCCCGACGACGCGGATGCGGTCGTGGCGTATTGCCGCGAGCACTGCCTCGGCATGTTGCTCGGTGACCTCGATCTGGAAGTGCTCTCCGAGATTCGTTTGGACGGCTGCCACACCGGTATTCTGTTCGACCGTATTAACCACCGTGCCGGTTTCTGGGGTGAATTCTACGATATTTACATCACCAACTGCGACTATGGCGTGGTATCGAAGGTGATGTCGCAGGTCAACCCGCCGATTTTTGCACGCGGTCGCGTGGAAGGTGCGGTGGCGGCGGTGCAATCCGCCTACGTCGACGTGCCGATTCGCTTTACCGATATCGAGCTGGTGGGCGATAAGATTGGCTGTATCATCGAAGAGGACGAGGATCTGTCCGCCTACCCGATGACCCACGGCACTTATCGCCGTCCCGCGGCGAAGCTGTACGTGGCGCCGATCGCGGCATATTCCCGCAAGGACGTGGACGTGGCGGACTACATTCAGCAGACGCTGAATGAGGCGGCAGCAACGGGCGGCGTGGTGTATCTGCCGGGCGGTGTGTACACCGTGTGCAAGCCGCTGTCGGTGCCGTCGGGCGTGCAACTGAGCGGCAACCTTCCGATCGCCATCACCAACGCGTGCGAAAACGGCACCATTCTGCTGTCCTACGTGAACGAAGGCGACTTCATCACCCTCGCGCCCTATGCGGGTACGTCGGGTTTCCGTATCTTCTATCCCGCCTTCCCGCCGTTTACCGCCGACGGTATGTATAAAGACGGTGAGCCGCAGCAGGTTGCCATCCGTGGTGCGGGTGAAGGTGTGTATGCACTCGAAACGGTGGTCACCTGTGCCTTTGTCGCTGTGGATTTCACCGGCTGTGACCGTCACTTTGTCCGCAGCGTCTACGGCTGCTGCTACACCTCGCTCGTGAAGTGCGGCGGTGTGGACGGCGTGGTGGAGGAGTGTCTCGCGAACCAGCACTACATCATTCGTAATGCGCACAGACCGTCCTTCTTCCGCATCAGCGATGCGGTGCGTGCCGAGTGGGAGGATATTGCCTCGAAGCGTGAAGAGCTCACCATCAACCGTCCGCTTATGCTCTTGATGCAGTCGCACTGCAACGTGTATCACGTGGTGAATGCGACCCGTCAGAAGCTGAACAACTGCTTTATGTATGCGGCGCGTGTGCTGATCACCTGTGAAAATTCCACCGACGTACAGTTCCTGAACGATTCGGTGGACGTGCTGCCCGGCACGAAGCCGATGTACGATATCCGCTACAGCACCGCTTTTGCCGCAGGCGCGATGCGTGTGTTCGGTACCTCGGTGTTGAACACCGAATCCACCTTTGACATCGTGGCACGTAACGACCGCCGCGAAGCGTTCGAGCGTCCGTATCACTCCTCCGTGTCGGTGGAGGATATCCGCATCCCCACGACCGAATTTACGCAGTTCGTGAAGCTGTTCAACTGCGACACGACCGACAATATGATCGGCGCAACCTTGTGCACCGATCCCGACTTCGTGCGGGAAGGCACCGGTGCTTGGGTGAATGAGATTCGCGGGAATGCTCCCAAGGATTTCTTCGAATGCCACTTTGACCCGATCGACATCTCGTCGGTGGCGGATGGCTATCTGCATCTGTGGTTCTACTGCGACGACATCGAAAAGCTCGGTGAAGGTCAGATCGAGCTTACCAGCAGCGGTCGTCAGGACGTGGAAGAGCACAGTTTCGGCTTTGTCAACAGTCTGTTCCACAACGGCTGGAACGAGGTATACATCCCGATGCACTGGGCAGACCGTTCTCCCGAGCCGTGGAACCCGAAGGCGATCAACTTTATGCGTATTTATTCCGATTTCGGTGATTGCAAGGTTGCGTTTGACGACATTTATATCTGTAAATAAAAACTGTCTGTAGGATCGAGAGGTGTATACGATGGGTGCATGTGTTCAAGAAACTGTTCGCATTATCGAAACGGTGTTCCCGACCGAGGATGTGGTGCTGGCGAATATCGTGGCAAGTGAAGCCCCTTACGGGTGTGACCCGACGGGCGAGAAGGACAGCACGGCGGCGTTGCAGCAGGCGCTCGACGATTGCGGTGCAAACGGCGGCGGTGTGGTGTTTTTGCCGGTCGGTCGCTATCTTTTGACCGATACGATTACCATTCCCGAAGGGGTCGTGCTGCGCGGTGACTGGCAAGACCCCGATGCCGTGACGGCGGGCGAAGCGCTCACCTACGGCACGGTCTTGCTGGCAAAACCTGCGCCGCTTGCCGAAGGCGCATCGGTGACGGACGGCGCCTTGTTCCGCCTTCGTTCCAACAACGGTCTGATCGGTTTGACGGTGTACTATCCCGAACAATCCGCAAAAGACCCGAAACCCTATGGCTACGTCTTTTATGCGGAGTTTGCTTACACGCTGACGTTCCGTAACATCACGCTGATCAATGCGTGGCGCGGTATAGGTATCAACGGTTTGCGAGAGTTTCACGAGATGGCGAAGCTCGAGCACATTCGCATTACCGCGTTGGATACTGCGAATATGATGCACTCCTCCACCGAAGTGGGATATACCTACGATTTTTCGGTGTCGCCGTCCTACTGGGTCAATGCGGGCGAAGGGTATGCTCCCGACGATGCCGAGGCGGTCACGGCGTATTGCCGCGCCCATTGTGTCGGTATGTTGCTCGGCGATTTGGATTTGGAAACGTTGTCCGAAATCCGCTTGGACGGTTGTCAAACGGGTATTTTGTTCGATTGCCTTGGCCGTGCCGGTTTTTGGGGTATATTTTACGATGTGTACATCACCAACTGCGATTACGGTGTGGTGGCGAAAAAGTTCTCGCGCCCCAATCCGCCGCTGTTTTCTCGCGGTGTGATCGAGGGATCGGTGGCGGCGGTGTCCTCGGTTTACGATGAGTCACCGTTGCATTTCTGTGACGTGAAACTGGTGGGTGAGAAGAGCGGTTTCATCATCGAAGATGAGGAAGATCTGTCCGCCTACCCGATGACTCACGGCACCTTCCGCCGCCCGACGTCTCATTTGTACGTCGCGCCGATTGCGGAATACGATCGCAAGGACGTGGACGTGGCAGAGTATATTCAAGAAACGCTGGACCGTGCGGCTGTAACCGGCGGTGTGGTGTATCTGCCGGGCGGTGTGTACACCGTGTGCAAGCCGCTGAACGTGCCCGAGGGCGTGCAGCTGACCGGCAACGTGCCGATCATGTTGACCAACATTTCCCAAAATGGTACCGTGTTGCTTTCGTATGTGAGCGAGGGTGATTTCATCACCCTGCAAGCCTATGCGGGCGTGGTGGGCGTGCGTATTTATTATCCCGAACACACGCCGTACGTGGTGGAACGTAAGGTGGAAAACGAGGAACCCGCCATACGGACGCAGACGGCGGTGCGCGGTGCGGGCGAAGGTGTGTACGCGCTGGATACCGTGGTCACCTGCTCCTTCATCGGCGTGGACTTTAGCGGCTGCGACCGCCATTTGGCGCGCAGTGTGTACGGTTGCTGTTACACCACGCTGGTGAAATGCGGCGGTAAAGACGGTTACGTGGAAGAATGCTTGGCGAATCAGCACTATATTCACCGTAGCGTGCAACACCCCTACTATTTCCGTGTCAATGAAGAAGCGCGCGTGGAGTGGGACGAGCTGCGTGCGTTGAGCAAGGTGAATGGTGAGATACCGATCAACGCCATTTTGTCGCGCGTTTTGCATAAATCTTGCATCGCGTATCACGTGGTGGATGCTACCCGTCAGAAGCTGAACAACTGCTTTATGTATTCGGCGCGCGAATTGATTTTGTGTGAACGCTCTGCCGACGCGCAGTTCTTAAACGATTCGGTGGACTTGCTCCCCGGCAAAAAGCCGATGTTTGATATTCGTTACAGCACCGCGTTTGCGGCGAGTGCGATGCGCGTGTTCGGTACGTCGGTGAAGAATACCGATTCGGTGTTCGATATCGTCTGCCGTAACGACCGTCGCGAAGCGTTTGAAAAGCCGTATCACTCCTCCGTTTCGATGGAAGATGTGCGCGTGATGCCGACGAATCTTACGGAGTTTATACCGTTGTTTTCGTGCGATACCGACGACGTTGTGGAACACGCCACCTTGTGCACCGATCCCGATTTTGTCAAAGAGGGTAGCGGTGCATGGGTGAACGAAATTCATTCGCAAGAGCCGCAACCGCTGATGATTTGTCACTTCGATCCGATCGACATTTCTTCGATGATGCGGGATGGCTATCTGCATTTTTGGTTCTATTGCGACGATATTGAAAAACTCGCCGACGGTCAGATCGAATTGACCAGCAGCGGTCATCAGGATGATCAGGAATACGGTTGGGAATTCTTGGGCTATCTGGAGAAGAACGGCTGGAACGAATTGTATCTGCCGCTTCGGTGGGCAGAAAGAACGGGCGATCCGTTGAATCCCAAAGGCGTGAACTTTATGCGTATTTACGCTATGTCCGGTGATTGCAAGGTCGCGTTTGATGATTTCTATTTCTGCAAGTAAGCAGATTTTATGAAAAGAAAGGAGGGACAGTATGGCGGTAACCATCAGTGGTGTGACACCGCATTCGCCTGCGGCACGTAAGCGCATCGCGGCGGGGGATATACTCAAAAGCATCAACGGTCATGCGATCGAAGACGTGCTGGACTATCAGTTCTATCTGTCGGATGGGCGCTTGACCTTGTGTCTGGACACTCCGCACGGGGAACGCACGGTGACCTTGCGGGCGGACAAGCAGGGGGATATCGGGCTTCAGTTTGATACCTATTTGATGGACAAGCAACGTTCCTGCCGCAACAACTGCATCTTCTGCTTTATCGATCAGTTGCCGCAGGGACTTCGTGAAAGTCTGTATTTCAAAGACGATGACAGCCGACTGTCCTTCCTTTTCGGTAATTACATTACCCTCACGAATTTGAGCGAGCGGGACGTCGAGCGTATCATTGAGATGCACATCAGTCCCGTGAATATCTCGGTGCATACCACCGACCCCGCTCTGCGGTGCCGTATGATGAACAACCGTTTTGCGGGGGACGCACTGAAATATCTGTATCAGTTGGCTGAAGCGGGTATTGCGCTCAACTGTCAGTTGGTGCTTTGCCCCGGGTATAACGACGGCGACGCCCTCTCCCGCACGATGGAGGATCTCGCGGCGCTGTTTCCGGCGGTGCAGTCGGTGGCGGCGGTGCCGGTGGGGCTTACGAAATTCCGCGAAGGCTTAACGGAACTTCGCCCCTTCACGGCAGACGAAGCGGCGGACGTGATCGCACGGATGGAAGGCATGGCGGACCGTTTGGAAGCGGAACACGGCCACCGTCTGTTCTTCCCGTCGGATGAATTTTATCTCACGGCGGGCAAGCCTGTCCCTGCGGCAGACCGCTACGGCGATTTTCTGCAACTGGAAAACGGGGTGGGGATGATCGCCTTGATGCGGGAAGAATTTTACGCCGCGTTGGAAGCGGCGGAAGAACTCACCCGTACCCGCCGTCTGGTGGTGGCAACGGGAGTCTCCGCCGCGCCGCTGATGGAAGAATTGGTCGCGGCGGCACGGGCAAAATTCCCCGCCTTGCAGGCGGAAGTCAAAACCGTGGTGAATCACTTCTTCGGTGAGCGCATTACGGTGGCAGGCCTTCTCACGGGCGGCGACTTGATCGCACAGTTGCGGGACGTCCCCGCAGACGAGATCACCGTTCCGCGCTGTATGCTCAGGCGGGAAGGCGATATGTTTTTGGATGATACCACCCCCGCGGACGTGTCGGCGGCACTGGGTGTGCCGCTCACCGTGAACGACGGTGATGGCGCGGAATTTTTGCGGGTGTTGTTAGGGTGACAACCGATTGTAGGAGGTTGAGAATATGGCTATTGCAGGAGGACGGCCGGTAGTCGCGGTCGTGGGACGCCCCAACGTGGGCAAATCCACCCTGTTCAATAAATTGATCGGTCAGCGTTTGGCGATCGTGAAGGACACCCCCGGTGTCACGCGGGACCGTCTGTTTGCGCCCTGCGAATGGGGCGGGCGCACCTTTATGCTCGCGGATACGGGCGGTATTGAGCCGCGAGCCGACGACGTGATCCTTTCGCACATGCGGCATCAGGCACAGCTGGCTATTGAGCAAGCGGAGGTCATCGTGTTGGTGACCGACGTGACCGCGGGCGTCACCGCGAACGATATGGACGTGGCGGTGATGCTCCAACGCAGCGGTAAGCCCGTGGTGCTGTGCGTGAACAAGTGTGATCGCGTGGGCGACCTGCCGGCAGAATTTTACGAATTTTACAATTTGGGACTCGGTGACCCGATCGCCGTGTCTTCGGTACACGGGCACGGCACGGGCGACCTGCTGGACGCCGTGATGGAACATCTGCCCCCCGCCACCGAAGAAGCGGAGGAGGAAGACGTCATTCGCGTGGCGGTCATCGGCCGCCCGAACGCGGGAAAATCCTCGCTGGTCAACGCCATCACGGGGGAGGAACGCAGTATCGTTTCGGATATTGCGGGCACCACCCGCGACGCGATCGACAGCGAAGTGAAGAACGAGTACGGTAACTACGTGTTCGTGGACACGGCGGGTCTGCGCCGCAAGAGCCGCGTGGACGACGAAGTGGAACACTACAGCGTGCTGCGTGCGCAGATGGCGATCGAGCGTGCGGACGTGTGCGTCATTATGCTGGACGGCACGGTGGGTTTCACCGAACAGGACAGCAAGGTGGCGGGTCTCGCACAGGAGCAGGGCAAAGCCTGCATCATCGCGGTGAACAAGTGGGACGCGGTGGAAAAAGACGACAAGACCATGACGGTGATGCGCAAACAACTCGAAAACGATTTCAGTTTCATGTCCTATGCGCCCTTCATCTTCATCTCTGCCAAAACGGGGCAACGTCTGCCGCGGTTGTTTGAACTGATCAACTACGTGTATCAGCAGAATTGCACCCGTATTGCAACGGGTATGTTGAACGACCTGCTCGCTCTTGCGACTGCCCGCGTGCAGCCGCCCACCGACAAGGGTAAGCGGCTGAAGATCTATTACGTCACGCAGGCGAGTACCTGCCCGCCCACCTTCGTGTTCTTTGTGAACAACGCGGAGTTGTTCCACTTCTCTTATCAGCGGTATCTGGAAAACCAGATCCGCGAGACCTTTGGATTGGAAGGCACACCCATTCGGTTTATTATTCGTGAGCGAGAGGATTGACGGTATGTTTGTGAATTTGTTGCCGTATTGGCCGTATTTGTTGACAGCGGCGGTAGCGGCGTATCTTTTCGGCAGTATCAGCACCGCGATCTTGGTCACTCGTGCGGTGGCGAACAAGGACATTCGCGATGTCGGCAGCGGCAACGCGGGTATGACCAACGTGTTGCGTACCCTCGGCAGTCGCCCTGCGGTGTGGACGACGCTGGGCGACGTGGGCAAAAGCGTGGTTGCCGCGTGGCTGGGCGGGGTGCTTCTCGCGTGGGGGTGGAGCAATATGCTCACCCGTTGCGGTGAGCCGCCCGTGTTATCCGACGAACAGGCACGTATGGCGGGGCAATATATTGCGGGTCTGTTTTGCACCCTCGGTCACACCTTCCCCGTGTTCTTCGGTTTCCGCGGCGGCAAAGGTGTGCTGGTCGGGCTCGGGATGCTGATCGTGACCGATTGGCGGGTAGCGCTGGCCGTGGTGGTCGTGTTCATCACGGTGGTCGCACTCTCGCGCATGGTGTCGCTCGGTTCGCTTTGCGGGGCGGCAACCGCTATTCCCGCAACCTGGCTTTTCCGTTGGCTTGTCGATGGGGAAAGCACGGGCACCATCGTGTTTGCCGTGGTGATGGTCACCGCGGTGGTGGCGATTTTGTTCATCATGCATCACGGCAACATTCAGCGTATCGCCGGGGGATGTGAACGCAAACTCTCGTTTGGGAAAAAGGAGGGTTGACCGCATGGCAAACATTGTGGTTTTGGGTGCCGGCGGTTGGGGCACCGCTCTGGCAATCATGGCGCACCGCCACGGAAACGCCGTCACGCTGTGGTCGGCGTTCCCCGAAGAGCTCGACTCCATTCGCCGCCACGGGCAACACAAAAAACTGTTGCCGGGTGTGGCGGTCTCCCCGCATATTGAGATGACCGATGACCTCGCCTGCGTGAAAGGTGCGGACTTGGTGATCCTTGCCGTGCCGTCTTTTGCGATTTGCGAGATGGCGAAAAAATTGGCGGACGTTCTTCCTGCGGGTGCCTTGCTCGTCAACGTGGGTAAAGGCATCGACGCCGAAAGCAACCGCTTGTTCGGTGATCTGTTGACCGAAATGCTGCCCGCTGCCCGCGTGGCGGTGCTGTCGGGCCCCTCTCACGCCGAAGAAGTGGCGCGTGCCGTGCCCACCTCGGTGGTCAGTGCGGCGGCGGATGCCGCCACCGCGGAAGAGGTACAGAAGATATTGATGAATCCTGCGTTTCGCATCTACGCCAACACCGATATGGTGGGGGTGGAACTCGGCGGTGCGATGAAGAACGTCATTGCGCTGTCGGCGGGTATTGCGGACGGCCTCGATATGGGCGACAACGCGAAAGCGGCGCTGATGACCCGCGGTCTGTCTGAGATCGCGCGGCTCGGCGTGGCGATGGGGGCGCGTCCCGAGACGTTTGCAGGGCTTTCGGGTATGGGCGACCTCATCGTGACCTGCGGCAGTATGCACTCCCGCAACCGCCGTGCGGGTATTTTGATCGGGCAGGGGATGCTGCCCGCCGAAGCGATTCGAAAAGTCGGCACGGTGGAAGGGTATCTGGCGGTCGCCGCCGCCCGTACGCTTGCCGAACGCTACGGGGTGGAACTCCCCATTTCGGAGCAGTGCTACCGCATTTGCTACGAAGGGATGGCGCCCAAAGAGGCACTTGCCGCTTTGATGCAACGCCCCCGCAACTACGAGACCGACCGTAACTGGCTCGGGTGAAATGAATACGTACGATGACCTCCGTGAAATTCACGGAGGTCTGTTTTTTTCGGCAAAATCCACCGGCGGCGGGTGATACAATGGGTGTTACCGAAAGGATGACGGCGGTATGATACTGTATCTCGATATTCTGTTCGTGACCAACTGGGGCATGGATTTTTTACTGCTTCACGGCACGGCACGGCTGCTCCGTATCCCGCACCGCGGCTGGCGTACGGTGGCGGGGGCTGCCGTGGGGGCGCTTACGGCGTGCGCGGTGCTGTTGCCGCCGATGCCGCCGTGGTTGTCGGTATGTTACAATGCCGCCGCCGCGTGGCTCACGGTGGGGGCGGCGTTTGGGTTTCGCGGTCGTGCCGTGTGGCGGCGGTGCGGGGTGTTCTTTTTGCTCTCCACCGCTGTGGCGGGGGTGGCGATGGCGGTATATTGGCTGTTTGCCCCGCGCGGGCTCACGGTGGTAAACGGGGTGGTGTATTGCGACCTGCCGCCGCTGTTGCTGGTCGGTTGTACCGCCGCGGCATACGGGTTGTTTTGCCTGTACGACCGCTTGACCACCCATCGGCGGGTGACGGGACGCACCTATGAGTTGCAAATACGGCACCGCGGCGAGGTGGTGACGCTGCCCGCGTTTTACGACAGCGGCAACCGCCTGCGCGAGCCGTTTTCGGGGGCTTCGGTGGCCGTTGCCCCGTATGACTTGCTGAAAGGTCTGCTCTCACCCGCGTGGCATCCCGATTGCCCCACCCTGCCGCACGGCGCACGCCCCGTGCCGTATACCTCGGTGGGCGGGCGCGGGGTGTTGGCGGCGTTTTGCCCCGAGCGAATGTGGGTAGTGTGCGACGGGGTAGCGCGGGAGGTGACGGGCGGTTTTGTGGCAGTCAGCCGCGAGGCGGGCGAGCGGGTATTGATCGGCGCGGATTTTGTGTTGGAGAAAGAGGTTACGTTATGTTAAGACGCTTGTGGTGTTGGTTGCTCTGCCGCACGGTGCGGCAAAGCGTACATTACATAAACGGCACGGACACCCTGCCTCCGCCGCTTACGGCAGAGGAGGAACGCGCGGTGTTCGCACGGTTAGAGGCGGGGGAGGAGAGCGCCCGCGAGGAGCTTATCGTACACAACTTACGGTTGGTGGTGTACATCGCCCGCAAATTCGAAAATTCGGGAGTGGGGATCGAAGATCTCATCTCTATCGGTACCATCGGGCTCATCAAAGCGGTGAACACCTTCTGCCCCTCCCGCGGTATCAAACTCGCCACCTATTCCTCGCGGTGTATCGAGAACGAAATTCTGATGCATCTGCGCAAATGTGCGGGACAGCGGGGTGAGGTCTCCATCGACGAGCCGCTGAACGTGGATTGGGACGGCAACGAGTTGTTGCTTTCGGACGTGCTGGGCAGTGATCCCGAGGAGATCCACCGCGGGGTGGAGCAAGAGGCGGAACGCGACCTCTTGTACGCGTGCATTGCCCGCCTGTCGGCACGGGAGCAGACGATCATGAAACTGCGTTTCGGCATGGCGGGGGCACGGGAACACACCCAAAAAGAGGTTGCCGACCTGCTCGGTATCTCGCAATCCTACATTTCGCGACTGGAGAAAAAGATCATCCGCCGCCTGCGCAACGAAATGGAAACGGCGGAGTAAAAACAGCACCCGAATCCTACAGGACTCGGGTGCTGTTTTGTGCTTTTTAAAAAAGAAGTTTCGACAAATTGGAATGCGAGTCGTTGTCGCTCAGTTTACGGGCGGGAACACCGCCCCAGGTGGTGCCTGCTTCGGTGATGGAACGCACCACCACCGCGTTGGCACCGATCGCCACGTCGTCTGCAATGGTGATATCCCCGATGATCTTAGCACCCGTACCGATAAACACGTTGTTGCCGATGACGGGGGCGCGCTCACTGCCGTTGGTGGCGCCGATGTTCACCCCTTCGTGCAGTCGGCAATTCTTGCCGACCTTGGCGTGGGGATGCACCACGATGGTGCCGTAATGGGCGATGGAAAGCCCTTCCTCGAATACGCGGGCAGGAATGGAAAAGCCCAGTTTGAACGAAAGTTTGCGGAAGCGCAGGTGATTGGCGATCAGCGGGAGGAGAAACAGCACCTTCTTGTTGCGCGAAAGGGAGAGATAATATTCCCGCCGACGCAGACAGCGCTCAAATTTCCAAATGTCGTCGCCGAACAGTTTGGGGCGCGTCCTCCGCTGCCCCAACGCCATTGCGTCCTGCTGAAGAAAGGCGTGGTAATCGTTTTTCGACGTGATCATACGTTTTCTCCTTTTTTCACCGCTTGCGACACGAGGTTGTAGTCGTTGGTCAGAATGGTGTCGATACCCATGTTCAAGAAAGAGCGTGCTTCTTCGGGCTCGTCTGACCAGAATACGTTGCAAATAATGCCGTGTGCGTGTGCCTTGTCGATCATCTCTTGATTAAAATACGGCTTGAACAGTTGCACCTTTTCACAGCCGAATGCGATCGCGCGGTCTACAATATCCCACGGACGCTCCTGCAGATGTCCGACGCACACGGCAATTTCGGGTGCGTATGCTTTGAACTGCCGAATCTGGTGATCCGTTTCGAGCATAAAGTATACGTATTTCTGACACCCGTATTGCCGCACGAGTGACACGATCTTTTGCATAGTCGCTTCGGGGTACGGGTCGGTCATCGAGAGGGGCTTTACGTGTACGTTCATCACGACCTGTCCTGCGAATTTACGCAAAATGTCTTCAAACCGAAGAATGCGTAAGCCTTTGAACGCATCTCCGAATTTCACGCCGAAATCCAATGCTTTCAATTCTTTCAAGGTGTGGTCGGTGATCCGTCCTGTGCCGTTGCTGACGCGCTCAAGCTCACGGTCGTGGCAGGAGACGATCTCGCCGTCCCTCGTCGGCCACAAGTCAAATTCGATCTCGTCGGCACCCATCGCGATCGCCGCACCGTAGGCGGGCATACTGTTTTCGGGCGCAACGGTGCTGAACCCGCGGTGGGCACACACCCGCGGATAGGGCATGGTCGCGTCGTTGTTTACGACGGCACTGCCCGCAAAGCGGTATTGCCACGGGGCACGTCCGTATTCGATGTATTCGTAATGCGCCGCGTCGGGATTGCCGTACCCTGCGGGTTTGTAATACTTGTCGCGGGGGTCAAACTCCACCGTTGCCGCGCCGAATCTGCCGCGCATATTGTGCAGTACCTTCCCGTAGGGAGACACCACCATAGAGGCGCCGCAGACAGCCGAATCTTCCGCAAAACTGACCGACGAGCGAAGGACATATGCGTTGGTGTTGTACGCCAAAAAGCGGCACATAATTTCGATGGCGTCGTGGGTGTCACTGCGTTGCAGGGAACAACCGATGATAATGTCCACGTTTTGCCGTGCAATGGCGGCGAACGCTTCGTAAAAATAAAAGTCGTAGCAAGTGAGAAAACCGTAGCGCAGGCCGTCGATATCGAGTACGTACGGCTCGGAATAGGTGCGGGTATAGGACGTGTCGAGTTTCAGCACATCCACTTCCAGCGGAGGCAGATGTTTTTTGAAGTATTTGCCGACCACGTTGCCGTTTCGGTCGATGGCGTAGGTGGTGTTGCGGTAATTTCCGTCCGCTTCGCACAGCGCGTTGACAAACACGAGCGTGTGACAACGGCGGGCGGTATCGACGCATTTTTTAAGAAGCACGTCAATGTATTTCTTGTGGTAAAACAGGGTCTCTTCCCGTGTTTCGGTGGCACACGGCACGTCGCTGTATTCCGGCAGGACGACGATATCCACCGACGCGTCGCATTGATCGAGCAGGTCCAATTTGTAGTTGAAATAGGCATCCGAAAACGCAACGTCGCGGGAATAGGGGGGTTGGATGATACACGCTTTCACAGAAATCACCTCAAATGTATAGTATCACGGTGTTAGGGAGAGCGCCGGAGAGGAGGGTGCCGCATTTCCTTCCGGTATGGTGCGTGTTTTTGTTAGCGAATTATTTTTTATAAAAATACGGGCCACACATATCTTCGTGCGTTTTGGTATACGTCCAAGAAAAATCACTTGCGGTCATTGTAACATCTACAAACTGTTCTAATTCTTCTGCGGTGATGTTTTCTGCATGTTCCAATTGAAATGCAATGTCGTCAACATTGCTGACAAGTACACATTGGTTTTTGCTTTCGTGGTTGAATACGTTTTTAGCCGCATCTTCCGTTTCACAATTTAAAAACTCAAAACTGAAAATATGCCAAAGAAACGGAGTGTACTTGCGAGAATCCAGACAAAGTTTTTGGATTTCTCGTATGTTGGCATCGGCAGGAGCCAGTCTGTTTATCCATTCTTTTTTGTATTCTTTGGTTTCTTTTTTGCCTAACAGCTGTGCTTTGATATTCTGATTCTCAAAAAAACGTAAAAATTCGGATTTGGTTTCTTCCAAATCGAAAACTTGCTGCTTTTTATTGTCGATTTTTTCTTTAATGATTTTATGTATTTCCCAAAAGTGCGGAGGTTCATACATCCTTTCTTCCGGCTTTTCGGGCAATAACCATTTCATTTCCTCACACCAAAAACGAATACAAATAAAACCTGCGGGAATATCGTCCGGAATCGCGTTGATTATATAATCTTCGCATTGAAAATCGAATTGAAACATGCCAATATCCACGCGTGGATCGGGACGTTCGTCAACAAAGTCGTTTTCTGCGAGTTCTTCTATGGTTATCAATTCTTCGGGCGGATATGCCAAATATGTTCCGCAAACATAATAATAACCGCCGCAGGGAAAGTTCCCTTTCTTATCAGCCCCGCTATGCTCAATATCACAACAGGTGGGGTTAATTCCAAACGCATCAAAAAAAGCGGTTTCCTCTGCGGTTAAATTTTGGCAATACGCTGTAAAGTTTCTGTTGGCTTGATGGTTGTTTGTTTTATATGTGTCGTAATATGCTTTAGTTTTGTCAATATCAACGGCGATTTTCCATTCACCGTATGCTACCACATTCATAATTTCACCAACCTTGCGGTTATTATAGCATGGCTTATCGCATTTTTCAAGAAGTTTCGGTTGTTCGAATTCATCTTAACGCAAAAAACAAAACAGACACCACGGAAGTGGTGCCTGTTTTGTTGGTTGTTCCGAACCATTTAGATGCCTACTTAAAGTTGGTCTTTTGCGAAGTCAATTAGTCGTAAAAGTTCATTTTGTTTTTCACGGAGTTTGGGTATCAACTCTAAACCTCGTTTGTTCTTTTTTAGAAAAGTATAGAGGTCAAAGTATCTGTACCAAAGTCCGTATAAAAACCGTATTTCTTCTTGCAATTCTTCTCTTGACATATCACTGCCACCTTTCTTTTTGGTAACAGCAATTATATACGAAAAGTTTTAAAAGTCTAGAGAATTATTTCAAATCACACACCAACAATGCATGATCACTTCCTGCTTTTATTGCATCTTCATAATAATAATTCATTAAATTTATTTCAAAACGATTTTTAATAAATATAAAATCATATCTCACCGCACCTTTTCGTCTTATGTTATGTGATTTTGCAAGCGGAACTCCATTTTCATACACAGTAATATTATTATGCTTTACAAACGAATCGACCAAACCGATTTCATCAATTTTATCAAAAAAGTGTTTTGCACCGGGACCGTTATCAAAAAACTGCATTTGCTTAATATCATAATGATCAATTTGCGGTTCATTGGCATCAATTCCGATAATATCCGGTTGAAAATTATCAATAAATTCTGTAAAAGAATCGTATTGAATTGATTTTGTTCTATAATAACCGCAACCGGTTAACGAGTGGAGAGCCAAAACTTTAATACTTTTATTATCGTGAACAAAATCAATATACATTGTCCTGTCAGGGAAAGGACTGCGTTCTATCACTCCTGAATCTTCGACCTGAAAACTTTTGTGAATAATAATTAACACGCCAAGTTTTCTTGCATCTGAGTCAAATTTACTTGGTTTTCTGTAATTTAATGAATAGAAAAGAAGGTACTCGCTTTGTAATTGCTCTTTGATGTATTCATATGCATGGGGTTTTACCTCTTGTAACATTACGCAAGTGTCTTTTGTAATAACCGTTTGCAAGTATTTGAATTTACTTTCTGTATCTCCTGCATAACTAATATTCCAGTTTATAAATCTCATTTGCTGTTTTCCTTTGCAGTTTTAATTGAAGTAATCAGTAAAATTCTAATTGTAGAGCAAGTTTTGTTTATTCTTTTGTATGTCGCTTCGTCAATATAGTCTGTTTTATAAAGCATTTCAAGCCATTTGCCCGTCTCACTTGCTTCTTTTAATGCAATTTCAAGTTTTGCAATAAAATCGGCACGACTGTGACCATATTTGCTTTCGGCAATGTTGGCACAAACGCTTGTAGCGCTTCTGCCAATCTGATTTGAAATGATAGTTTCTTTTCTATGACGAAGTTCTTTTACTAAATTAAGAACATCAACAGATAACTGCATTGATAAATCAGAGAGTTTATCTTCCTTCATTTCTATCACCTCGACCGAATTATACCATTCTTTTGCACGAAGTGCAACATCCTTGCGCAAAGCGCAAGTGTTTACGGCGAAGCCGTAATATCGTTGATGCGAAGCATCACATCGTTTACACCGCAAGGTGCAACACTGTTTGCGCGTAGCGCAACATCGTTTTGTGTCCGCTCAATCGGAACGATGTTTGTGTTTCGCACAAAATGATGTTGACCGCAAGCGGTCAAACGATGTCGTGTCCTGCGGACACAAACACAAACAAAAAAGACTTGCCGTAGCAAGTCTTTTTTGTTTGGTGGGAGAGGGTGGATTCGTAACCACAGGACATTCGTTGCTGTCGCAACGAAGTCCGTCAAAGTTTTCCTTAACGGCTTCGACAGCCGTTATTTTGCGGTCGAAGTTTTGGCGCAAATTCAGTTTGGTGCTTGTGTAAGCGAGTGGGGCACGCAAGAGAAAGGACGCAAAAACGGAAAACTTGCGTTCGGGCTTCTCAAACGCCCTCGCGCACAAAACAAAAGAAGCATCCCCGATGGGATGCTTCTTTTGTTGGTGGGAGAGGGTGGATTCGAACCACCGAAGTCAGAGACAACAGATTTACAGTCTGCACAAAAGTGGCTGTATACCGTGGCTGAGGGGCATCGTGCGTAATTCGTGCGTAATCTTTGCTGTTTTTACCTTCTTTTGAACGACCCTTATGGGTGGCGATTTAATATGAAAGTTTGTTGATCGTGACACGCTGTTCCGCAATATCTGCATGTGTGTATCGCTGTGTAGTGGTTACGCTGCTGTGACCGAGAAAACCTTGCACCGCACGAATATTTGCGCCGCCGGACAACAGATGGGTAGCGAACGAGTGGCGGCATTTGTGCGGCGACAACACTGTGATTGGCTTAGAGCGAGTGGCATTTAAGCGATCAAAGAATTTATAGTAGGCGTGTTCAAAGGATTTGGGAGCCATATAGGAACGGTAGCGATTCTTGACGACCCACCCTTCGTCCGTGCGTGCGGCGAGGGTTGGCAGCAGATCGTCGGATATGGCAATGTGGCGCACCTTTTTTGTTTTTGTGGGGCGTATGCCGTAGCCGCCCTCTACGCGCCCTACCCCCTTATTAATTGTGATGATCTGTGCATCGAGATCAATATCCTCCCACGTGAGGGCGCACATTTCACCGGGGCGAATGCCAGTGTACAGCATTATCAATATAGCCGTGCCAAAGTTCTCGTCCTCGCGAGCGAAGCGGATGATGGTGTTGATATCGTCGCGGCTGTAAAATTCGGGTTCTGGTATTTCAAACGAGGGGCAAGTGAGATCCTCTGCCGGAGATACGGAAACGATGCGCTCTTTTCGCAGCATGTTGAAGGTGTTCTTCAAAATAATGCGATAGTATCCCAGGGCCGATTGACTTTCGCCGCTCTTGGAGGAGAGAAACGTCTGCAGATCGTATTCCCGCACGCTTGTGACAAGACGCGCACCGAGTGCCTCTTTGATCTTCTTGGAATAGAGTTGATAGTTTTTCATACTGCCGCATGACACTTGGCCTTCCTTGTATGCCTCCAGCCAACGGTCGATTGCGTGTGTGAGGGTTTCTTTTGCAGGGGCGGACTCTTCGGACGAGCGGGCGAGCCATTGCTTATAGGCACGGCGACACTCGCTTTCGGAATTTCCTGTAAAGCTTTTACGGTATTTCTTACCGCCTACCGCTTCTTCTAACACGGTGAGCTGCACCTTGCCGCTCGGCAAAGTGCGAACGCTACCCGTTCCGTATTTGCTCATAAATACCTCCTATAATTGACATTCGGCGCGGACGGTAGTATAATGTGAGCGCAGAATGCCTTTGGTGGTTTGTGGGTGTTTTGCATCGGTCCCGTCCTGTTGCTGCAGGACGGGATTCTTGTTTTTTTATGTGGATCGTTCGGTGTGGCGGTCGTACCACGTGCAGACGGTGTCCATATAGTGTTCGTATTCTTCCTCGCCGACAACACCCGCCGCGCGGACGGCGCGATCGTACTGAGCGATGAGAGGTCGCAGGGCGACGTTGCCGGTAGCGGTGTATTCCATCGTTAGCGCATCGAGATACAAGGCGAGCGCGATGGTAGCCACGGGAAACTTGCCACCCATATAGTCGGTGAGGTCGTCGATCTCTTGTATGCTGTCGGTAAGGCGAACCTGCAACGCACTGTGGAGAGCGGGGTCTTCCGGCAGTTCGGCAAGCGCGGCCTTGTATACGGCGCGGTGAGCGGGGGGGAGGAAATCTACAGGGTATCGTAAATCATAGCTCAAACGATCCCAAGGAATACAGATATCATTCTTACACAAGGTAGAGGATATTCGATCAATCACGGTATTCGCGTTGTAGATTTTGATCAAATTGTAGGCTTCGTGATATTCATATTCGCGGTTTTTGAAAAGGGGACTTTTCATTTTTAGAGCGGTTTCGCGTCCATATGTGATTTGTTCCAAATCAAGATCTATTTCAAAACAGCCGTAAAGGTTTTTGTATTCTTTTTCGCAGAGTTTAAATGCAGGACGGAGCGCTTTAGTGGCACATTCGATGATCAATGGGCGAAGAAAGGTTGCGGTGTCTCTGTTGTACTGAGTGAAGAGAATGTCCATAGCGATTGCATAGGCGGTTTCTTCGTGCGGGTACGAGTCTAAATACGTTGTCACATTTTTAGTTTTATACAAGAAATTGATTGCAGCAGAGCGTACAACCGGGAGAAAAGATATCTTATAGGGAGGGACGTAACTTTTTTCGTGGTGATCGACAAGAAGTAGAGCAAAGCGACAAAGGTCCTTCTGATTTCTATCCAAACGCCACCACCTGATTGTTTCGCGAATAGGTCTGTAAATTGGGAATAGATTAATCATGGGGACCGCAACAAAAAGAGCCCCAAGATATTCAGTAGAAATAAGGGAAGAAAACCAGTGTGGCGAAGGATTTGGTGATAGTATCACGCAAAATAAGAACGCACAGGTCCAGATTAGAGTTGATAGCGTCGCGCCAATGAAGGGGAAATGCAGAGAAAAAAAGGCGTAGATGACGAAAATGATAAAAGCGTACGCTAAAGAAGTGGAGAAGAGCAAAGAGAACGGAATTATTGTGGACAGAATACCAAAAAGCAAAAGAAAATATTTAAGAGGATCTGTAACGAGAGTAAGACGATTGCCACTAATTCCGGACTGCGCGGCGGCGTCATAGTTAAAGTTGAAAAGTGGGATTGGTGGGTATACCTTCACTGTCTTCCATAAAAGACGCGAAAAATGAGAGTCGTGTTTTGCCATATGATCACCGCCCCCTTTACCTCACCAAACTTGCAAACGCGACGGCTTTGCCGAGGATGCGCACGCGGGCGATGTCTTCGCCGATGAACACGAGCGGGCTGTAGGCGGCGTTCGCGGGGGTGAGCATCAGCTGGCCTTCCGATTTGTAGACGCGCTTCAGCGTGGCTTCGGTCTCCATGCCGTCGATCAGCACGGCGGCGATCTCGCCGTTTTCCACATCGGGCTGGTGGCGGATGTACACCACGTCGCCGTCGAGGATACGGGCGTCCATCATGCTGTCGCCCTTACAGCGCAGGGCGAAGTCGCAGTGAATCTCCTCCGCCACGTCCAAATAGGCGGCGATGTTCTCGGTTGCCAAAATCGGCTCGCCGCAGGCGATGGTGCCGAGCAGGGGCACCTTGCGCGTTTTAGGTAAGGGCAGGATGTTCGAGGGGAGATCGGGATCGTAAGTGTCTCTGTCACGGGGCACATCGTAGCCCATAAGCCACGCTTCGGAAACATTAAGCGCGAGACCAAGAATGGTGAGTTTCCATTGTCCGGGTTTCACTTTCCCACTAACAAACTGGCTTATATCGTTTCTACCTAACTTTTGTCGGAATTTAGCACAGTAAGGCTCTGCGAGACGGACGATATCGGCTTGTTTGATGTTACGCTCTCTCATTATTTCTCGAAGGCGTTCACTGGTGGACGATTTCATAAGTATCAGCTCCTTTTGTCAACAATCTATCACGAATTGAACATTTTGTCAATAAAATTATTCAAAATTATTGAACTAAAGGGGGTTGACAACAAGAAAAATGTGTGCTAATATGGATTTGTTCAAAGCGGTTGAACAAATTGGAAAGGAGCGATTGTATGTCATATGATTATTCAGTATTGGAGGGCATTATTGCCGAATGTTTTGGTAGCCAAAAGAATTTTGCAAAAGCAATCGGAATGTCAGAGCACAGCGTATCGATGAAATTGAACAACAAAATACCATGGAAACAAACCGAAATTGAAAAGGTGTGTACTGCTTGTTCTGCGAAAAAGGAAAAAAATTATGTCATTTCCTCTTTTTTTATTTTAAATGTTCAAAATTGAACAAAAAAACAGAAAACAGATGCTGCTCTGCAGCACAGCATCTGTTGATCAATTGGTTATTTTCTTTTTTTAACGGGACATTGCGATAGTGCCGAGCCGGCCGCGGTCTTGCTTGCTCCGCCGGTGCGGTTGTCGCGTAGGACCTTGGATGCGGCTTTCGCAGCACGAGGGCCGGTCTGCTTGTCTTTAGGCATTTGAATCCTCCTTTACACAGTGAAATCAAGCGCGCTTGATTTGAATCATAGGCAAATTGAAGAAGTTGTCAATATGCTGTACTAAATGCTCAAAGTTACGCGCTGACGTTTTGCACAAAGGATCGTTGTTTTTTAGGGGGCGAAAAGATGGGCGGTAAAACACGTATTCGGTTGTTTGCGTTTAAGTTCGGTTGTTTGCGTATTTTTGCGATAATCATGCTTTTTGCGCTTTTGGTAGGGATGCACAAAGTTGAGAAAATTCGCACGGCCGGTGTACAACCAAAACAAAAGAGCAGCCGCGAAGGCTGCTCGGAGAGAGGAGAGGGAATATCAAATGTGGAGAGACGTGCTGTTTTGGATAGGGGTTGCGCTGAACTTGGCGGGTTTGGGTTATCTGCCGGGGAAGGCGCTCGGTTATTGGTGGGCTATGCAAGACGGAGCGGAACTGTTTCCCCGCCACCGTGACGAGATCGTTAAGACGTACAAGAAAAAGATTACAATCTCACTTGTTGCGCTTGGTCTTGTTGTTCTTGTCAGTGGGCTGTTGTGCTTCCCAAAACTCGCCGATGTCTTCTTGTAGGTGCAGAAGAAGGCTTTTTACTTCGGGTTTGTTACCGCTATGTACGGCGAGGGTTAGTTCATGGAGAATGGAACTGATGTGCCGGTCGCGGACGAACGCGGCAAAGGACGCAACTGCTTTGACTGAATCTTTTTGATACCCGTCGTGGGTGCTGTAGATGTGCGAAGATAGGACATAAACCATTTCAGCGAATGCCTTTCGGCTTTCAATGATATCGTCGCGATGCCACTGGGCGTACATTTTTTGAACCTCTTTTTTTGCTGTCATTTTCGCGACGAAAAGAGAGGAAACGCTTGTGACGGCGATGGTAAGTATGGGGATGATGACGGTCGTCCAGATGTTCATTGTTAGCACCTTCCTTTTGGATTTATGGTAGCACAAAAAGGGGGGTGTGTCAAATTTAAGCGAAAGGAGAATGTATATGGCATTTTTGATTGATTTACGGCCGGGCGAGGAGCCCATGTTGGTGGAGTGTGAGGATGGCGGGTTTACCCGTGAGCAGGTGCGTGAGATCGCGGGAGGGGACTACGTGGCGGTACCGACCTTTATGACCGATCTGGTGCTGCTGCTGTGCGGTGAGGCTGAGGAAGGCGAGAACGTGCTTGCAACCGAGATGCTTTCGGTCACCAACAACGACGTGATCTACGGACGGGCGATGCTTGCCCGTGTGGTGAAGAACCGTGTGACAGGGCTTGCGCGAGATCGGGCAGAGCACTGGGTGAGACAGTTGAAGGAGTGAGAGAGTGTGCCAAGGATGATTCGGGAAGAAAATATGAGTCCTGCGGAGTTTGCTCGTCGCGTGGGAAAAAATCCGGAGGTGATTCGAAACGCGATGAGAGCGGGCAGTTTCCCGCTGGGTTTTGCAAGTCGCCTGCCGTCCGGAGGTTGGCTGTTTGTGATCCCGCGGGCACCCGCCGAGGAATTTTTGAGGACGGGCGTGTTGCCTAAGTGACGAGAGGAGAGGGTGCATAATGCGGGAAAGAATTGTTGGATGGGTGCTGACGGCGGTTGCAGTGACGGGCGTGGTACTCGTGCTCGGCGCTGTTGGCGAGTGTGAAAACGGCGGCGACAACTTCCAATGTGTCACGCGGGTGTTTTGGGGATTTCTGCTGATCGCCTGCTCGATGGCGGGACAAGCCGTGCGGCAGTGCCGCAGAGAGGAGGAGAAACAATGAACGAGCGAAAGGTGCGGTGGCAGACGGCGGGTGCGCGGTCGATCATCGCGTGTGTGCAGACGGGGCGCCATTTCGTCGTGATCGAGGAGAACCGCGAGACGGGTGAGGTGTCGCGCATCAGCGAGACGTTCAGCGCGGAGGAAGCGTGGAACGCGTACAACGACACCATAGCGTTGAGGGTGGCGAGAAATCTGCGGGCCAATGAAGCGCCGCCTGCGCCGGAAGACGGGATGTTTCGTATGGCGAAAGGTGAGCCGTACGTGACGAATCTGCAACATCCCGTGATTGCAGGGTTGATGGAGGACTACCGCCGCGGCAACGGGATCCCGCACGGGGATCAGCTGAGCGATCGGCAACGGCAGGAATTCGACCGCATGGTGGTGGAATACCTGTATATCGAAGTGCCGAAGGAAATCCTGAACAGTATGCTGAAATGAGGTGTGTAATGAAAAGAGAATCCCTGCCCTCTCCCTTTAGACAAGGGAGGCAAAAAAGAAGAGCCCACACACCAAGGCGCGGTGTGTGAGCTCGTGTGCAAGACTTAATGACGGAAATCTCGCAAGGACAGTATAGCATATCCTTGCGAGAAAAGCAAGGAGGAAAAGAATATGGATTTCAAAATCATTGACGAGGCGGTTGAGAAGCTGAACAACGAGCGGAAACTCACGGCCGCCGACCAAAAGGCGAAGGCGGTGGCGTCTTGCGTGGCAGATGCGCTGATCGACTTTTGCCGACAATCGGACGTGTTTGCCCGCGCGGTGGTCGCGGGCGGTTCCTTTGAGGAATGCTGCAAGAAGATCATGGAGAAGAGCGGTAACGCCATTTCGGATTTCGAGGTGTATTCCCGGGCGGTGCGGCATTATCTGCCGAGTGCGACGGTGCAGTTTGAAATGAAGATTCAGACGGCGGGGACGGCCGCGCCGACGGCGCCTGCGGACAACGTGATCAGCTTGTCCTTCGCGGACTTCTTTTGAGGGGGTGCCAAGGATGCTTCGGAAAAAGGAGATATTGGCGATACCGCCGCTCGCGTTGCCGAAAAGGGAGAAAGGTACGGAGTACGCGGCGGCTGCGGCTGTGGTGGGAGATCTGTTGATCGTGGATATCGTGGGCGAAGCGCAACGGGTGCGGTATGCCTGCGACGGGGTGAACAGTATCCAGGCGGTGAGTGACGAAGACGGTGAAGACACCGTGTGGTCGAACTGTAAGATCGGCACCGCGTTGGGGTATAGGAGCTATTCACGACCGGCGGTTACGTGCAGTGTGCAAGACAGCACTCTTGCGTACGACTTTATGGATTCTCACGGTGTGTACCATTGGAGGATGGACAGAAGATGTTTGGTCTCGACGTTGGACGGGTTCTGCGAACAAAAGAACGGTGAGAAACAGCAAAAGAAGTGGGACAACGAGCGCGCTTTGTTTCAACGACTTATGGCGTTGTTCCCTGCATATCCTGCTGATCTGTACCGATGGTGCGAAGAAAAGGGTGTGTTCGGCGAGGAGTATCTGTTCATCAGCAAAAAAGAGAAGGGGAAGCGCTGGGCGAAGTGCAGCGGGTGCGGCGCGCGGTATAAAGTGACAGACGGCAAGCATCTGCGCCGTACGACTTGCCGCCGTTGCGGACGGGACATGACGATGATCGGCGAATGGTACGATTTGCGGTTGACTGCAAGGGCGGACGTGACTATCTGCCACAAGACGGAGGACAACGAACTGCTCGTCCGCACGGTACAGGTGAAGCGGGAGTTTTCGGAATGCAAAAAGACGTATGCAACGCAGGACGTTTGCCGCGTGATCTATTCGAAGAATCGATACGGCGAGCCGACGATCTATTCGTATGCTTTGCGGTCGAAAATGTATTGCGGTCTCGATTGGGTGAGAGCGCGCAACAACGATCCGTTTGAGTATGATGGATGGATTTACCCGAACAATCTGCGCGAGGTGTTTGGTGATCGCATGTACAACGTCGATCTGCAAGCGCTCTCGGCGGCACAAGGACCGTTCAATATGATCGGTCTGTTGGATGAGTTGAAGAATAATCCGGTAGCAGAGTATCTGTTCAAACTTGGACTATACCGCCTGTGTGAGAGCGGGCGTATCTGTGACGTGAACGAGGCGAGCGGGTTCGGCGAGTTGTTGGGGATAAACCCTCAATACAAGGCGATGTATCGCGCACTGGACATCACCTACAGCGAGCACGCCGCCATTCGTTGGGCGAAAGGGTACGTGCACGCCGAAGATATGACGGCGCTACGGGAAGCGATGGCGGGGGATTGGCCGCATCAGCAAATGCTGGACGTACTCTCGACCGATACCTTCTCGCGTGTGGCGCGTTATCTCGTGAAACAGATCGCGCTGCAACGGGAACACTTCCCAAAAGACCGACACATCGGGGGGCACGTGGTCATCTGGTTGACCGACTACTGGAACATATGCCGCGGCATGGATATCGCGCTCGACGACAAAGCAGTGCGATTTCCGCGGGACGTGAAGGTATCCCACGACCGACTGATCCACCGCAAAAAGGTGGCGCAGACGGCGGAAGAGCAGGCAAAGATGCAACGGGTCGTGGAGGAGATATATCCCCGCCTTGTGGTGCCGCAGAGCAAAAAATATACGGTGGTATTTCCGCAGACGATAGTGGACTTTGTGCGGGAAGGCGAAGAACTGGACCACTGCGTGGGCAACGGCACGTATTTCCGAGAGCACATTAAGGGAAAGAGTTTGATCGTGTTCGTGCGGAAGATCGGTGCAGAGGAAAAGGCGCTCTATACCGCGCAGATCGACATTGAGAACGGACGGGTACAACAGATATACGGATACAAAGATTCGGCCGCGCCGCAGGATGCACGGGCGTTTGCGTTGAAGCTTGCCAAGAGCCTGCTGCCCGAACGGGTAGCGGTGTGATGTATGAAAGGAGAATTCAACAATGAGTGACATTATCAAATTGAATGAGGCCGTTCCGGAAACAACGCGGACGGCCATCGAACTGCACACGCAGATCATGCAGCACGGGAAGACAGCGGCGGTGGCAATGGTGGAGTTTTCCCGCGGCCTCAAACGCATGCGGGACGAGCGGCTGTATGAGGAGCTGGGGTGCACCTCGTTTGAGGTGTACGTGGACGACGTTGTGGGCATCGGTCAGCGGCAGGCGTATACCTATATTCGGGCGCTGGAGCAGCTCGGTCCTTCGCTGATGGAAGAGCAGGCGCATCTCGGCATTACGAAACTGGAGATCCTCACGCAGGTGTATGCGGTGGATCGTGAGGCGTTTCTGGAAGAACACAACGTGGAGGATATGTCGGCGCGTGAGCTTCGGGAGTTGACCGCGAAGCTGAAGGATACGGGGGAGCAACTCTCCTTCGTAACCGAGGAAAACGAGCGGCTGAAGGAAGAGCTTGCCACACGGTCGGAAGAGGTAGTGGCGGACGTTGCCGGTACCATTGAACAGAAAAACGCCTACATAGAGGAACTGGAACGGCAGGTGCGCGAGTTTCAGAAGAGCGCGGACGACGAGAAGGATCGGATTGCAGCACGTATCCGCGAGGCACATGAGGCGGGGCAGGCTGCCGAGCGCAAGCGAGTGGAAGCCGATAAACGAGCGGCGGTTGCCGCCGCAGAAAAGGCGACCGCGGAGAAATACAACAAAGCGGTGAAGGATGCCAAAGCGGCACAAAAGCGGGCGGAAGAAGCCTTGGAAGAGGCGAAGCGCCAAGCGAACGAGCGGGTGGCGCAACTTACCGCGGCGGTGGATGCAGAAAAAGCCGAGACGGCCGCCCGTGCCGCCGAGTTGGAAAAGCAACTGAAGATCGCCGGCGATCCAGACACCACGGCGGTGGCGGTATATGTGGAAGAGGTGGGCGGACTGCTGAACAAGGCACTTCAAAAGATCGGCACGGTGAAGAGCCGCGACGTCGAGGCGGGCGCCAAGCTTGCCGGTGCGATGTGCCGCGTAATGGATGCGGTGCGCCCGCGGTTTGAGGAGTTGTATCAAAATGGATGATCGCATACAGTGCGGGGCGCGGGTGGAGATCGTGACCGTGGGGGATAGTGAGACGAAGAACGGTATCGGTTTCGGTCGTACCTTTCGCGGGCGGGTGGCGTACGTCCACCCGCTGCGGCGATGGTTTATGGTGACATACGAGGCGAGCGGGGTGGTGTTGCGCGAGTGCTACCACCCGCTTGACATTGGAAAGTACGTGCGATTTTTGGAGGTGGCGAGATGATCATGTATCTTGCAGGGCCTATCACGGGCGTAAAAGGCTATCGCGCCATGTTCTTCGAAGCGGATGCGTATCTCACGGGACTCGGGCACACGGTGCTGGATCCTGCGTTGTTACCCGAGGGACTGGGGGATTGTAACCAGTATATGAAATTGTGCTTGCCGATGATCGATATGTCGGATGCGGTGGTGCTGCTCCCCGGTTGGGAGGACAGCCGCGGTGCGTGTCGCGAGTGGGGATATGCGAAGGCGAAGGGGAAGATCCTCATTGAATACGACGTGATGGTGAGAACGGAGAAGGAGAGACCTCATCCGTCCCCTGCGGGGGCACCTTCCCCTCGAGGGGAAGGCTTGGAGGATTGGTTGGGAGGTAGAGTGTATGTTGACGGTACGTGAGCTGGTGCGGGTGGTGGACTATAAATGCACGATAGAAATCGTGCGGGAAGATCTCCCGCCGGGAGAGCGGGTGCTGTACGTGGGGAGAGCTTACGAAGCACCGCCGTCGGTGCGGCGTAAGGTGTGGTCGATGGCGGTGGTGGCGATGGCGCCCTCGCGCGGCGGGTTGCACGTGAAGGTGCAGCCAAAAGAAAGGAGAAAACGAAATGTTGCAGTTGGATAAATTGCTGGAGGCGTTACAGTGTTGTACTAATGACTTCGCCCAGTGTGATGCGTACGATCGTTGCGAGGAGTGTCCAGCCAGAGAGGCACCGAATTGTTACGAAGAGATCAAGCGGCAGGCGGCGGAGACGATCGAGCGGTTGTTTGAGGCGGCGCATCAGCTGTGGACGATGAGTGACGTGGCGATGCCCGACAGAGAACTTGCCGAGTATTCGGCGCGGCATCCCGAGGAGGGCGGCGTGGTGGAGGTGCTCGTCATGGTGCACGGTGCCACCGAGCCGACGGTGCTTCTGTATGACGGGGACGTATTCATGGATGCAAACGGAGATCGATACAAGGTGGATTATTGGCAGCCGATGCCGCTGCCTCCGAAGGTGGTGACGGGATGAAGTGTGTGTATTATAAACGAATGAAGCGAGCGGGGTATATGCGATGTCTGCGCGACGGTTCGATTCGGCACGGATGCGGTGGGTGTGCGCATTATCGGGGAAGCCGATGGGCGCGGTTCTGGCGCTGGGTGCTCAGCTGTGGGTACCGATGAGGAGGTGGCGATGATGTGGACAGCAATAGCGATCGTGGCTGCTTTTGCGTTGGGGTTACTGGCGGGGATGCATATCGGCGGCGTGTTGCGTGCCGGCAAAGCGGCGGACAGCGAAGAGGTGGTGCGGTGCCGCGAGTGCCGCTTTTGTGAGGATCAATTTATGAGCGGGTTGTGGTGCAACCACCCGGACAACCGCAACCCGCTGGGGTGTCGACCGAACGATTACTGTAATGATGGGGAGAGAAAAGGGAATGATGACCGATAACGAGATTGTAAAGGCGCTGGAGTGTTGCGCGAATAACCCAAACGATTCTGTGTGCTATGAAAGCAAATGCCCTCTTTTCGGGCAAAAGTGCATTGATGTTTTAAGTAAAAACGCCCTTGACCTTATCAACCGCCAAAAGGCAGAAATTGAGAGGTTGCAGAAACATAACACCAAAATGGCACACAAACATTACTGTGACGGCATCAAAGAGTTTGCGGAGAGGTTGAAAGCACATAGCAGATACCCCAACGGCACCATCTATGCAGAGCATATCGACAACCTTGTAAAAGAAATGGTGGGTGATACACAATGAGTATAATCGGTTTTCTTGATAAAGCGGGCAATTTATATCCTTGTTCGAGTTACGGTCATATATCGGCGGCAGATGAGATTGTTAAAGCCCTCAAAATAGATAAGGGATATAGATTGGGCGAAGATATTTTACTGAAAAACGGGTGGATATGCATTCGCGCAGGTGATGTTTACAAGGCTGTTTTTGATGGAGAAGCAAATATACTTTTCATTACACCAGAACAACAAGAGTTTTTTGCAAAACATAAAGCCGATTTTAACGAACGGCAACTTGCAGATATAGAACGATTGTCAAAAGATTTTGGAGAGTTATATAAATATCGAAACTATAAACAGGGTGACAACAATGGCTGAATATATCTCGCGTGAAGCGGTGATGAAACGAATTGAAGTTTCCCCGCTTTTTAGCAATATACGGGATGGCGGTTTTTTCATCAAAGACGGTGTACTTGACCTTATACAAAAGCAACCTGCCGCCGATGTTGTGGAGATTCCGCCGAGTGGGATGGGAGATCTGTCGGACGGGTATCACACCTTCAACGAGTTGTATCACCACCGCGCCGTTCTATTTTCGGTGATATGCAGCGCTTTGCCCAACCGTGCGTGGAAAAGCAAACGGCACGATACCGGCGATATGTACGATGGAATGTTTATCGTGGGCATCGAGACGCCGCAGGGGCAGGCGACGTATCACTACGATATAGAGCCGTATTGGGATATGTTCGAGGTGAAGGAACTTGACCGCGCTCCCGCGTGGGACGGACACACACCCGATGAGGCGCTCGCGCGCATTGCGTCACTGGCCGGTGAAATGGTGGGTGTTGTACGGTGTGAGAAGTGCGAGTACTGGGAAGAGACAGACGACGGATGCCATTGGATGACCAAGGGTAGAACTGACGGGATGTGCCGTGCATTGCTCGAATACCACGACGCTGAAAGGTGCTATACGCAAAAGGATCATTTTTGCCGTTACGGCAAGAGGAAGGAAGATGGAGAATGACGATTCCGGAAAAAGTTAAAATCGGGGGATTTACATACCGGATCGAACGTCCGAGCAGCTCTTTTGTCGGCGGTGACGGGCTCGGCGTACTGGATGGTGAGCATAGCTTCAGCGATCGGACGATCAAGGTCGCTACGGTTGGGTGTGAGGAATATCAACACGTGGTATTCCTCCACGAAGTGTGTCATGCGATCATATCCAACTACAACGGGACACAGGAACAGGACGAGAATTTTGTGGAACAGTTTGCCAAAGGGCTGTATCAGTTCGTTGTGGATAATCCGCAGGTGTTTGGAGGTGCAGAGGGCAAATGACGATCGAGAAGGCAATCGAGATGCTGAGGACCGAGTATGAGCGTGCAAAGCGCTTGCCGTTCGTTATGAATCCTCTGGCGTGGGCGCTGTATCAAGTGTGGAAGATTGCGGATGGGAGGAAGAGGCATTGAAGGTTTGCAAAATACGAAGGACTGCTGTGGAGTGCAGCGCCTGTATGGAGTTGGCAGATTTTTGCAACAGCGTTCCGGATTGCAAGAGATGTGAGCGGGAAGCGAAGGAATTTGAAATCATGTCCGTTGGTATCACCGCTCTCTTAGGAAAAGGGTATGCAATCGTTGCGTGTCGTGACGAAATGCGAAAAGTAGATATTGCGCTGTTGTACGATATACACGAGGTTTAATAAAAGCAACAGATTCTTTGGAGACGGTTTGTGCGCGGGCACGAACCGCTTCCAAAGCACCTGTTATAAGATCGGTGCTACATAGATGTAGATATTTAAAACGCGTGCGCGGGCGCGCGCGTTTTGAAGGCTCGGTAGGGGATGGATTTAGAACCAAACGCAAAAAAAAGAGGATGATTCGGTGATGGTGTACGTGATCCGCACGACAAAGTGTCGCAACGGGGTGGTGGAGAAAACGAAGTTCCCCGTTTTCGACATTGCCGACCGTGGCGGCACTGCTACCCGTGATGGGAAACGTGCGATCAATCGGGCGGCAAAGAACGCCGGGTGTGCCAGACGTAACTTCGCCCGTATCCTCAACAACAATTTTTCGGTGGGTGACCGATTCCTCACCCTCGATCTTTCGGATGCGGGGATGGCAAAGGTGGCCGCCCGTGCCGAGCAGATGAAGCAAGAGCGGAAAGAGGCGGGGCGTGCCGTGCCCGTGTGGGAAGATCTGATGTACCTTGCGATGGAGCGGGAATTGGAAAATCTCAACCGCCGTGTGCTGCGCGGGATGAGTACGTCCGAGTCCATCTATCTTTACGCGGCCGCGGTATCGGATATGGCGGCACCCGACGAGGATGCCGCCTCGGCCCGTTTACACATCCACATGGTCGTGAACGAGGCGGCCGCCGAGGTGGTCGCACAGAAATGGAAAGCGATGGGACAGGTGGAGTCGGTGAAACTTTCGGCCTGGGCTTCGAAGGGCGTGCCCGACTGGACGGCGCTTGCGGCGTACATCATCGGCCAGACGCGGGTGGTGGAGAACGGCAAGCGATACACCGTATCCCGCACGGTGGACAAGCCCGTGTTCAGCGACCGCGTGGCGGTGCGCCCCGAAGCGTTGCTCCGTGCCCCGAGCGGGACGGTGCTTTTGGAGCAGGGGGCGTACGTGCCCGGCCGTGCCCAGTACATACGCTACATATACCCGGCATTCGATGAACGGCGACACGGAGAGGAGGTGTGCGCGTGACGAAGGAGATGCTGGAGGATTATCAAAACATGGTGCAGGAGGTAGCCTCGATCGACCGTATGTTGGAACGGTTGGACGGGCGGCTGTATGCACCGGTGACGGCTCGCGGTGACGGCATGCCCCGCGGGCCTGTTCGCCATGCCGACGAGTTGATGAGCGGGTGGACGGACGAAAAGGAAGCGGCACGGGCGCTGTATGAAGAAAAGCGGCAACGCTTGCTTTCTGATCTACTTGTGATCGAGCGGGCGATCGACACACTGCCTTCCCGCGAGCGGGCGGCGATGCGCATGCACTATATCGAGGGGCTGTCGCAAGCGGAGGTGGCGGAACGGATGCACTACAGCAAACGGCAGATGGAGCGCATTTTCACGCGCACGGTGGCACGACTGTGCAAATAAAGATGTCGGTGAATGTCGGTGTGAAAGTGAGTATAATGGCATTGTAGAGAACTGCGAGCGGGAGGCACGCAGTTCTCTTTTTTAATGTGGATTTGCCGGCATAGGAAACGCCGGGGAGGTGGGCGGACGGGAACAGACGTTTAGGAGGTGAGCGACACGGGGAGAAAAAAGACCTACACGCCGAAGCAGTTGCTGGAAGCGGTGGAACGGTACTTTGATTCCATCAGCCGTGTTGTCGCCGCCAAGGAAAAGGTGCCGACCAAGAAGAAGGACGAGTACGGCCACCCCATCATGCGCGAGCGGGTGATCAAAAACCAACTCGGCGAGCCGATCACCTACGTGGAGTACGTCGTCCCGCCAACGATCGGGGGGTTGATCTTGTATCTCGGCATCAGCGAACAAACGTGGTGCAACTACCAGAAGGACGAGCGATATCTTGAGGCGACAACGTGTGCGCAGGGGCGCAGGCGCGCCTATTTGGAAAAAGAAAACCTTACACGCAGCGGCGGCGGTTTGCGCGGTGTGCAGTTTGATCTGCAGAACAATTTCAACGCCTCCGAGCGGGTGACGGTGGAGGTGCACGATCGCGTCGGTGGCGCCGTCAAGATGAGCTTGGAAGAAAAAGAAGCGCTGCTGCGTGAGCTTGCGATGGAGTTCGGCTCGGCAGAAGAAGGTGGCGGCGGTGAGTAGGAACGACCGAAAGGCCGCCGTGCTTGCGTGGTACAAACACCTGCGTGAGACGAACAACGATTGTTTCATCCCGCTGTTTTTCGATAAAAACCGCTATTTGGTGCTGAAGGGCGGCGGTGGCAGCGGAAAATCCATTTTTGCCGGACGGAAGGTGCTGGACCGCGTGACGAGCGAGCCGGGCCACCGTTTTATGGTTTGCCGCTTGGTGGACAAATCCATTCGCAAGTCCTGCTTTGATCAGCTGAAAGCGCAGGCGGAGGAGTTCTACAGCGACGACATTCTCTACATCCCGCGGGGTGAATCCTCGGACATGTATCTGAAATTCAAAAACGGCAGTCAGATCTTCTTTTCTGGCTTGGACAACCGCGAAAAGCTGAAATCCATCTACAACGTGACGGGGATATGGATCGAAGAGGCGACCGAACTGGCGGAAGCCGACTTGAATCAGCTCGATATCCGTATGCGCGGTGAGTTCAACTACTACAAGCAGATGATTCTCACCTTCAACCCCATTTCCGCCACACACTGGCTGAAGAAGCGGTTTTTCGACCGACGGGATCCGCGTGCCACGGTGCACGAAAGCACCTATCTCGACAACCGTTTTCTGCCGGAAGAGGATCGCCTAACGCTCGAAGCGTACCGCGAGACGGACGAATACTACTACACCGTCTACTGCCTCGGCCAATGGGGCGTGACGGGCAAGACGGTGTTCAACGCCCGTGCGGTGAGCGAACGTTTAGCGGCGATAAAGCCGCCGCTGAAGCAAGGCTTTTTCACCTACGAGGAAAGCGTGGGCGGCACGCGGCTGGAAAACCGTGCGTTTTACGAAGAGGCTGGCGGGCCCGTCACCATTTACAAAGAGCCCGTGCCCGGTCGGCCGTACGTCATCGGCGGCGATACGGCGGGCGAGGGAAGCGACTGGTTCACAGCGCAGGTGCTCGATAACATCACGGGTGAGCAGGTGGCGGTGCTCCGCCACCAATACGAGGAGGGCACGTATGCAAAGCAGATGTTCTGCCTCGGTATGTACTACAACGAGGCGCTCATCGGCATCGAGACCAACTTCTCGACCTATCCCGTGAAGATGCTGGAACTGCTCGGCTATCGCAAACAGTTTGTGCGTGAGGTGGAAGACGATTTCACCGGCGCCATCAAGAAGGCGTTCGGCTTTAAGACGACGGCGGTCACCCGCCCCGTGATCATTGCGGGGTTGATCGACGCGATGCGGGAAGGACTTTCCTCTTTGCACGACCGCGCGACGCTTGAAGAGATGCTGACCTTTATTCGCAACGACAAGCTGCGGGCCGAGGCAGAGCAGGGGGCGCATGACGATTTGATCATGGCGCTGGCGATCGCGTGGTATATCCGCTCACAGCAGACGATGCAGGTGAGCACGCCCAATACGGTGATACGCGAGCGGTGGACCCCCGACATGTGGGAGGACTACCGCCGCGCGGATGCCGACCTGCGGCGGGTGCTGGTTGAAAAATGGGGCACGCCGCGATGAGAACATAAGGAGGAAACGACGTGAGCAAAGAGAAGTTGAGGTTTTGGCAGGAACGATTCGCCAAGGCCGAACAAGCGTATGCGGACGAGACGGGAAGGATGGACGAGCGCGAGGCGCTGTACCGCGGCACGTATAACGACATCCAACCCGTGACCGATAACGATACGATCTGCAAACACGAAAAGTCGCGTGCGCTGTATCACATTCAGAACATCGTGGCGGAAAACGTGGAAGCGCAGGTGAATTCTTCTATTCCGCAACCGAAGGTGACGGCGCGGCATAAGGAAGACGAGCTGAAGGCGGCACTGATCGAGAATATGATACGCAACGAGCTCAACCGCATGCCGTTTGAGACGATGAACGATCTGATGGAACGCATGGTGCCGATACAGGGTGGTGGCTTCTGGCTTGCAGAATGGGATTCTACCGTGTGTTCGCACGGCTTTGCAGGTGAAGTGGCGGTGCGCACGCTGCACCCGAAGATGGTGATTCCGCAAGAAGGTGTATACAGCAGCATCAACGACATGGATTACCTGTTTTTGAAGTTACCGCAAACAAAAGAATACATCGAGCGCCGCTATGGCGTGAACGTGCAGGATGAGAGCGAGTCGTCGCCCGAGGTGAAAAGTGCCGAGGGTGAGACGCCTTCCGACGAGATGGTCACGCAGATTGTGGCGTACTACCGCGACAGTGACGGAAAGATCGGACGCTTCAGTTGGTGCAACGATACGGTGCTGGAGGACGTGGAAGATTACCAAGCGCGACACCTTACCCGTTGTGCCGATTGCGGCGAGCTGAAACCTGCAGACAGCGACGTGTGCTCTTTCTGCGGAGGCGGCAATTGGGAAGACCGTGCCGAAGATTTTGAGGAGATCTACACCGCCCGCCATTTCAGCGGTGGGGAAATATCCGCAGCGGAACGGGTGGTGGATGAGCAGGGTAGGGTGCGTTCCGTACCTACCAAGATCCCCGTGTACAAGCCCGACGTATATCCCGTGGTGTTGCAGAAGAACGTGAGTGTGTTCGGCCGCTTCCTCGGCGAATCGGACGTGGACAAGATCACCACGCAGCAGAACACGCTGAATCGGTTGAATCAGAAGATACTCGACCGCATTTTGAAGGCGGGAACCCGTGTGACTCTGCCCGATGGGCGCGCCGATATGACCGTAGACGGCGAGGACGGCGTGTGGCGCGTGAGTGTATCAGATCGTAACGCCATCGGCGTGTACGAGTTCAAGGGCGATCTGAACTACGAAATGGCCATGCGCTCGCAGGTGTACAACGAAGCGCGAAACATGCTCGGCATCACCGACTCCTTCCAGGGACGTCAAGATTCCACTGCCGCGAGCGGGAAGGCAAAAGAGATCTCGGCAGCGCAGGCGGCGGGACGGTTGGAGTCCAAGCGCATCATGAAGGATGCTGCGTTTGCGGATCTGTTCCGTCTGATCTTCCAAATGAAACTTGCGTATGCGGACGAGCCGCGCCCGGTGGCGTATCAAAACGAACGCGGCGAGCGGGTATACGACGAGTTTAACCGCTTCGATTTTTTGGAGCGAGACGAAAACGGGGAGTTTTGGTGGAATGACCGCTTCCTGTTCTCGTGCGATACGGCGGCGCCGCTGGCGAACAACCGCGAGGCGATGTGGAACAACACCACTGCCCAGTTCCAGTCGGGGTGCTACGGTAATCCGACGGAATTGGATACGCTCATTCTCTACTGGACGAAGATGGAACTGCTGCACTATCCCGGCGCGGGTGAGACCCTTTCGATCCTGCAGACGAAGAAAGAGCAATTGCAAAGTGCACCGCCACCGCCACCGCCACCGAACGGCGGTGTGCCGCAGGGCGTGCCGACTGCTCCGCCGAACGGTGAGGAGGATCCCGCCACCATGCAGGCAATCATGCAGCAGGTGGAAGCACAGGCACGTGCCGATGCGGCGCGTGATGCGGGAATGGATGCGAATATCCCTCTTTGAGGGTTTCGAATATGACGAAAGGGAGGTGACGAGATGAAGGGCAAGCGACCGTATGTCGGTGAGATCAAAAACACCGGCACGCAGGTGGTGCGCGGGCCGTACGCAAACGGCGGCACCAAGCACGGCACGGTGAAGAAGGGCACGGATCTTCGCACCGGCACAAAGGGCGATAAGAAGTGATCGCCGAAATTCGCAGGTAACGCGGAAAAATCCAGAAAAGGAGAGGACAATCATGGACGAACAAGAGCTGTACGATCTGTACGGTTTATCTCCCGAAGAGGAGATGCCGACGGAAGACGGTGCAAAAGAGCAGGAGATCACCGACCCTGCCGAAGACAGCACAGGTGCAAAAGAGCAGGAGATCACCGACCCTGCGGAGGAGAGCGCGGCAGAAGTCCCCGCTGCGCCGCGTGAACAGTCGCGCGAAGAGAGGGCGAGGTTTGCTGCTGAACGGCGACGTGCAGAGCAAGAGGACGCTGTTAACCGTGCCGTACAAGAGGCGAACGACAAGTTCAACCGCGCCTTGCAGGCGGTCGGTATTCCGAATCCGTACACCGGAAAGGCTTTCCAGTCTCTTGAGGAACTGGAGGAGTACAAACAGCAGTACGAAGGGAACGAACGCCAGGCGCGAATGGAAAGCGGTAACATCACCGATGAAGATATCCGTGCCATCGTGAGCGAGATGCCGGAAGTAAAGGCGGCGGCAGCTGCTGCCGAAAAGGCGCGCGCCGCCGAAGAAGCCGCCAACCGTGCCGCATTCGACCGCACGGTGGAGGATGAGATGCAGAAGATCCGCACGCTTGATCCTTCGGTGAACACACTGGAGGACATTGTGAACGGCGAAAACGGCGAAGCCTTCATCCGTGCCGTGCGCGAACACAACATGAACTTCTACGACGCGTTTCGCTTTGCGAACATAGACAAGCTCGCAGCGGCGCGGCAGGAGGATGCACGGCGGGAAGAAGCGGCACGGCACATCGGAAAGAAACACCTCACGTCCACGGTCTCTCGCGGCGACGGGGGCGTCAGCGTCCCTGCTACTGAAATGGCATTGTATAAGAGGTTGAATCCGGATGCGACGGACGAGGAGATCCGCCGCCACTACAGAGAGTACAAGAAGCAATAAGGAGGAAAAGCAATGTTCAGTATTCATCATACCCGTGACGGGCGCGTGCCCCCCACGGAATGTCTGCCCGCAGTGGCGGGCAATCACGCCATCGGCGATCTGCTGGTGTTCAGCGACGGCCTGCTGACTCCCGTGTCAGCGGAACTCGGTGCCGGCACCGACGACGGCCGCCACTTTGTATCGGTGGCGGAGAAGGTTTGCGAAGAAGGCGACCTGCTGCCCGTGGTGGCAGCGGGTGAAGATGTCGTCTTGGAAGTTGCGCTGACCAAGGCGGTCGAGGGTATTGCGCCCGGCGCAGTATGCACCGTTTCGGGGAGCAGTTTGGAAGCGGTCGCCGAAGGCGGCGCGTTTACCGTGTTGCAGAGTGACGGCACCGCTGTGGGCGATCTGCAGCGCGGCGTGTTGATCTAAAGAGAGGAGAGAAAATATGAGCGGTATTGTAATTACTGAAAATTCCGGTGTCAATGATTCTTTTTTCGGCAAATGTCAGGGGCCTGTTCGTATGCTTATCGAGAAGAGAGGAAAGGCGTATGAGCAGAAGTCGGCCATCAAAAATCTGTTCTTTATGACAAAGTCGAAGGGTGCGCTTGATAGGTACACCAGTGTCACGGGTACGAAGGGCTTTGAAGCAACGGGCGAAAACGGCGCGTATCCTGTGGACAGTATGCGCGAGGGATATCCCCGCATAATTGAGAATATCACGTGGAAGAACTCTTTGACTATTTCGCGTGAAATGGCAGACGATTCGGAGGCGATGGACTTCCAGAAGAAGCCGGAGGAGTTTATTTCGGGGTACTACGCTACTCGCGAAAAATTCGGCGCGGCGCTGTTTGGTGCGGCAATCAGCGGCAAACATAGCGCTACATACGCTAAAGCAACCGTATCGGCGCTGGCGGCGGACGGCAAGACACTGTTTCATCAGAAGCACAAGCCGTTGGTATCGGGCGACGAGCAGTCGAACATTTTCACCGATGCCTTTTCGGTGGATGCGCTTGGTGCACTTGAGTGTGAAATGCAGAATTTCCGCGGAGATAACAACGACATTCTCGATGTGGCACCTGACACCATTCTGATCCCGAACATTTACTCGCTGAAGCGGGAGGTGTTCGCGGCGGTCGGAGCGGATAAAGATCCCACCACGGCAAACAACGGCTTCAACTACCAGTTCGGCCGCTGGAACATCATCGTGTGGAACTATTTGAATCAGTTTATCACGGCGGGCACTCGGCCGTGGATCTTGTTGGATTCGAACTACAATAATCTCTACGGCGGTGCCGTTTGGCAGGATCGTACGGAGTTGGAAGTAAAGTCCACGATTGACGACAACACCGACGCCAATGTGTGGCGCGGTTATGCGCGCTTTAACGCGGGCTTTGTGGATTGGCGTTTTGCCGCTCTCGGCGGCGCGGCGGCAGGCAGTACGCTGCTGTAAATTGCGGAGAGGGGACAGGCAGTGTGCTTGTCCCCTTTTTGACCTATAAAGGAGAGTGAGAGTATGGCAACGTTGAACGGTGTGATTGCCGCGGTGGGGGAGCAGTACCCCCATACGTATGAACGTGCGGTGCTGATCGGATGGATCAACGCGCTGGAGGGACGTATTCAGTTGAACGTATTCGGCGGCTGCTTAGATGAGACGGTGGTGTATACCGAGGAGACGGTCGGGGATACCGAACTGATCGTGCGTCCGCCGCACGACGATATCTACGTGCTGTGGCTGCGGGCACAGATCGCCGCCGCCAACGGCGAATGGGACGAATACGCCAACGCCATGGCTGTGTATAACAACGCATACACCGATTATGTGCGGTGGTTTGCGGATTACTACGGCACACACCAAAAGCGGTGCGGCGATCCGCCGCACTATCTCAGCGCCTACGGCGTGGCGGTGAGGAACGGGTTTATCGGCACGCCCGAAGAGTGGCTGGCCTCGCTTAAAGGTCCGCAGGGCAAACAAGGTGTGCCTGGCCCCGAAGGTCCGCAGGGCAAACAAGGTGTGCCTGGCCCCGAAGGTCCGCAGGGCAAACAAGGTGTGCCCGGCCCCGAAGGCCCAGAGGGCAAACAGGGGGTGTCGGGTGTGTATGTCGGCGGCGGGGAAATGCCCGAAGGCTACAATGTGCAAATAGACCCCGACGGGGGTGCTTCGATGCGCCTTAAGATCGGAACGGTGGAAACATTGGCTGAAGGAGAGCCCGCTGTTGCTTCGATTAGCGGTACAGCGGACGCGCCTATCTTAAATTTGGGATTGCCACGCGGTGAGCGAGGGGGGATCGGTCCCGAAGGTCCGCAGGGGAAGACGGGGCCCGCACCCGAGATCTCCATCGGCTCGGTCAGCGTAAGTGAAGACGGCACGGCTCGGGCGTATCTTACGAAGACGGAGAAAGGCGTGGCGCTGAACATGCGCCTGCCGCGCGGCGAGCGTGGAGAACAAGGCGTGCCGGGACCCGAGGGTGAAGTCGGCCCGCCCGGCCCGCAGGGTGAGCCGGGCAAAGATGCGGAGCGAGAGTGGGTGCTGTTTGAAAACACTACCTTTCCGGAAGATATGGCGCTGTATGTGCTCGTTCCCGAGGAACAGTATGCGGAGGTGTTTCTCGAGGCCGAGATTAAACTTGTCGCCCCGGAAACGCCTCCCTCCAATCCCGTATATATTCAAATCGGGCGTCCGAACGGTATCATCGCGCGGTGTGATTTGACAAGCATCAAGAAGCAGAGCGGTGCTACGCTGAAGACCGGCGACACCGTGTACTATAGAGCTGAGGGGCGGTTGAGTCCAAAGAAGACGGTGTCCTACGATGTCGTGGCAGCCGCGAGCAAATACTATGGGACGGTTTCCCGAAACAGCGGGGATCCCAGCGCGAAGGAGTTTGACTACATCGAAGAGATCCAACTGTGGACAACAAACGCTTCGTACTCGTTCGGTGCGGGTACTACTATCAAAATTTGGGGGCGCTAACCATGAAGAAGTGTGTTAATGGTGAGTACATTGAAATGACCGCAGAAGAGATTGCCGAATTGTACGGCGACGAAGAAACGGGGCCCAAGAACACCACGCCGACGGTGGAAGAACGGCTGGCGGCACTGGAGGCGCGGTTGGCAGAAAAGGAGGGTACGTGATGGCGATTTTGCGTGTGAAAGATGAAAACGGTGATATCATTCCTATTACCGCCATCAAAGGCGACAAGGGCGAAGCGGGTGCGGGTATACACGTCGGTAGTTATGTGGGGACGTGTCCTCCCGTAGCTTCGTCGACGTCGCAATACGTCGATTTGGGCTCGCCCCATGCGATCGCCGTGTTGCTGCAGACCGACGGGTCGCTGTTGCTCGTGACCGCGGAGGGTGTGGAGGTCGACGGTGTCTGTGTGGCAACGCTGATCAGCGGCACCGAGATGAGCCGCGGTGACAATATGTTTTTGGCGGTACACTACCCGCTGACCAACCAAGAAGGCGTGACCTATCACTACATAGCCTTTGTTGAGGAGGCGACGGAATGAGTGAGGCGATGGGGATAGCCTTGCTGTCGTTTGCGGGCACGCTGCTCGGCACGCTCGGCGGTATTTTGGCGGCAAATCGGCTGACCAATTACCGCATTGAACGACTGGAGAAACAGGTCGAAAAACACAATCAAGTAATCGACCGTGTGTACAAACTGGAACAGGCGGACGCGGTGGAAGAGGAAGAGATCAAGGTCATCAACCACCGCATTCGCGACCTGGAACAGTATCATAAAGGAGGAGTTTCGACATGAAGGAAAAATTACGTTCGTGGGCACTGTGGGTGTCGATGGCGGCGCTGGTGGTGTTCTGCGTGAAGGAATTCGGCGGGGTGGACATCTCCGCTTCGGTAAACGGACTTTTGAACGTATTGTGTCCCGTGCTGGTGGGGTTTGGTATCGTGAACAACCCCAACAGCCGCGACAGTCTGTGAGGTGACGGTATGGCAGTAAAGACCTATTCTTTGAAAAAAGACGGTGCAACGAAACTTTCGCCGCACTTTCGCGTGCGGGAGTTCACCTGCCCCGACAGCGACACGGTGAAGATCGATCCGAAACTGATTGCGATCTTAGAGCGGCTGTACGACTATCTCGGTTGTTCGAAGATCATTATCACGAGCGGGTACCGTACCCCTGCCTACGACCGCAAAGTCGGCGGCAGCGGGCGCGGCTACCACACCGAAGGACGGGCGGCAGACGTCAACTGCTGGCGGGGGGATAGCCGCATTCACGGCAGTGAGATCTGCTGTGCCCTGCAGGAGCTCGGCTGGCATCACGGCATTGGCTGGATCGCGGGTCACGCGGTACACGTGGACACCCGCACCGCCCGCTATTGGTTTGACGAGCAAAACGGCAATCGCTCCATCGGGGGCGATTGGTACGCCTATATGGAGGAAAAAGGGCACCACGTACCCCGCCTCGCGAAAGGGGACGTGGACGGTGACGGCAAAGTCACTTCCACCGATGCTCGTCTGGCACTGCAGGCGGCGGTGGGGAAGGTGACCCTCACCGAAAAGCAAGCGATCGCCGCGGACCAAAACGGCGACGGCACGGTGGATTCCACCGATGCACGGCAGATCCTGCAGAGGGCAGTAAAAAAATAAGCGATACCCTCCCACGAATTTTCGCGGGAGGGTAAACGCGAATTTGAGGGATGCGTATGTTAGATACCAAAATCTTCGGAGAAGCCCCGCGCTTCGACGAGAAGAAAGACCTGCGTGAGCAGGTGCGGGAAATAATGGAGTGGCAACAAAAGGCGGCGGAGACGATGCGGTATAATCTGCAAATATTGGAAAGCCGAACGGGAGGTGGTGCGAAGTGAAACTGGCAAGCCCGGTATACGTCGACCGCATTGCGGCGAGTACGCAGGAAAAGTTCGGCGGTCTGCGCCACGTGAAGCAGGCGACGGACGGCGAATTGTTTGATATGCGAAACCTTTCGAGCGAGGCATATCCGCTGTTGCAAACACGTGCAAAGCGGTGGAGTCGCGACCTGGTACATGATACCGACAAGACGGTGTACGGGTTCTGCGCGGTGGACGGAGATCTCGTGTGGTCGGCGGGCGATGTGACACAATGCGGTATGACGGCCGGCAGAAATGACAGCTGTGCTACGACAGCGACTGCCAAACGATATGCACGCTTGAACCGATACGTGGTGGTGATGCCCGACAAGGTGTATTTTCACCTGTACGATGACTTCTATTGGACAAGCGGTAGTTTGGAATTAAAGCACACTGCACAAGAGGGATACGCCTGTTTTAAGGATGGAACACTGGCCGGCGTTCCTGCCGCAGCAAACGCGTTGAGCATTTCCGATGTGGAGGCTCAAAAACACTTCGGCGGATTGGAGGCGGGGGATACCGTGACCATCAGCGGATGCTCCGATAGGAAGAACAATGTGACCGCCATTATTCGCGAGATCGAGTTCGGCGGTACTTCGTCGGTAGAACTACGGTTTGACGAAAATCTCTTCACTATTCCCGAGGGAGCGACGGAATTTAAAGAGCCGAACGCTGTCACGGTGTGTCGTACGGTGCCCGATATGGATGGTGTGTTTGAGCACGACAACCGCTTGTGGGGATACAAGGGCAGCGCTGTATATTGTTCCAAACTCGGCAATCCGTTCGTGTGGAACACGTACGACGACACCGCGACTGCCTCGTGGTTCACCGACGTGTTGAGCGAAGGTGACATCACGGGCGGGTGTTCGTACGGCGGATACCCCACGTTTTTCAAAGAAAACGCTATCTTGAAAGTGTACGGCAGTATCCCTTCGGAATTTCGTGTAAGCGAGGTGACCGCCCACGGCGTGAAGGCAGGGTGCGACCTGACACTGGCTGAAGCAGAAGGCGTGCTGTTCTATCTCTCGCCCACCGGTGTGTGCGCCTATACAGGCGGCATGCCTTCGGTGGTATCCCGCGAAGCGTTTGACGATGACTGGCTCGTGAGCGGCACGGCGGGGTCGGACGGGCGGTGCTATCATCTCTCCGCCGAAACCTGCGACGGCGAGCGGGTGATGTTGGTGTACGATGCGAGCCGCCGTGTGTGGTACCGCGAGGACGATGCCTGCGCCGTCGGTTGGGGATATGTTGACGAAACACTGTACTTCATGGATCCCGACGGGGTGGTGTGGGCCACGCGCAAGTTTGACGACAACGCGACCGAAGAGGATGCCGTGCCGTGGATGGCGGAGTTCGGCGACTTCACGGCGGGCACCACCCGCAAAAAAGCGGTGTCGAAGATCGAGATCCGCGCCGCGGTGAGCGGGAGAATGCATGTATATATCTCCTATGACGGCGGCGAGTGGAAAGAATGCTATGCTACGAATGCTATGAACAAGAAAACGGTGACGGTGCCGATCCGCCCGCGCCGTGCAGATCATTTCCGCCTGAAGCTCGAGGGTGAAGGCGCGTGTACCGTATATTCCATCGCAACCTACAAATACGTAGGAAGCAGTAAATGAGAAAGGAAGTGTTGACGTTGGCACTGAAAACCTACAATCCCGCCGCGAAGACGCAAGCGGATGCGGCGCAGAAAAAGGTGGTCGATTATAACCAAAGCAATCCGTATTTGGAGAAGATCACCACAGCCGCGAACTCGGCGGCAAATCAAGGGGCTTTTGTCTATGAACAACCCCGTCCGACGTACGCGGATCCCTACGGGGATAAACTGAGCGCGGCACGGGACTTGGCGGCGAATTTTACATATGAACAACCCCGCCCGACCTATACCAATCGCTATGCCGAGAAGATCGACGCGACGTTGAACGATGCGGTGAATATGCCCGCGTTTTCCTACGACGCGGCGAAAGACCCCGCCTTCCAAGCCTACCAGAAGCAGTATGCGCGTGAGGGCGAACGAGCCGTGCAGGATGCGATCGGCAAGGCGGCGGCCGCGAACGGCGGCGCCGTTTCCACCGCGGGTATGACCGCCGCTGTGCAGGCCGGACAGAATTACGCAGGTCAGTTGACGGATAAGATCCCGCAACTGTACGAGCAGGCGTACAACCGCTATTTGAACGAATACAAACGTAAGGTGAACAATCTCGGCCTGTTGCAGGGACAGGAAGCAACCGAATATGGCCGTTCCCGTGATGCGTTGGGCGATTGGGAGACCGACCGCAACTGGGAATACAACCGACGTATGAACGCACTGGGTGTGTTTCAGGATGCGGATACGACCGCCTACAGCCGACACCGCGATGCAGTCGGCGATCATGAATCCGATCGAAACTGGAAATACGGTCTGCATCAGGACGAGCAGGATCGCCGCCTGAATATGGTGGATCTATACCGCACACTCGAGAATGACGACCGCACCCGCCTGGCAGATACCGCCGATCGCTTGAGCGCCATCGAAACCGCCCAAACGAACAATGCACTGAATCTCTGGGCGCAGCTTGGTTACGCCACCGAAGACGTCGCTGCCGCACTCGGTATTCCCGTCGGTACGAAGTACACCGCTACGACGAGTTCCTCATCTTCGAGCAAGGGGACAGGTGAGAAGTCGGTGTATAACGGTCTCGGATTCCCGACGAAGTACGAGGATTATATCGAAAAGGCAATTCAAAGTAACGACGGCAGTGACGAAGGGAAGAGAGCGGCACTCCTCTACATGTACAACATTGCCGCCGCAGACGATACCTACGACCTGCTTGATAACGATATGCTGAATCGAATGCTGGGTATGGCCAACCTTACAAGAAGTGAGTTCGATGCATTTGTGACGGAGTACGAGGGTGGTAACACAGATGCCGCAAAGGGTTCGCAGGATCAGCAGGGAAACAACTGGTGGTCACGCTTGGCCGCCGTTCTGGGGATGAGCAAATAATTCTTAGGAGTGATAGAATATGGCGCTGAAGAAATTCGCGGTCGGTAACACCACGGACAGTGCAACCGTGCAAACAGAAGAGCGGAGTGGAAGCGGGTTGAAGAAATTCGCGGTTGGAAACTCCCCGAACGGTATCGCCGTACAAGCGGGAGAGCAGAGCGGGCGAAGGCTAAAAAAATTCGCCGTCAGCGGCGCAGCGAACGGCGCGACTACGCAAACACAGGAACAGCCTTCGGGGTCCGCCGTGTCGAGCGTGTCGGCAAAATATACCCCGTCGCGTAATCTTGTCGGGAAGAGCCGCTTCCCTATGTTGCAAAGTGATACCTATGTTTTTGACTCTGTGCGTCGTGATGCGGAGATCTACGAGAATTTACACGACAAAGAAGATGCCCATACGGTCGAAATGCCTGTTGCCACGGTGCAGACACCCGAACAGCAAAAGGTAAACTATTGGCCGTCCAAGACGGTGGCGGCTCCGATTGAAAAACCGAAGGAGAGCGGGAAGACCACCTTCGACCCGCGCGTTTCCACCGTGCCGAGCCGCGAGCAGTGGTACGACTATCACGTGCAGATGGGGAAAACGGCACAGGTGAAGGATGAGCCGCAACAGGTAAGCGGAAGTGCATTTAAAGGATTTCTCGACCTATTTCAAACGGATGAACAGCAAGCGCGCACGGTGCGCGAGGCAAAAAGTGTGGAAGGAAACCGCGTGGTGGGATCGCGCGAATTGGATGCGACCGATCGGAGCGAGGAAGAAAAGGCGGAATATAGCGGGTATAATCCGCAAGCGCGCTATTTGACCGATGACGAGGTGGACTATTATTCTTTCTTGCGTTCCTCCACCAACGAGGCCACCGCCGATCAATGGCTCGGTACGTTGTCGGTCGCCATCGAAAAGCGCAAGACTACGCCGAAAAGCGAGTGGCTCTCCCACAATCCATATTATGAAACGGACTATACCGGGAAGATGAAGCGCGGCATGGCAACGGTGGATTTTGATGCTCTCTCTCAAACCGACCACGGCTTGCCCGCTTACATGACCAAAGACGAGCGCGAATGGTATGCGTATACCAAAGAGACGTTCGGACAGGATGAGGCGGACGCGTACTACAAAACCCTGCGCGGTGAGCTGAATCGGCGAAAGCATGACGAGAAGGTCGAAAATCGTTCGGTTCAAGGCGCTTTCGAAAAGGTGCGTGAGCATTTGCCGAAAGAAATCGCACAGGGGAATGCCGTTGAAACGTTGAGCAAGGTTGCCGGCGGTGTTGATTCGGTGTGGAACACCACGAAGGGGGTTGTAGATTCTATCGGCGGCGGCATCACCGCAGCTGGTGGCGATGCGTTGGAGTACATTTTCAAAGGCGATATAGATCCGTACTCAATCAACAACGATATTCAGCACATGGCAGAGGCGAGGAAGCGAAGCGTAGAGCAGAAGATTCAAAATCCCGTGATGAAAACCGCGTATCAGATCGGAACGTCGGTTGCGGAAACGGCACTGATCACCGCTGTTAGTATGGGTATCGGCAGCATTGCCGGCGCCGCGGCCAAAGCGACCGGCGACGTTGCCAAGGCGGCGAAGATCGCGAGCAATGTGACTAAAGCCGCCAACGTCGCCATGAACTCAAGCCGCGTGTTTTCAAGTACGGTGCAAGGGGCTCTGGAACGTGGCGTGGACGACGATGAAGCGGTTGCACTCGGTATCGTTTCGGCTGCCATTGAAGGTATCACCGAAACGTGGAGTATCTCAAAGTTTTTAGATGATCCCACAAACTTTTGGCACGTAGGTTTTTCCAATATGGAAGAGGAGATGGCTGCGAACATCTCGACGAACGTTGCCGACATCGTTATAACGCAGGATAAAAATGCGTGGCGACAGGCAATCAACGCTTATATGGTAAACGAAAAGATGAGCGAGGAAGAAGCGTTTGCGTACGCCCTGCGGGACAGAGCGGTGGAACTCGGCATAGACGGTGTGGCGGGTTTCTTGAGCGGCGTCACATTGTCTGCCCCGTCGATCATTTCCAAAAATATCGCCATAAAAACGATGAGCGATGAGATTCGCACGGGCTTGGTTGCCGCGGGTGCCGATGCCAAAACGGCGAGAAAGGCGTCCCATGCGTTGGCGAAGGTCGCCTATGGTGACACGATCAGCGTAGCAGACTACAAATTGATCACAAAGAATCGCACCGCGCGGGCTCTGTATAATCAGATGATTGCGGAGAATCCCACCGCGCAGGTGGTGACGGATGCTGACGGCGTTAAGTCGGAAAATGCCGCAGCGCCCGTGATCGTGGGGAACGGGCGCGTGATGACGGACGGCACGGTGCAGATCGCGAAGAGTCCCGCCGAGCTCGCCGCATGGCAAGCGGAAGACGCTGCTTTGCAGTCGCCGCAAAATGAAAACACCGCCGAGAACGGCGGTGAGCGGTATAGTATTGAAATGGACGTTGATGGCAACGCGTTTGTGGACGTTACGGAAGATATACTCGATCCCAATAACGGAAAAAGTGTAGCACAAACCATTCAACAGGTTCTTTCCGATCGCTTCGGTAATGTGATCGTTGCGAATGGCCAAAAAATACAAGTAAACCAAACGACAAATCGTGAGTTCCGCAATTCGGAAGCTGCACGCAGAATAGCTAAGCAATCGGCGCAGATGTATGATGATAAACTGCGAACAATCGCCAATGTGGACGAAATTGTCGCTGCGGCGAGGAATTGGGTCAGCGAGCAAATCAAGCATGCTCGAAAAGACGATATTGTTGAATTCTCGCGCGGGCAGGTGTACTACCGCGTAGGCGGGAATGGATATGCAGCGGATGTGATCATCGGTATACGAAAAAGTGGGACGGCGGTGCTGTATGATATTAAGAATATATATAGCAAAAAAATAGTGGCGTCGTCTGGTTACTATGGCCGGCAAAGTGCCCCCAACGCAGCGCAGACAACATCCACTACACCCACTATATCACAGATCTCTACTTCTGTCAACCCGCAAATGCCCGTTTTGCAGTCGACCGCAACGAATGAAGGAGGAAATAATAATGGCACAAACGTATTTGATGGAAACGAAGGACGGCCTGCTGGTGTGGGTGCCGGAGGACAAGCTGGAAGCGTTCGAAGCGGCACAGAGCCGAGCGGACGTGAGGGACGGCGCATCGACCAACTCCTCGACCGCGTTGCCCGCAGCGGTGTCCACTTCCAAAGCACCAAATCTCTCGGAATAAGCCGCGGTACTGATAGGATGACGGCACGTGAAGTGCCTCCGTCGCTGTGGGACGCCGAGATGCAAGAGGCCGACCGCCGCGTATACTCAGTCACCGGCAAACACCTGCGCTTCGTGGTGGGTATGATGGAGATAAACGGCACGCGCGGCGTGCGCCCGATCAAAGGCGTGCGCACCGATACCGATATTATCGTGAAAGCAGATCATCCGTACCTGACCCCCACCAAGATCGCCCTGCACGAGATGTTCCACGAACTGGTGGCGCAGTATCCGCAACTGCGCGAGCGGGCGTGGCAGTCCATCCGCAATAAGTTCACCGACCAACAGATCGGCGAGATCGCCGATCTCTATCGCACGAACCTGCAGGACGTCTACAGCACCGACGAAGCCATCATGGACGAAGTGCTGGCGGATGCGTATGCGGGCATCAATATGTTCGGCGCGAACACCACCATGTTCTCCGATGCGGTGCAGAACGCGACCGACACCACACTTGGCGAAGGTCGCGCCGCCCCAGCGAACGCCGCTCCCCGCGCCCCGCCGCAAAGCGACGGGGAAAGAATGTCGGTGGAAAGAAAGAATTTTACAGAGGACAAGTATTTCAAGCAGCAAATCCGCAGGTGGGAAGAGCTTTCTGACGGCACTCGGGTTAAGGTAGGAGTCGTTGCGGAGGGAAGTCCTCTGCATCAAGTAGGTTTTCCGGCTGAAAGAATGTTCTTCGATGTAGGTAAGATACGAACAGCGATGCGGAAACACGAGGGGCAGATTACTCTTGCTGATCTTGAACGAATTTCCGACATCCTGAACGATCCTATAGTAATCGATGAATACAAGGGGGTGGAGGGAAATATCAAAAACTCCGTAAATGTATACGGAGAGGTGTTCACAAAAGCCGGGGAAAAGCCGGTGCTTGTTGGGGTGACGATGGTTAAAGACCGAAGCGGCACAATGTTGATAAACAAGGTTCGAACTTTTTTTTCTCGGGGCGATTTGAAAAATCAAATTACCGATGACTCAGTGTTGTACTTAAACGAAGACGAAAAAAGAACCCGAAAATGGTTCCAAGTCTGCGACCACACTGTGCCGTTAGAGGGAACCAAATTCGGGCTCATTCGTAGTATAGCATACGTGAGCGAGGATGTCAAGCACGATACTGCATCGAACGGCTCGGAGAATTTTTCCGTAGACGACTTCGAACTTCTCTTTGAAGACGACGATGCCGATGTGGATGCCGCATCTTCCGCAGACGGCACCGCGTACGTTGATGAAGATCTCTTTGGTGACGAAGACGTGAGCGAAGATGCCTTCGACGCCCTTGACGAACGATCGTTGCGGCAGATCGTGGGGAGTGTTGCTGCCAATCTCGGATTGAAGGGTGAGAGCAGAGCTAAACTTATGCAGGTGATCCAAGCATTCGACCGCACGAGGAATACCAGCAAAGAGAAACTTTTTGAGGTGCTTGAAAAGCAACTCGGCCAACAGCGCTATGATGAAGAGATCGAAGAACTTGCACAAGCGAAAGCATACATTCGGAATAAGGGAATCAACGTTACGCCGGATATCAAGAGTGAGTTCGGCGATGCAGAAGATTACCATCGGTTCTTTCAAAAGAATTTCGGAAAACTCCATTTCTCGAAGGAAGGCGTGAGCGTCGACGTGGCGTATGAGGATATGCGCGGCGAACTTCAAAACGAAGCGCTGTTCCCGGCAGACATAATCAACCCTGCCGATCGCTTGCGGCGAATCGCCGAAGTCGCCAATATGTCGGCAAAGAAGACGATCGTCGAGCCGTTGCAACCCACAGAACTACAACGTGCTGCCGATATGATATTCGATAGTATTAGCGAATACCGCGACGCCGAAGCCGCCGCCAAGCGCGCACGCGAGCAGGCGGAGTGGGAGAAAAAAGCGGAACAGGCAGAATTGTCGAGAAGAGAAAGAAAAAGAATTCGACGTGAAATCGACGATATCACCGACACTCATCACGATGCGGACCAAGAGTATTGGAGAGATGCTGTTGAGCGTGCGCGGGAACACGCCGCGCACGAGGAAGCGTCTGCGATGCGCTTGACCAACGAGGGGTATACGACGACACCCGAAATGGATGAGCTCGGCATCAAGTTTGCCAACCCCGTGACCACGTATGACGATGCGGATTACCTTTTGGCGGAACACGCGGCGTATCAGGAATTGGAGGATGCGACCCACGATGCAGAGGTGCGTTGGAAAGCTACGGACGAAGAACAAAAGCATGCTCGCTTTTTGGCGGACGGCGTGATCACTTTGCCGCCTCACACGGTTCGCCGTTGGGTGATGGAGGATCTGGCGCAATACTATTCGGCGCTGAACTCCATAGGCATGAGTCGTTTGGACAAGCACAAGCAATCGGTAAAACGGCAACTGTACCACGAGATAGACGACGTGCTTGGTGATCTTGTTTTTGAAGATCAGACGGGAAAGAAAGCGCCGAAAAAGCAAATAGCATTCGGAATGGGTGGCGGCCTTATGTATATGAATTCGCACCGCGCTTTGCAACAGGCGATGCACGAAGATGAGTTCGCCGATAAAATGCACAAAGTCACTTTCGGCGGGATACACGACAACAACGGCTATGCGACCAATTTCATAAACCGTATGTTTAATGCCGTGCGATTCTTCACCGATTCCAAAGGCAAACAGCGTAAACTGACGGATGATGAATCCGTAGCCACACACGTGGTGCTGGAAGGGCGTACCGTAGAAAAGAGAGTGAAGCAGTCAATAAACCGTCAGAACATTGAAGCGGCGGCGCACAATCTGAGAAACGGGCAGAAGCCGCGCCGAGTGGCGGAAGAATTCAACCTCAGCAAAGCAGATATGAAGCTTGCACACAAATACAAGTGGTGGCTTGAGCAAAAAGCGATATTGGATACATCCAATATCGATATGAAAGTTGTCAACGATGCTGTTGCTAAGTACACGGAGATGTACGACAAACTTTTCGTCGTGATCAATCAGGTGTTGGTGGCGCACGGATACGAGCCGATACGGTATATTCAAGGGTATGCCCCCCATTTGCAGGAACCCGAAACGCAAAGCCGTATGAGTACAGTGATGCGGGCGCTGGGTATCGAAGACAGTGTGTATCGGCTGCCGACCGAGATCGCAGGTCAAACGGAATTTTTCCGCCCCGGCAAAAAGTGGAATCCGCACCTGCTTTCGCGCCACGGCGATACGACCGTTTATGATATCCGCAAAGGATATCAAGAGTATGTGTCGCTTATGGCAGAGATGATCTTCCATATCGACGACATTGCCCGTATACGTGCGACTTCGGCATGGTTCCGTGAGAAGTTTTCAAGCAACGCAACGCACGAGAAGATCGAGTTGCTTGAGGAGAAACGGTGGGGGACGACAGCAGAGAAGGAAAAGTTCCTGCGCGAAAACGGGAGGATTCCGACGTCCAAGACAGTTAATGCTGAAGAAGTGGAAACGCTGCTTAATAAATTCGATGAGGAGCTGCGCGAACAAGCGGCGAGAGATACGAAGTATTACAGTGATCTGGTGTCGTGGTTAGACGAGTTTGCCAACATGATGGCGGGCAAGCAGCTCACGAAGGACCGAGCGGACGAATCTTTTGACAGTCGTGAATCACTCAACCGCAGCGCGTGGATACGCAGTTGGATCGCTTTGTCAAAGATCGCGGCGAACTTGTCCTCTGCTCTCAATCAGCTCAGCCAAATTACGCCGCTGATGGCTCATGCCGGCTTGGGGAACACGGCGAAGGCTGCGTGGTGGAATTTGGCGAGTCATATCAAACTGGAAAACGGAAAGATCCGCATTAGCGATGAATTCGCGCAGTTCGTCGCCAAGTCTCCCTATCTGACGAACAAGGTCGGCGTAAAAGAACTCGTTCCCGGTACGTTGTGGAAGAATATCAAGACGGCGACATTTAAGTTGACAGAAATAACGGATCTCATGATGTCCTCAATGGCGGTTCGTGCTTACTACGAACAAAATCTTGCCAAGGGTATGAGTGAGACGGAAGCGATGCGGAAAGCCGACCATGAAGCCTTGATGTTGATGGGTTCACGCATGAAAGGCGAACGCGCCGTGGCGATGGAAGTCAAAAGCCTGTTTACGGCGCTTCGAAACATGTTCCAAAACGAAGTGCTCGTGATGTGGAATAAGATGCGGCACGATATGCCGCGCCAAGTACGTGCCATCGCACAGGAGAAAGGGGCAGCAAGAGCGGCGTGGATCGTTGCCGGGGACATTGCCAAGTATCTCCTATTGGCATTTATTCACAACCGTATAGCCGAGCCGATATACGGAGCGACGCCTGCACCGTTCGATGTCGGCGGTTGGATCTTGAACTTCGTTGCAAAAGGCATGGGAATGAGCACGGTTCAGCTGTTCCGGAAGATGATAACCGATGCATGGGAATGGTTGAACGGACGTGAGCCGAGCGAGGATGAGAAACGCGAGTTCCATGCGGGACGGGCATTCTTGGATACGGTAGGCGAAATTGCCGACGACGTACCGTTTGTTAACAACGCCGCTGCTCTGCTTCACCAAGGGGATGAAAAGATTCCCGTCCCCGATGTCCTCGGAAAGGTGATAGAGGGCATCGAGATATGGGATGAAAAACCGGAAGACGGCGAAAAGGATACGAGGTGGGAGAGCACGGGTCTCACCGCCGGTGAGCTGATCGCTCAACTGATTCCGTGGGGTACACAAATCAAGAAAACGGCACAAGGTGCTACCGCTATGATACGCGGCGGCGCATATACGGGCTTTGGCGATGATAAGCGATTGCAGTACCCCGTGGACGGCACGTGGGACGAATGGATCCGTGGGGTGATGTTCGGCAAAAACGCTTTGCCGGAAACGGACGACTTCTATGCTTCGGGTGAAAAATGGTTGTCCGTGAAGCAGACGCAGGTGTATGAGGAGGTCGTGGACTCCGGTGCCGATCGCAAGACGGTGTATAACACGATTTTGTCGATACGCAATGCAGAGGACGCGCGTAGCAAGCGGGATGTGTTAGAAAAGGCCGATCTCACGGATGAGCAGAAACTGATGCTCTACAGCGTGATATCCGAAAGCGGTAAGGAAAAGCTCCAAGGGATGATGGACGCCGGCATGTCATGGTCGGATGTAATGGCGGTCTGCAACAAGGTGGACGCACTGTCTCCCGAGAAAGGGAAGAAATCGGTGAGTTCCCGCCAGAAGCAACAGGCAATCGTCAAAATGTCGCTTTCCGAAAAGGAAAAGATGGCGGCACTGTCGGTATATATGCCGGATTCGACCTACCGCAAACTTGAGATTGTGAGCGGGTACGATGTCACGCCCACGCAGTGGGTGACGTATTTCTCAGCGGCCGATAAGGACGAGAGCGGGAATGTCTCGCAGATGGAAGCGAACATGTACCTCAAGACGATGACGTCTCTCAACTCACAGCAGCGCGCTGCCCTGTGGCAAGCGACCAATGCGGGGTGGAATCCCAAGAGCAACCCGTTCAGCAAATCGGTCAGTTTCAAGGTGCAAGAGAAGCTGAAGGAGGAATAGAGACCGAAAGACGACAAAAATTTTTCGTGCGCAATTTTTTTAAAAAACTACGGCTCGCTTTGCGGCGGGCCGTAGTTTTTGGCGTTTTCTCGTGCGTAATTCGTGCGTAATTTCGGTATTTTTTAGTGGTTTTTTATCGCCATTTCAGAAAAGCAAAACAGGAAAAGAAAAACCCCGCAAATCCTCTAAAATAGCGGATTTGCGGGGTTGGTGGGAGAGGGTGGATTCGAACCACCGAAGTCAGAGACAACAGATTTACAGTCTGCCCCCTTTGGCCACTCGGGAACTCTCCCATATCAAGCGACGTGCATTATAATACCACGAAGGGGGGAGAATGTCAAGTGCTTTTTTAAAAAAATTGTTTTTCTTTTGAAGAAAAAGCGGGGTTTCTCTTGTGCTTTTTCAAAAAATGCGGTATGCTATACCTATACGTGCCGCAAAGGTGGAATTACGGCTTGGCAGTGGATACTGCCGCTACTTAAAGAAACGTATGGAAGATGGGAAACAACAGCGTTCCCAAGCGGAATCAGAAAGGGGGTATTTCCATGGAAAAATATCAGATCGCCCGGTACGATACGTATGCCAGAGAGCCGATTATCCGAAAAACCAAAGATGGCACGCTGATCTGCCTTTCGCTTTCGGGCGGCGAGCGTGAACCGGATAACCAAAATGTGGTACTGATTACCAAAAGCTATGATAACGGGCGGACATGGAGCAAACCTGAAATTTTGTTTTCTCACCAAAAACGCGGCTGTTGGGCAACGGAACTGTTTTGCGACGGCATGCGGGATTTTGCGGTCGTTCACACGTATAATGCGGCAACGTGGTATAAGGAACTGCAGACCTTTCACGCATTCTGCGATGAAAGTGGCGAACATTGGACCGAACCTGTCACGATGCGCGGGATCACGAACTGTTCTGTCAGGCAAGGCATTACGATGTCAAACGGTGAAATCTTGTTTCCCGTATATTGGCAAGAAACGAGAAGTGGCTTTGCATACAAGAGCGATTTTGATATTGATGGTGCTAAATATCCGTTTGTTTCGGGTGTTGCCATCTCCGCGGATCATGGGGAAACTTTTGGCCGCTATGGCTATATTGCTTCCGATGTTTCTTTGTGGGAGCCGAACGCGGTCGAGGTGGAGGACGGACACATCATTCTGTATTGCCGCACCTGTCAAGGGTACCTTTGCATAAGTGAAAGCTTCGATTACGGTCGAAACTGGTCGGCGGGAAGGTTGTCGGATATCCCGAATGCCGACACCAAAGTGACCGTCCTGAAGGTGAACGGGCACATCTTAATGATAAACAACTTCAATACATTTCCCGAGCGGAACAACTTGTGCATATACAAAAGCGAAGACGGCAAAACGTTTGAGAAAATAGTGAATGTGGAGGAACCGTCGGCGCGCTTCTTTTATCCGCATGCCTTTGCGGACGAGCGGGAACATGTGCTTTACGTCGCGTATGAAAACACAAAAGAGCATTGGCTGAAAACGTATACGTTTGAAGAATTGGGTGTATAACGCGGTGCGAAAAGGCCCCCGATTTTGCGCATGTATACCGACTTGCCGTAAAGGCGTGTTTTGAGGTGATGAAACGATGACCGAGTCGCTGTGGAACGGGTTTCGGCGGATCGATTTTACCTTTGAGGGGTTTGCCGCCATTTTGGTTTTTCCCAAAGAGGAAACCGCGACGGAAAATTGGCTGATGAAAACGGAGTATTTCGATGCTTTTCCGCAGTTGGAGGTCGATATGCTGACGCGCGGGTGGCATCTTGCCTACCTGCAAAACGTCACGCGGTGGTGTTTGGATGAGGATCTGGATCGAAAACAGCGTTTTTGCGTGTATTTGCACGAAACATACGGGCTTTCGCTGAAATGCGTGCCGGTCGGTATGAGTTGCGGCGGTCTGATCGGCAGTAAATTTGCGGGCAAGCACCCCGCACACGTGGCGGGGCTGTATTTAGACGCGCCCGTGTTGAATCTGCTTTCCTCGCCCGGCGGGTGCGGACGGGGGAACACCGCCCACCTGATGGCGGAATTTACCGAAGCCACCGGTATGACTCTCGTGGATCTCTTGAGTTATCGCGAGCACCCCATTGATTTTATGCCCGTGTGGCTGTCTCACCGCATCCCCGTCGTGCTGATCTACGGTAAGGAGGACGATCTCGTGCCTTATGAGGAAAACGGACGGATCGTGGAAGACTATTACCGCCGACACGGCGGCACGCTTCTCGCCGTCGGTAAGGACGGGTGCGGACATCATCCGCACGGTCTGGCGGACAACGCGCCGATCGTCGCGTTCCTTTTGGCGCATTGTTCACAATAACCGCAACGCCCGATCCCTCGGGGATCGGGCGTTGTTTGCGTCAAAAACCGTATTTTTTTGCCGCGCACTACTTGTACTTTGGGCGAAATTATGTTATACTATAATTTGGTATATTAGAGCAAAAGGAGGCTCGTGCCATGTGCGGATTTTGCGGATTTACCGGCGAAGTTGTGAACCGTGACGCGGTGCTTAAAGAAATGACCGCGCGCATCACCCACCGTGGCCCCGATTCGGACGGTTTTTTTACCGACGAGCGGGTAGCGATGGGTTTTCGCCGTTTGAGCATTATTGACCTGGAAGCGGGACATCAGCCGCTGTATAATGAAGATAAAACGTTGGTACTCACCTTTAACGGTGAGATATACAACTATCGCGACCTGCGGGAAGAACTGCTCCGTGCGGGGCACGTCTTTGCCACCCATTCGGACAGTGAGGTGTTGCTCCACGGGTTTGAAGAGTGGGGCGTGGATATGCTCCCGCGCCTGCGCGGCATGTTCGGTTTTGCGATCTATAACGCGCAGGACGGCACGCTGTTTATTGCGCGTGACCGCTTCGGCATCAAACCGATGCACTATACCCGTCTCTCCGACGGGCGGGTGGTGTACGGCTCGGAGATCAAGTCCCTGCTTGCCCACCCCGACGTGACGGCGGAGTTTAACGAAGAAGCGCTGGACGGGTATCTGTCTTTCCAGTACGTCGTGCCGCCTGCGACCTTTTTTAAAGGTATCTACTGCTTGCCGCCCGCACACTATATGTGGGTGAAGGACGGCGAGATCACGGTGGAACGCTATTGGGAGCCGATGTTTACCCCCGACGAGTCGATGACCGAGGAAGAGGCTGTTGACCGTATCGACCGCGTATTCACCGCGTCGGTGGAGGCACACCGTATCAGCGACGTGGAAGTCGGCTGTTTCCTTTCGGGCGGTGTAGATTCCTGCTGGGTGGCATCCTATTTCGGCGGGCAAAAAGCGTTCACCGTCGCGTTCGACAACGGCGGGCATTACGACGAGAGCAGTTACGCCGCCGAACTTGCGAAGACGGTGGGCATCGACCACACGGTACACAAGATCGGCGAGGACGAATATTGGGCAGCACTGCCCGACGTGCAGTATTACCTCGATCAGCCGCTGGCAGACCCCGCGTGTGTGGCACTGTATTTCGTGGCGAAACTCGCCGCCGAAAAGGTAAAGGTGGTGCTGTCAGGCGAGGGTGCGGACGAGCTGTTCGGCGGCTATCGCATCTATCACGAGCCGCTGTCCTTGGCGAAATATCAAAAACTGCCGCGTTTTCTGCGCCGAACCGCGGCGGCACTGGTGAAACCGCTCCCCGAATTCAAAGGGCGCTCCTTCCTTCTGCGCGGTGCGCAGACGCTGGAAGAGCGCTTCATCGGCAACGCCTATATGTTCCGCGAGAAGGAGAAGGCGCGTCTGCTGAAAGGCGTGAAAGCGACCGATCCCGCGCGTCTCACAGCGGAGTATTACGAAAAGAGCCGCGGGCTCGACGATATCTCCCGTATGCAACTGCTCGATATCAACCGCTGGATGGTGGGGGATATCCTCCTGAAAGCCGACCGTATGAGTATGGCGCACTCGCTGGAATTGCGCGTACCCTTCCTCGACAAAGAGGTGTTTGCGGTGGCGGCCACCATTCCCGCGAAATACCGCGTGGCGCACGGCACCACCAAGTACGCAATGCGGCGTGCGGCGGCGCGGCATCTGCCGCCCGAAGATACCTCCCGTCCGAAGCTCGGGTTCCCCGTGCCGGTGCGGGTGTGGTTGCGCGAGGACAAATATTACCGCACGGTGCGTGAGGCATTCACCTCCGCCGTGGCGGAAAAATTCTTTAACACGGCGGAACTCGTGAAATTGTTAGACCGTCACTTTGCGGGCAAGGCGGACAACTCCCGCAAGATCTGGACGGTGTATATGTTCCTCGTGTGGTACGGTGTGTATTTTGAAGGAAAGAGATGACACGGCAAATGGCAAAACGAGAAAACTTACGCAATATTGCAATTATCGCACACGTGGACCACGGTAAGACCACCTTGGTCGATCAACTGTTGCATCAGAGCGGCGTATTCCGCGCCAACGAACAGGTAGCGGAGCGCGTGATGGATTCGAACGATCTGGAAAAAGAGCGCGGCATCACCATTTTGGCGAAGAATACCGCCGTGATGTACGGCGACACCAAGATCAACATCGTGGACACCCCCGGTCACGCCGATTTCGGCGGTGAAGTGGAGCGTATCCTCCTGATGGTGGACGGCGTTCTTTTATTGGTGGATGCGTTTGAAGGCTGTATGCCGCAGACCCGTTTCGTGCTGAAAAAGGCGCTTGGTCTCGGCAAAAAGCCCGTGGTGGTGGTGAATAAGATCGACCGCGACGGTGCCCGCCCTGCCGAAGTCATCGACGAATTGCTCGACTTGTTTATCGAACTCGGCGCGGACGAAGATCAACTCGAATTCCCCGTGGTGTACGCCTCGGGGCGTGACGGGTACGCGTCCCTTGACCCCACGGTGCGCGAGGGGGATATGACCCCTTTGTTCGAGACCATTTTGAAGGAAGTGCCGCCCCCCGAAGGGGATGCGGACGCTCCGTTGCAACTCTTGTTTTCCAACATCGACTACGACGATTACGTCGGGCGTATCGGTGTGGGGCGCGTGGAGCGCGGCTCGGTGAAAAACGGGCAGGCGGTCACCATCTGCCGTGCGGACGGCACGACGGTAAATGCCCGTATCGGCAAGCTGTTCCAGTTTGAAGGTTTGCAGCGTGTCGAACACGAAACCGCAACGGTGGGGGACATCGTGGCGGTGACGGGTATCACCGACTTGAACATAGGCGAGACCGCGTGCGATCCTGAACATCCCGAAGCGTTGCCGTTCGTGCGTATTGACGAGCCGACCATTTCGATGGTGTTTATGGTGAATAACAGCCCCTTCGCAGGACAGGAAGGCAAATTCGTCACCAGCCGCAATATCCGTGACCGTCTCTTTAAAGAGGTGGAGACCAACGTGAGTATGCGGGTGGAGGAGACCGACACCACCGACGCATTCAAAGTGTCGGGACGCGGTGAGCTGCATCTTTCCATTTTGATCGAAACGATGCGGCGGCAAGGCTTTGAATTTGCGGTGAGCCGCCCGCAGGTGATCTATAAAAAGGATGCCGACGGCAACCTGCTTGAGCCGATGGAACTGTTGATGGTGGAAGTGCCCGAAGCGTACGTCGGCGCGGTGATGGAAAAGATCGGCTCGCGTAAGGCGGAGATCGTGGATATGGGTACCCGCGACACGGGTATGAGTCATTTGGAATTTCGTATTCCCGCCCGCGGCTTGATGGGTTACCGTCAGCAATTTTTGACCGATACCAACGGCAACGGCATCATGAACAGCGTGTTCGACGGCTACGAGCCGTTTAAAGGGGAGATCCCGCAACGCGTGCAGGGGTCGCTCGTGTCGTACGAGAGCGGTGAGACCAGCAGTTACGGCTTGTTTAACGCGCAGGACCGCGGCGTGCTGTTCGTGGGTGCGGGCGTGCCGGTGTACGAAGGTATGATCGTGGGTGAATCCCCGAAAAACGAAGACATCGTGGTGAACGTGTGCAAGAAAAAGCATGTTACCAATATGCGTGCGGCGGGATCGGACGAGGCGTTGCGTCTCACTCCGCCGACGGTGCTTTCGCTGGAGCAATCGCTCGAATTCATTAACGACGATGAGTTGGTGGAAGTCACGCCGAAGTCCATTCGGTTGCGCAAACGCATTTTGTCGCGTGAGCAGCGTATGAAAGACGCGGCGAAGAAAAAAGGATAATGAAACGACCGCTGTACGTGGTGGGGATGGGATTTGGCTTGTCCCTGCTTTTCGCAACGGTGTTGGGATTTCATCTGGCGCTCATTGCGGGTGTGCTGTGTGCGCTGTTGTTCGTCCTGACGATAGCGGTGAAGCCGCTTCGACGGTATGTCGGCGTAACGGCGGCACTGCTTGCGGCATGTGCCGCCTTTGCCGTATTCACAGCGTGGGAATATCGGACGGTGGGACCGCTTCAACGCATGAACGGCGAAACGGTGGAACTTACCTTATGGACCGAAGAACTCGTGAGCGAGACCGACAATTCACTGACCTATTTTGCGCGGGTGCGGGAAGGCGCATTGCCCCGTGATACCCGCGTGCTGTTGCGGGTGACCAACAGTCCCCGCTCGCCGCAACTTTACGATCGGGTGCAAGCGACGGTACGTATCGAAGCCACCGACGAGTGGCGGGCGGAAAACATATTCGTTGCCGTATGGGTGAATGATTGCACCGTGACGGTGAGCGAAGAGCGCCCGTGGGATTACGGTGTGCAAATGTTTCGTACCCGCTTGCTCGCACGACTGGAGACCAAAGCCGACGGCGACGTCGCCGCTTTGATACGCGCGATCTGCTTCGGCGATAAAAGCACCCTCAGTGATACGGTCAAAGACAACTTTGCCGCGGTGGGTATTTCGCACATTACGGCGGTGTCGGGCTTTCATATGAGTATCGTGACAATGGGGCTGTTTGCACTGTTACGTTTGCTGAAAATACGGCGGCGCTGGGCAGCGGTGCTCTCCTTGCCCGTTCCCTTTCTGTTCGCCGTGATCACGGGTCTTCCGTACTCCGCCATGCGTGCGGGTGTAATGACGTGTTTGCTGCTCGCCGCCGCGATGTTTCGCCGCGAATCGGACCCGCGCAATTCGCTCGGCGCTGCCGTCGTATGCTTGTTGGTGTTCGATATTACTGCCGTCTACGACCTGGGGTTTCAACTGTCGGTGGCGGCTACGTGGGGCATTTTACTTGTAAGCAGTCTGCAACCCGGCAAGGCAAGGAACGTGTGGCGCAAGCTCGGCCGCGGGTTGCAGTTGACGGTGGCCGCTGTGATCGCGACGTTGCCGTTGTCCGCTTTGCGTTTCGGTGAAATCGCGGCGATCGCACCGCTGACCAATTTGGTGGCACAGCCGTTGGCGATGGTCGTGGTTACGATGGGGTGTATCGGCACCCTGCTTTTGAACGTGCCGTTCCTGGCTTTCGTGGGAGCACCGTGCATTTTGATAGCGGGGCTTGCGGCACGCGGCTTGTTGCTCATCGGCGAGTTGGCGGCCGCCCTGCCGTTTGCGGCGTTACGGCTGCAGGAGGCGTATCTTATCGTGTGGGCACTGGCGGTGCCGTTTGCACTGTTGCTCGGGTGGCACTTGCTGCGCGGGCGCGGCCTGCGGATCACGGCGATGCTGCTCGTCATTGCGCTTTGTGCTTCTACACTGGCGTTTCGCCTTGGTATGCGTGGGGTGACGGTACTTTCGATGACCAATGTGAGCGGCGGTACGGTCATCGTGATGGAACGCGACGGTCATCATGCCGCGATCATCGCGGGTGAGCCCTCGCTGTGGCAAACGGAGCGTGTTTTGACGGGGCAACGTGTCACGCAGTTGGACGCGGTACTGTTTGCCGCCTACGATACCGTCACCGTACAAACGACTGTGCCGATGGACGAATTTGCTTTCTCCCGTGCCGACGACCGCACGGTGGAAAGTGTGACAGTTACTCTGTGGAAAGATACGACGATACGGTGGCAAAACGGTTGGTGCCGTCTCACCGTGGGGGAACGCACGGTGTTACTCGCCCCGCGCGACGGGGATGTGCAGACGCTTCCTGCCGATTGGTGTGAGGCAGAGATCGCGGTGTTCGACCGCGAGCCGCCGCAGGGAGCGCTGACGCTGGCACTCGGTGAGGTGATCCTCTGTTGCGGAGAGAACGCGTTGCCGCTGGTGGCGGAGGAGATGCCGTGGGGCATGTATCCCATCACCGTCACGGCGGACGATACAGTAACAGTAAAGTTGAGGTAAGGGTATGGCGTGGAATGAAGATACCTTAAAACAACATATCAAGGGCGAGGAGATGTTGCCCGTCTATGTGCTGTACGGCGAAGAGGCGTATCTCGTGGGACAGTACGCAAACAAACTTTGCCGCCGTGCGATGGACGGAGACGACGGGCTGGACTCCTTTAATCTGCATCGCTTCGACGGGTTGAAATGTGACTTCAGCGAGATCGAAGACGCGGCGGAGGCGTTGCCGCTGATGGCGGAGCGCACCTGCGTGACCGTGCGGGATTATGATGTGGGCACGGGAGAAGGGCACGATCGCCTGCTCGCCTTATTGCAAGAGCCGAACGAGAGTTGTGTGCTGATTTTTTATTACGATGCCGTGAAAGTATCCGCTACCAAAAACGAGCGGTGGAAGACCTTTCTTGCCGCGGCGGAAAAAAGCGGAGCAGTGGTCAAACTCGATAAACGCACGCCTGAAGAGGTAGTGCGGATGCTGGTGAGCGGGGCGACCCGCCGCGGCTGCACGATGAAGACGGATGTTGCACGCCTGCTTCTCGAATGGTGCGGCAACGATCTGAATCTTTTGATGTGTGAGCTGGACAAGCTGTCGGCACTGGCGGACGGCGGCGAGATCGACCGTGTGCTGGTGGAACGGGCGGCGACCCGCAACTTGGAATCGCGGGTGTTTGAACTGTCCAAAGCGATCTTGAAAGGTCAATATACCGCCGCATACGACGTGTTGCACGCGCTGTTTGCCCAAAAGGAAGATCCCATTATGATCAACGGTGTGTTGGCGTCTGCATGGGCGGATCTCTACCGTGTGAAGACCGCCGAAGCGGCGGGTCAGCAACCCACGGCGGTGGCGGCGGTGTACGCGGGATACAAGGGCAAAGAATTCCGTCTGCGCAACGCCGCGCGGGATGCTTCGCGCTTGTCGGTCGCGACGCTCAGGGAAGGGCTTGAAGTGTTGGCGGAAGCGGATCGACGGCTGAAATTCACCCCCGCCGACAATCACATCGTGCTCGAAGAGACCGCCGCCCGGTTGATCTTGCTCACCCGACGGGGGAATTAAGGTATGCTGCGACTGCGTGAAGCGGTGGTGGTGGAAGGCAAGCACGATGCGGTGCGACTGGCACAAGTCGTGGACGCGCCCATCGTCACTACCAACGGATTTCGGATATTTAAAGATAAGGAACAAATGGCGTATCTGCGTCGTCTGGCAACGGTGCGCGGGTTGGTGATACTCACCGATAGCGATGCCGCAGGGTTTGTGATACGCCGTCACCTGAGCGGCAGTATCCCGCCCGAGCAGATCAAGCAGGCGTACGCGCCCTCGATTGCGGGCAAGGAAAAACGCAAAGCGCACCCGTCGAAAGAAGGGTTGCTCGGCGTGGAGGGGATCGACCCCGCAGAATTAGAAACGGCACTGCGCCGTGCGGGTGTGACGATCGAGGGGGAGGAGTGCCCCCGCACCGTCCCGTGGATGAGCAAAGCGCGGCTGTTTTCGGACGGACTCAGCGGCGGCACCGACAGCGCGCGGCGTCGTGAACGGTTACTTGCGGCACTCGACTTACCCTCCTACCTTTCGGCAAACCGATTGATCGAGGTGTTAAATCTCACGGTGAGCGAAGAAGAATATCTCTCGTTACTGAAAAACATATAAAAAATCACCTCTGCATAGAGTATGCTGAGGTGATTTTTATATGTGGACGATGATACTGTCATCCTTGTCAAACCTGCTGTTTTGGGCGTTGCACATCGTGAACCCGGGCACCTTCCCGCGTCCGCTTTCGGCGGCAGACGAGCGGGAGGCGCTCGTTGCGTGGCGGGAACACGGCGACCGCGCGGCACGGGCAAAACTCATCGAGCATAACCTGCGTCTGGTGGCGCACATCATCAAAAAGTATTACAGCAACACCGACGAGGCGGACGATCTCATTTCTATCGGTACCATAGGGTTGATCAAAGCGGTGGATACCTTTGACCACACCAAGAACGTGCGGTTGGTGACCTATGCTTCACGGTGCGTGGAAAATGAGATACTGATGCATTTTCGGGCGAAGCGCCGCCGCGCGGGAGACGTTTCGTTCTCCGACCCGATCGAGACCGATCGCGACGGCAACGAACTCACCTTAATGGATGTGGTGGCGGGGGAGGATACACTGGCAGAGGAACTCGAAACCAAGATCAACGGCGAGAAGATACACCGCTATCTGTACGAGGAACTCGATGAGCGCGAGCGGGAGATCATCGTGTTGCGGTACGGTCTGGTGTCCGATCCGCTTCCGCAACGCGAGGTGGCAAAGAAACTGGATATCTCGCGCTCGTACGTCTCCCGCATTGAAAAACGCGCGTTAGAAAAACTGCACGCGCGGTTTGAACGGGGGGACAACGTATAAGAAGAGCGCCAAGTGCATCGCACTTGGCGCTCTTTTTATTGAATATGCAACCTTTGAAGCAAACGGACGATCTTTTGTCCCATCGGCAACGCCGCCATTTCCTCTTTGGTGAATACATGGGTGAACAACAGCAGTGCGGCGTATACCGCAACACCTACGGCAACCCCCGCCACGGTGGCAACGGCGTTGCCTGCCACACTGCACAAAAGACGGTGCGTGCCGAATACCGCCGCTCCCATCACACCGCTGCAGAGAAGCGGCTTTAGGAGGTGTTTCCACAAGCGCAACTGCAACGGCAAGCGGTGGCGCAGGGCGTTAAACACCAGCAGGAACACTACCGCATCGCACACGATGGAGCTGATGACCGCCCCGTACACGTTGATGGACGGCTCACGGATGAGCAACCAGTTGAGCGCCAACTTGATGACCGCACCGACCGCGAGAGACGCGGCGGGCAGACGCACTTCACCGAGTCCGTAAAGGCCGCCGTTGATGATGCAGGTGAGCGCCAAAAAGATGAGCGGCACGGTGGAGAGGGCGAGCAGACCTGCACCGTCCGACACGGTGGGATACAGCATCTGCAAGACGGGGGCGGCCAGTACCGCCAGTCCCACTGCACAGGGAAGTACGATGACCAGTGAGGCAAACAGCGAAAAGGTGATCTTTTCACCCGCAAGGCGGCGGTCGTGTTTTGCGACCGCTGCCGAAATAGCGGGCACGAGCGCGGTGGAAAACGCCGTGTTGAGTGCGAGCGGCAGGTTGATGATGGTGCTGACTTTGCTGAGAAGACCCGCCGCCGATGCCGCCATCGCCTCCAGTTCCTTCTCGCTTTGCGCCACCGCGGCGTACGCGGTTTGGATGCAGTTGGTGATGGTGAAGGAGTCGATAAAATCGTTCAATGCGGAAATAAGCGAGCCGACCGCCATCGGAATGGAGAGCGCCAGCACGATGTGCAACAGTTCACGGGTGGAGTGTTGTTCGGTGGGGACGGTCTGCTCTTCGCACCCGCGACGGATATCCCGCCGACGGCGGAGATAGAAGAACACGAGATACAAAAACGCGATCGCCACCGACGCACTGGTGGAGACGTTGCCCGCCGCCGCCATCACCGCCGAGCCGCGCCCGATGCAGAGATAGACGAACACGATGGACAGCACGCAGTTAAAGAACTGCTCCACCACCTGCGAGGTGCTGGTGGCTTTGAGTGAGCCGCGCCCCGAAAAGTACCCGCGCAGCACCGCCGCCGCCGAAGCAAAGAACACGGCGGGGGCGAGTGCTTTCATGGTGTACGCCACGTCGGGCACGTCCAAAATGACCGAAGCGATGAAATCCGCCCCGAAATACAAAAGGCAGGCAGAGGCAAAACTGATGGACAAAAACAGCCCGAAGCAGACTTTGAGGATCCGCTGTGAACCGCGGTGGTCGCCCGCCGCCAGCCGTTCGGAAATGAGTTTGGCAATGACGTTCGGCACGCCGATGGACGAGAGGGTGAGCAACACCGAATAGATGGTGTAGCCGATGGAATAGTAACCGTTGCCCTCGTTGCCGAAACCTTCGATATTGATAATGACGATGCGGTAGATGAGGCCCATCACCTTGGTGATGAACTGCGCCGCCATCAGCATCATCACGTTTTTCGCAAGTGACGTATTCTTTTCACGTTCCAAACGATCCGACATCATATTCCTCCTTCTTGCAAAATGCGTGCAATCAGCGGATTTTCCAGCAAAAAGCCTTCCCGTGTGAGGCGGATGCCTTCCTCGTCGCAAAGGACGAGTGCGCGGGGCAGGGTTTTCGCCGCCTTCCGCCACGCGACGGGTATATCGTTGCCAAAGCGGGCGAAAAAGTCCTCTTCGCGCAAGCCTGCAACCAGCCGCAGGCGCAACATGGCGTATTCTACGGGGGAAGCGTCCCCAACCGCCGTGGTGTTTTCCTCCGCTCGGGGAGGCTCACCGCGCAAAAAGGCGGCAAGGTCACGCGGATATTCCCACCGCACACCGCGCAAAAACGAGTGCGCGGCAGGACCGAGTCCCAAATACTCGTCGCCGCTCCAATATTTTAAATTGTGACGGCTTTCGTATCCTTCACGGGCAAAATTCGAAATTTCATATTGTGCAAAGCCTGCCGCTTCCAACTGTTCGCACGCGAAGAGATAGCGGTCGGCGGCGGTGTCTTCATCGGGCAAGGCAAGCGATTCCTGCCGCGCAAAGAACGGGGTGTTCGGTTCGATCTTCAACAGATACGCCGACACGTGTTTCGCCCCGAGTTCGCGGCACACGTCCACCGCCCGGGCAACCGAGCGGTCGGTCTGCCCCGGGGTCGCGAGCATCAAATCAAGCGAAAGATTGGTGATCCCCGCCCGTGCCGCGTCCTCCGCTGTGCGGTAAAGGTCGCGCATACGGTGACGGCGGCCGAGTGCCGAAAGTTCGGTATCGTTTGCCGCCTGCATACCGAGCGAGAGTCGGTTGCCGCCCGCTGCCGCAAAGACGCGCAGGGTGTCGGCAAGGTCGTCGGCGGGGTTGGCTTCCAGTGTGATCTCCGCGTTTTGTAAGTCGAAACGCGCCGCCGCGTGTTCGATCAAACGCGCAAGCCGTTTGCCGCCGAGCAGCGAGGGGGTACCGCCCCCGAAATACAAGGTGTCCGCCCTGCCGTATTGCCCTTCCGTGCGATCCATCGCCGTACACAAAGCGGCGACGTAGCGGTCGAGCAGGTCGTCGTCAAACGCGGCGGTGGAATAGAAATCGCAATACGGACATTTGGCAAGACAAAACGGGACGTGAAGGTAAAGTCCGAGCATAGGCGTGTTCCTTTACGTATGATGTGGGTGAGAGACGTTTTAGTTTAACGGTCGGCAGACCGTTAAACCAAAACTCCGGGAAGATAAACACACAGTGTTTATCTTCAATCGTCCCCAAGCTTCAGCACCGACATAAACGCTTCCTGCGGCACTTCCACCGAGCCGAGCTGGCGCATACGCTTTTTGCCTTCCTTCTGCTTTTCGAGCAGTTTCTTCTTACGGGTGATGTCACCGCCGTAACACTTCGCCAGCACGTCCTTGCGCATGGCGCGCACCGTTTCACGGGCGATGACCTTGCCGCCGATGGCGGCCTGGATCGGCACTTCAAACATCTGGCGCGGGATGTTATCCTTCAACCGCTCGCACAGGCGGCGGGCGCGGGAATAGGCGTTTTCTTCAAACACGATGAAGGAGAGCGCGTCCACGATGTCGCCGTTGAGCAACACGTCCAGTTTCACGAGTTTCGAGGGCACGTAGCCCTTCATCTCGTAGTCAAAACTGGCGTACCCCTTGGTACGGGATTTCAGTGCGTCAAAGAAATCGTAAATGATCTCACCGAGCGGCAATTCGTAGTGAATGTCCACGCGGGATTGATCAAGATAGGTCATACCCTTAAAGATACCGCGGCGCTCCTGACACAACTCCATAATGTTGCCGACGTAATCGGTGGGGGAGAAGATGTGCGCGTCCGCGATCGGCTCTTCCGCCGCCGTGATACTGCCGGGGTCGGGATAGTTGGTCGGGTTGTCGATGTATTGCACGCTGCCGTCGCTCATGGTCAAACGGTAAATGACCGAAGGCGCGGTGGTGATGATGTCGAGGTCGTATTCGCGTTCCAAACGCTCTTGAATGATCTCCATGTGCAACAGTCCCAAAAAGCCGCAACGGAAACCAAAGCCCAGTGCCACCGAGGTTTCGGGCTCAAAGGTGAGGGAGGCATCGTTCAGTTGCAGACGTTCCAGTGCTTCGCGCAGGTCGGGATACCGCGCGGAATCGGCGGGGAAGATGCCGCTGAACACCATGGGGTTTACCTTGCGGTAGCCGGGCAGCGGCTCGGCGGCGGGGCGGGCGGCGAGCGTCACGGTATCGCCCACGCGGGCGTCGCTCACCGTTTTGATGGAGGCGGCGATATAACCGACTTCGCCCGCACGCAACACACCCGTCGGCTCCAGTTTGCCGGGGCGCATAATGCCCGTTTCCACCACCAAAAATTCGGCGCCCGTTGCCATCATACGGATGGTGTCGCCGTTTTTCACGGTGCCTTCTTTTACACGCAGATACACGATAACGCCTTTGTAACTGTCGTAATAACTGTCAAAAATGAGCGCCTGCAGGGGCGCGTTGTCGTCCCCCACGGGGGCGGGCATCTTTTGCACCACCGCTTCCAGCACTGCTTCGATATTGATGCCGTTTTTCGCGGAGATGCGGGGCGCGTCCTCCGCTTCGATACCGATGATATCCTCCACCTCGCGCACGGCACGGTCGGGGTCGGCGGCGGGCAGGTCGATCTTGTTGATGACCGGCACGATCTCCAGATCGTGTTCCAACGCCAGATAGGTATTGGCAAGCGTTTGCGCCTCCACCCCCTGCGAGGCGTCCACGATCAAGATCGCGCCCTCGCACGCGGCGAGCGAGCGGGACACTTCGTAGTTAAAGTCCACGTGACCGGGGGTGTCGATCAAATTGAACAGATAGGTCTCCCCGTCCTCGGCTTTGTAGGACAGGGTGATGGCGTGGGCTTTGATGGTGATACCGCGCTCACGCTCTAAGTCCATGCTGTCGAGCAGTTGGTCTTCCATATCGCGCAAAGCGACCGTGTTGGTCTTTTCAAGCAGACGGTCCGCGAGGGTAGACTTGCCGTGGTCGATATGGGCAATGATGCAGAAATTGCGAATATGGTCACGGGGAAAGGACATAACAACACCTCAATGGTAGAAATTTAAACATAATAGATATTACATTATAACACATTATGAGGGGGAATTGCAAGTAGTAAAAGTGCCGCGAGGAGTTTTCCTCGCGGCACAGGTTTGTTATCACGGTATATGCTTCATTGTAAGGGCGGCACATTCGCTGATCTTCACTTTGGAAATGCCGAAAATTTCGGTGTAGAGAGTGTCACCGAGCGGCTCACTCCATGCGGCGGGAATGCTTGCGACACCGTTCGCCATGCCGAGCACCGAGCCGACGGTGGCACCGTTGCAATCGGTGTCGAATCCCGTTTCCACCGCCATACAGACGGATCTTTCGAAATCACCCTTGCCGTACAGCAGGGCGGCGGCCACGATCATCGCGTTCGAAATGGTGTGGCACCACCCGTGATCGGTGTACTCGTCCCACTGCTCGTGAATGCGGCGGAAGCAATCTTCTTGGGATACGCCGCTGCGGTATCCCGCGAGCACTTCGCTCACCGCTTCGTGCAAACGGGAGGTGTGCGGAATTTCGGCCAAACCGCCGCCGATGATGTCTTCGATGGTATCCGTTTCGGCGGCGACGGCGAGCATCGCGGCAACGAACATCTCGCCGTAGATGCCGTTCTTCACGTGGGAGACCGCGGCATCCCGCCACGCCATTTCGGCGGCGAGAGCGGGGTTGCCGGGGTTGATGTATCCGAAATAATCCCCGCGAATTTGGGCGCCGATCCATTCACGGAACGGGTTTTGATACACGGCCGAGGCGGGCGGCTCGTAGCCGTTTACGAAGTTGCAAAAAGCCACCCGCTCCGCAGTGCAATAGGCATCTTTCGGTTGATACCACAGCCATGTACGCGAAACGTCGAGCGACGTGAAATCCCGCCCGTAACGCTCGATCATCTGCTGATACATCACCGTGTAGTTGGTGTCGTCGTCGGCGGGCATACCGTCGCCGTCATCCACGTAGCAACGGTTTTTAAAGGGATACGTATATTTGGCGGCGATCTCCTCGGTTACGTCACGGCGCCGAATGTAGCGGTGCAAGGGAAAATTGCCCGTATCCTTCAAAAACGGAAGCAACTCGTCTGTGCGAATGCCTTCCACCGTTTTGCCGAGCATACACCCGCACACCCGCCCGAGCCACGCGCCGTGAATACGGTCGGCCGGCGGTGCGCCTGCTTTTTTCTCGTAGTCATGCGGACGGCGCAGCGCTTGAATGGCGGCGAGGTCGGACGGCTCGTTGTACGGGAAATCCGCTCGCATAGCGGCGTTTTGCACGGCGTGAAACAGCAAGTCGGCAAACTGCTTCTTTTCTTCGCCCTTCGGCAGACGGGATACGGCGGTGAACAGGTCTTTATATGCTGACAAATCCAATCCTTCTTCGACGGATTGGGTGTATTCCGTCATTAGATTGGAACCGTAAAATTCCCAGTCGTGCATCGTTTCGTATTGCGGTTTCAGCGGCATACGCGTTACCTCCTTTGTAACAAGCAAAAAATCATTACGAAGTAGCATTCACCAGAGAAACGATTTTTTGGATTTCTCTTTGCGGATTTTTCCACCAATCTTTACTCCAAACGCGATGGATTTTCCAACCGCGCGATTCCAAATATTTTTGGCGGTGATAGTCGCGCTCACGGGCGGATGTTGCATTACGATACAGACGTCCGTCACATTCGATACCTAAAACGTACTCTCCGTCAACTTTGATAGCCAAATCAATGCAGTATCCGCCGATGCCGACGTTCAAGTCGACGGTATACCCCTCTTGCACGAGAGCATCATACAAGCGGTTTTCGAACGTGACGTCAAAGGCGTCGGGGTTATTGGAAGCGGTGGTGTTGCTGAATGTGTGGAGAATTTGTCTTGCGGTTTCGGTGTTTTCAGCACTGACGGCAAACGCGTATTCAAGATATTTTTTGAGTATGCGGGGACCGTCGTTTTTGGTGTCTTCCACCTGCAATTCCGACGGATCGAAAGAGGTGACGACGTGTACCTTTTTCTTGGCACGACTGATAGCAACGTTCAAGCGGTTTTCGCCGCCTTTTTGATTCAGCCAACCAAAGTTTCGCACCAAACGACCGCTTTCGTTTTTTGCGTATCCAATCGAGAAGATGATGATGTCGCGTTCATCACCCTGGACGCTTTCAATGTTTTTGATAAACAGACCGATATCTTCGCCGTTGTGTTTGCGTACCAGTTCCGTACGGATTGAGGAGGCGAAGATGGGGTCTTTGGCGCATTCTTCGTCGATCAAATCGTCGATTAGATCGCGTTGGCTGCTGTTGAAGGTGATAATACCGACGGTTTCGTTTTCTTCCCGTTCTTCAAAGAAGGTTTTCAGCATACGTACGATATGCTCGGCCTCTTTTCTGTTGGTGCGGTTAGCCCACACGGCATCGTACAGACGGTGTACTTCGATCGGAGGGCGCGCAGGAGGTACAGCATTGGGAGAAACGTATAAACGCCCTTTGTAAAAAGCGTGGTTGGAAAAGGCAATTAGTTCTTCGTATTTTGAACGGTAATGGAAATTCAGCAAAATGTCTCGATACTTAAATCGCGCCAGATCAAGCAAGCTTTCTTCTTCCAGTGCGGCGGTAATTTCTGCGTCTTCGGGAAGTTCGTCGAAATCCGTCTCAGTTCGCCCCGACCCCAAATTAGAAGGACGTAATTGCTTGTGATCCCCTGCAACGACGACTTTTTTCGCCCGTAAGATGGAGGGAATGCCTTTTTCTACGTACATTTGTGATGCTTCATCAAATACGACCAAATCAAACACACCCGTTTGAAGAGGAATAATTTCAGAAACAACTTCGGGTGTCAAAAGCCATATTCTCACACTTTTGAAAAGTTCAAAATCAAACTTTCGAATAAATTTATTGACGCTCCATTTGCGCTTGCTTTCCAACACGCGCAAAATTTCACCGTGCCGTTTGGAGGTGGAAAGGTTGTGCATGCTTTCCACCAGTATTTTTTCAAGTTGCCGTCTTGAGAGTTGTTGCTTTCTGGCGATTGCTTCGCTCAACGCACGTATGGTCGTGTCAAAGTTGTCCACATCTTGGAATACGGCGCGGTGTTCCGCTTCGAACTTTCCAATATGTTCAAAAAGCAGTTCGTTAAAGAGTTCATCATTCACTTCAGCGGCTGTTTTTTGAAGTGTTCGTTTGATTTTTATGAGCGAGTAAATATACGCAACTTCTGTAGGGGAAAGACGTTCGTACAACGGCTTCAGTTCCTGATAGGTAATGTAATGGGTCATACCGTCTATCACCGCGTTGGGGGTATTGAACAGCCGATTGGTTGTGGCTTGGTCGGAAACGGTGAAATAGGTTGTGGCAAGTTCTTTAGCCTCTTGTATAATCTTGCCTTTGGAGAAAAGGCGGGCAAAAAAGGATTTTTCCTTCCACGCTTCAATTGCTGTGCAAAGCGTGCGTGTTTCGGTTGTGAACTGCATTACTTCGTATTCGCTTAAATTTTGTCGAACGGTACCAATCCACGGAAATGTTGCAACGATGTTGAGATACCGTTCTATGTTCTCACACAAGGCGCTGTCGCTAAAACGGTGATGGATTTCTTCCAATTCGGCATACGGAAGATTAAGTAATTCGCCGTCTCTTGCTTGAAAAACACTTTGCGCCAACATGCGGTCATTATCGGAAAACAAGTCGTAACGGCGGGCTTTTAGATACAATTTGTACGGCTCAATTCCGAAAGAATTGGGGGTGTAAAGTGTTGCCGCGATGGTTTCAAGTTGATTGACTAATGAGTCGATGTTGGCGGAAAGGGAGGACAAATTCAAATTGTTGGTGTCTGCATATCCCAAACAAACCATTTTTGAAAGTTGGTGATAGAAGGCTTCCTTGTTTCCAACATCGTCAACTAGCAACGCGTATTGTGAAAGGTCTCCCAATCGTGAATATACCACGTCTAAAGCTGTTTTCTTTTCGGAAACCATCAGTACGGTTTTACCCGCGCTAGCGTGCTGGGCGATTAAACTGGTAATCACCTGCGATTTTCCCGTGCCGGGCGGCCCTTGTACAACCAGTTCGTCGCGGGAGTTGATGGCAGAAAGCACAGCCTCTTGTGAGCTGTTTAGACTGTTGATATATATGAGCGAACTTTCGCGAACGGGTGGGATTTCCTCGTGAACGTTTTCTTCCTCGTCGGAGTAAAAGTCGATATCTTCGCAGTTAGCAAGGAGGTCGTTTAGCAGAGTGTTGATTTCGTTGCGCTTTAAAATCTCGTCAAAATCTTTTTGTATGGAATTTGAACAGATTGGAAATTTTCCGAGAATTGCGCAGTTTTCCAGGGACAGTGTGCCGCTATGAAACCGCGGGAATTCTTCTGCAAGATATTCTTTGAATTTGCAAAATGCAGGAAGTTCTCCGTTGATTTGTATGTCGTTTTCCGTATAGAACGCTACTGCCGTACGAACGAAATCATTTTCCGCCAACGTTTCAACAACTTCGGGAGGAAGCGGTTTTACAATATTGTTAAACTTAAAGTTTGCAAGAATAAGCGTGTTGTTATAAATCACGTCGCGCGTACCGTCCAGTGAAAGTTTGACGGTGGTTGCCGTTTTTTCCGCTTTGACGGGAAAAAGCACCAATGGGGCTCTTACGTCAAAATCTTCACCGGGAATACGACCGATAACAAACGGATAGCCAAGATAAAAATCGTTTTGACCTTTGTCTCGCAGGTCTTTGTTAATTTCACGCAAAAGTTGAGCGATTTTCTTGAAACGTAGCAGGGCTTTTTGCGGATCATCGGCGTTGTTAATATCTGTCAGTGTGATGGAGGACTGCCTGCCGAAAAGAAGATCGTGAAGCGCTTTCTCGCCCAAATCAAACATATCAAAGGCGTGTTTGGCGGATAATTTAGGCATATATAGAAGTCGGTTTCGGCGGTTGACGTTTACAAGTTTCTTTTCTAGTTCCTTTAAGGTGTTGGCAACCGAGGGGGAGAGGTCGGTCTTCTTTTCAGTTTTTGTTTCGGCGTATTTGAGGATGACTGCAAGGAATTCCTGTCCGTAGTTTTCGATGAAGGACTTGCCAATTCCGCCAACTCCTTCGAAATCGCTTAGCTTTTTTGGACAAAGTTCTACTATTTCATATAAAGCGTTGTCGGAACAAACGACGGGTGTCCTGCCGTACAACTGCCTTTCACGCTCTTTGATTCTTTGGCGAAGCAGTGTCAGATCGTAGTACAGTTTTTGATTAAAAGCCATGACGTCCTCCCAATTTGCAATGTTCAACGAGAAAGATTACGCATTTTGAATATATTATACTATGTCTATATGACAAAATCAAGGTTTCTTCGCTGGAGGCTTCACTGTAAAAAACGAGGGTCGTAAAATGTACGACCCTCGTTTGCGTTCAGAACAAGTTCCAGTTATATTTCGCGGTATACTCGCCGCCCGTGACCTCTTCGATGAGGTCGGCGGGCCGCTCGATATCGAAAACGTTGGTATCGTAATACGAGAAGTTGCCGATCATATCGAGTTTGCCGCCGCGCATCACCACATGGGGCACACGCTCACGGAAGTAGTTGCCCACCAGTTCGTTGTTGCCGCCTTCCACCGTGAAGTAGGTGCGGTTGCCGCGATTCAGGTTGGTCTGCTGCACATGCAGGTTGCCGCCTTTCAAAATGTAGCCGTAATCGGTGGGACCCCACATCAGCGAATTGAAAAGACGCATCTTGCCTGCGGCGTTCGGCTCGGAAAGAATGTACATACGGTCCTTCGGGGATTCCATTGCCACCAGCTCGGTGTTGATAAGATCCACGTCGTCACACCCGATATAGTGCAGGCTGATCTCCGCACCGTCGGTGCCGTGACCGATGATCTTGCCGCGGGTACCTTTGCCGTCCTGCAACACGAATTTGATACCGACCTTCGAGCCGAACACGAAGGTGCCGAGCACGTGTTCGTTCGCGCAGTAACCGAACACCAGAGCGTCGAGCAGGTCGATCTGCTTGTGCCAGTGGATACGCCACTCATCACCTTGCGGGCGGTTTTCAAAGTTGGAACGCGGCCAGTAGTGGGTGTTGTACTGGATGTTTTCCACCCAGCCTTCGCCGGCACAGTTGCCCACGAACACGCCGCAACGGATGGGCGCACCGCCGAGATAGGAGATGTAGTGTCCGTCGGACGGATAGGTGCCGAAGTCTAATCCTAACCAGGAGTTGACGAACACCACGTCGATGGCGTAGACGTGCTTGCCGCGGCTTTGCACCGCCCACGGATAGGGAACGGGATCGTTAAAGTTCTGATGCGGGTGCTGAATGACGAAACCGCGAATACCCGCGCCTTCACCCATCGTGATGAACGGGGCGGCGTCTTCGTCGCCGTGCCCGTGGGTGGTGCGCAGTACCGCGCCGCCGCCCGAGGTGTGGGACGGTACTTCAAACACACCGCGCAATTCTACGCCGTCGGGGATGTGCAACGTGCCGTCCACGCGGTACCAGCCGCCTGCAAGATACACCACACCGCCCGTCTGCCCTGCGGCATCCAGCGCCGCTTGCAGAGCGGCGGTGTTGTCCACGTCGGGGTTGGTAGTCACACCGTAATCGGCGGCAAGATAGAGCTTGTCCGTTGCGGGACGGCAGGGAGTGGGTTTGGCTTTGTGTCCGCCGCGCGGGGCAACGGGCAGAGCAAGCGGCTCGTCCGAGAATTGCACCTGATGTGCCACCGCCGCGGGCGTTACGATCTTCGCACCGCCCTTAAAGGTGTTGCCGAGGATCTGTGCCGAAAGTATTTCGTCGGTCATCGTGATGTGACGGCCTTCGCCAAGCGTGCATTGCATCAGCGTGATGCCGCCGTTACGCTGTACGACGGCGGTATCCGTCCAACCGTTGAACGAACAGTTGGTAAATGACAGCCAACCCGGGCCGTCCAGCACCACGTCGTACGGATACGGCCCTTCGATGTCCACACCGTTGAACATCGCCACCGTGGCAAACCGCGTTTCACCGTGAATGGCGGCGTGGAGACCGGGAATATCCGCCGTGATGCGGCAATCCGACATGGCAAGACCCACCGCGTTCAAATTGCCGAGATACAGACCGGTCTGACAGTTGTGCAGATGCACACTGCTGAACTGGGCGTTTGCCGCACCCGAAGGCGAATCCGTCACCGCGAAACCGAAACGGCAGTGGTCAACGAACAGATTATACACGTATTCCCAGTCGGAACGCGCCATCAGGACGCCCGTCACGTTGTTCAGCATGTGGCTGCGTAAGCCGCGCTGTGCGCGCTCGCTCAGCGGCGCGGCGTCGGGCGTAAGGGTAAACTCCGCCCAGTATTTCGGGCCGATGTATACGTCGATCAAACGACCGATATCGGTGGTACGATCCATAAAGAAACCGAGGTTCAAGGGGGTCATATATACGTTTTTCAGCGTGTGCAGCTCGTTCCCCTCGGGTCCGCACTGACCGCCGCGCCAAGGGTTTACCAACGTCACGTTTTCTACCGTGATATTATCGGTACCGCGTGGGTTGCGCTGACGGAAGGTGGGGGAGTAGGGAATGCGCTGTGAGAGGTTTTGTTTGGGATAGAACACATAGAGATTCTTAAGACCCGAGCAGGCGAGCATGGTGATCTGTTCCTGTCCGTCGGGATCGTTTTCGCCGTAATACGCGCACAAAATCGTGCCGCGACCGCCGTTGGGGGCGGCGTTCGGCACCCATTCACCGCGCAGGGTAACGGCGGGCGGAATGGTGAGATTCCCGTGCAGGGCGTACCGTCCTTCGGGCAGATACACCGTGCCGCCGCCGATGGCGTGGCAGTGGTCGAGTGCCTCCTGAATCGCAGGGGCGGCGTCTTCGGTGCCGGTGGGATCGGGTGCAAAATCCGCGGCGTTGACCGCGACGATACACAAGTCCCCCGTATCGAAGACGGGCTCTAAAATATACGGACATTTACCTGTGTTGCTCATAGCAAACGACCTCCTTTAGTGCCGGAGAGGCATACTTTGACGCGCTTTCTTTACGCGAGGTTAGCGTACCATAAGCCACTGTGAAAAGTCAATAGAAAGTAAAGAAAAAATACAATTTTTTTAACGGTATTGCAAAAGGCGGGGAAGAACGATGAATAATGAGCACCAACCAACGGTTGCACACAGCGTTTTTTTCGCATTTTTAAACCGTTTTTTAGAAAATGAGGTCTTGAAACCGTACGGATTTTATGATATGCTATAGAAAGGAATATTGTGGAATAAAGGAGGCTTTTGCCTATGCCTTGTTGTTTGGCAATTGACATCGGCGCTTCGAGCGGCCGTCACTTGATCGGCGAGATCGTGGACGGGCGTTTGGTGACCGAAGAGATCTACCGTTTTGAAAACGGGATGAAACCGCAGGACGGTATGCTGGTGTGGGATATCGACGCCCTGTTCGCCGACGTGGTGGCGGGTATTGCCCGTTGCAAAGAACTTGGGAAGATCCCCGATTCCATGGCGATCGACACGTGGGGCGTGGATTACGTGTTGTTGGATGCCGAAGGGCGCGAGATCCGTCCCTGCATGGCGTATCGTGACAGCCGCACGGCGGGTGTGCCTGCCGAAGTGTTCGGCATCGTCAGCCGTGAGGAGTTGTATTCCCGCACGGGGATCCAACAGCAGGATTTCAATACGATCTATCAACTGTATTGCGATAAGAAGAGCGGCAAACTCGATAAGGCGGCACATTTCCTGATGATGCCCGATTATCTCGCGTATAAGCTGACGGGTGTGCGTCGTAACGAATACACCAACGCGACCACCACCAATCTCTTGAACGCCGAGACCAAGCAGTGGGATACCGTTATTCTGGACAAACTGGGCATTCCCGCTTCGATCTTCGAGACGCCGTCGGTCCCCGGTACGGTGGTGGGCAATTTCCTGCCCGAAATTCAGGAAAAGGTCGGTTTCGACTGCACGGTGCGCCTGTGCCCCTCGCACGATACCGCATCGGCGGTGGCGGCGTGCCCCATTGATGAAAAGAGCGTGTTCATCTCCTCGGGCACGTGGAGTTTGGTGGGTACGGAGAATCTGTATCCCGTGACGTCCCCTGCCGCGATGGAAGCGAACCTCGCGAACGAGGGCGGCATCGAATACCGCTTCCGTTTCCTTAAAAACATCATGGGTATGTGGCTGTTCCAGAACATTCGCCGCAATCTCGATAAGAAATACACTTATGACGAAATGATGGAAATGGCGATGGCGAGCGACTTTACCGAGACCATCGACCCGACGAACGAAGCGTTTTTGGCGCCCGCGAATATGATCGAAGCCATTCGTACATACCTCGGCAGACCCGACCTGCCGCTCGGTGACGTACTGAACTCCGTTTATCACTCGCTCGCGGCAAGTTACAAGAAAACGGTGGAAGAGATCGAGCGGATCGCCGACAAAACGGTGGACAGGATCGCCATCGTGGGCGGCGGTTGTAAGGACCGTTACTTAAACCGCTTGACCAAAGAATACACCGGCCGCCGCGTGACGGCGGGTCCCGTGGAGGGCACCGCCACCGGCAACATCCTTTCGCAGATGATGGCGATGGATGACACCCTTACTTTGCAAGATGCACGGAACATTGTGGTCCGTACCTTGGATATTCAAGAAGTTTGAAAGGAGATTTCGTTATGAGCAGATACATGGAAGCGAAGAAACTGTACGAAGCGCTGGGTGTGGATACCGAAGCGGCGCTGAACACCTTGAAGGACGTCACCGTGTCGGTGCATTGCTGGCAGGGGGACGACGTGGTCGGTTTCGACAGCAAGGAAGCGCTGTCGGGCGGTATTCAGACCACAGGTAACTACCCCGGCAAGGCGACCAGCCCCGCCGAGTTGATGGCAGACTTCGACAAGGCGCTGTCGCTGATGCCCGGTAAGAAGAAGATCAATCTGCACGCGTCTTATGCGATCTTTGAGGACGGTGAGTACGCCGACCGCGACAAGATCGAGCCGAAGCACTTTGCCAAATGGGTCGCGTTTGCCAAAGAGCGCGGCATGGGCATCGACTTCAACCCCACCTACTTCTCCCACCCGATGGTGAAGGACGGTCTGACCCTGTCCTCCCCCGATGAGGAAGTGCGGGCGTTCTGGGTAGAACACGGCCGTGCGTGTATCCGCATTGCGGAGTATTTTGCCGAAGAAACGGGTATCCCCACCGTGATGAACATTTGGATCCCCGACGGCTACAAGGATATCCCCGGCGACCGTATGGGTCCGCGTGCCCGCTTTAAGAAGTCGCTCGACGAGATCCTTTCGATCCCCTACGATAAGTCGAAGGTGTACGTCACGCTCGAATCCAAGGTGTTCGGCATCGGTGTGGAAGCGTACACCGTCGGCTCGGCGGAATTCACCCTGTCCTACTCCACCGCCAACGGCCTCACCCCGCTGATGGATAACGGTCACTATCATCCCACCGAAGTGGTGTCGGATAAGTTGTCGGCGTTGTTGCTGTTCAACGAGAAGGTGGCGTTGCACGTGACCCGCCCGATCCGTTGGGACTCCGACCACGTGGTGCTGTTCGACGACGAGACCCGCGAGATCGCGAAGGAGATCGTGCGTAACGACGCGCTGGATCGCGTGTTCATCGCGACCGACTATTTCGACGCGTCCATCAACCGTATCTCCGCGTGGGTGACGGGTGTGCGTAACGTGTCGAAGGCGTTGCTGTTTGCCCTGCTGCAGCCGAATGCGAAGCTCAAAGCGTTGCAGGATGCGGGCAATATGACCGAACTGATGGTGCTGCAGGAAGAACTCAAGACGGCGCCGTTCGGCGATGTGTGGGAAGAGTTCCTGCGCCGTGAAGGCGTGCCGGCGGATTACATCACCGCCGTGCGTGAGTATGAAAAAACTGTGTTGGAGGCAAGAGCATGAAAGACATTTTGACCGCTCCCTTTGTGGAGGAAATGAAACGGACCACCGCGAATATGTACCGTCAGGGCTGGGACGAGCGCAACGGCGGTAACATCAGCTATATGTTGGAAGAGGCGGAAGTGGCGGAGTATTTGGACCTCAATAACGTTATCCGCACCATTCCCACCGGCTTTGATGCCACCGATCTGATCGGCAAGATCTTTATCGTGACCGGCACGGGCAAGTATTTCAAGAACGTGGAAGTGGACCCCGAGACCAACCTCGGTATCATCCGTATTGCGAAAGACGGCACCACCGCGGAACTCCTGTGGGGCTACAAGGACGGCGGCCGCTTCACGAGTGAACTGCCCGCGCACCTGATGAGCCATATGGTGCGTCTCAAAAAGGATCCGAACCACCGCGTGGTGATGCATACTCACCCGACCTACACCCTCGCGATGACTCACATTCACGAGTTGGACGACAAGAAGTTTACCCATACCATTTGGGAGATGTGTACCGAGTGCATCGTGGTGTTCCCCGACGGTATCGGCGTGTTGCCGTGGATGGTCTGCGGTAACAACGAGATCGGCGAAGCCACCGCGAAGAAGATGGAGGATTACCGTCTGGTGGTCTGGGGCTTGCACGGCATCTACGGTGCGGGCCGCGATATGGACGAGACCTTCGGCTTGATCGAAACGGTGGAAAAGGCGGCGCAGCTCTATATGCTGACGGCGCATATGCCGCACGTCAACACCATTTTGGATCCCGAACTGAAGGCGGTTGCCGATGCGTTTGGTCTGGACTATCGCAAGGATTTCCTGAATCTGTAATGTGACACGAGGCACACACTCCCGCGGGGGTGTGTGCCTTCTGTGCTGCAAGGAGGTTACCGTATGAAATTTCTGATCGTTGTGGATATGCAGGAGGATTTTGTGCGCGGCGCACTGGGCAGTGCGGCGGCCGAAGCGATCGTGCCGCGTGTGGTCGAAAAGGTGAAAGCGTTCGACGGCACGGTGCTGTTCACACGGGACACCCACGGTGAGGACTATAGGCAGACGCAGGAAGGACGCAAACTTCCGGTGGTGCATTGTGTAAAAGACACCGCAGGCTGGCAGATCGTGTCGGAACTTTTGCCCTATGTCACCCGCGTGGTGGATAAACCCACCTTCGGCAGCGTGGACTTGCCGCGCATCTTGGCGGACTACGGTGACGTGGATGAGGTCACGTTGTGCGGGCTGTGTACCGATATCTGCGTGATCTCCAACGCGATGCTCGTAAAAGCCGCGTTCCCCGAAGCCACCGTCACGGTGGACGGCACCTGCTCGGCAGGTGTGAGCGAGGAGAGCCATCGCACCGCTTTGCAAGCGATGCGTGCCGTACAGATCGAAGTGGTGGAATAATCTTTACAAAACGGACGCCATCTGGTATACTAACTTTGAACGAATTTTTGAAAGTTGGTAATACCAGATGGCGTATCGTTTGGATGAACAGATCAAAAAGAGTGCGTATATGCAGTTATACGAACAGTTACGCCGCGATATCACCGCGGGGGTGTACCCGTACGGCAAAAAGATGCCGTCGAAGCGTCTGCTTTCAGAGGAGGCGGGGGTCAGCGTGGTGACGGCGGAACACGCCTACGCCCTGCTTGCGGAAGAGGGGTACATCGAAGCGCGTGAGCGCAGCGGGTACTTTGTCATCTATCGCGCAGACGACTTTTTGCCGTTGCACACGGCGGCGGTGACCCCGACGGTCACGCCGACGTTGCACAAAGCGACGGCGTTCCCCTTTTCGGTGTTGGCACGCACCATGCGGCGGGTACTTGCCGAGCAGGGGGAGGCGATCCTGCAAAAGTCCCCCAACCACGGGTGCGCACCGTTGCGTGCGGCGGTGGCGGAGTATCTTGCGCGGCGGCACGGCATGGCGGTGGGCGCGCATCAGGTCATCATCGGCTCGGGTGCGGAGTATCTCTACAGTTTGCTCTCGCAGATGTTTCGCGGGTGTACGTTTGCACTGGAAGACCCGTCCTACGACAAGATTCGGCGGGTGTACGAAGCAAGCGGCATTCCGTGTGACCCGCTTCGCATGGAGGCGGACGGCATCGCCTCCGCCGCACTTACGGCGACGCAGGCGCGGGTGTTGCACGTGACCCCGTTTAACAGTTATCCGAGCGGGGTGACGGCAAGTGCTTCCAAGCGGGCGGAATACCTGCGGTGGGCGACCCGCCGTGACGGCTACATCGTGGAGGATAACTACGATTCGGAACTCACCGTGTCCACCAAAAACGAAGACCCGCTCTTTTCGCTGTGTACCGACGAGCGGGTGATCTACCTTAACACCTTTTCCCGCACGGTGGCCCCGTCCATCCGCGTGGGGTATATGGTGTTGCCGCCCTCCCTGCTTTCGCGGTTTGAGGAGACGGTGGGATTTTATTCCTGTACCGTGCCGGTGTTCGAGCAGTACGTGCTGGCAGAACTGCTCACAAGCGGTGACTTTGAACGCCACATTCACCGCGTCCGCCGTGCCCGACGGCGGGAGAAGAGGTAGCAGAGTGCTGTCAAAAGACGGGGGTTGTTTGAAAATGAACATCCCTCCGCGCCAAGTTCGGCAAGGGTCACAGCCGCTTTCGAGGTTAAGTGAATATCCGTAAAACAAACAGAGAGAAGGTATCCTTTGCGATACGTTCTCTCTGTTTTTATTCCTGTTTGCATCCACGGTAACGCGTGGTCTTACACCACGCGGCCGTCGGAAATGCGGATAATACGGTCGCACCGTGCGGCGAGATCGTTGTCGTGTGTCACCATGATGATGGTCTTTCCGCGGTCACGCAGGGATTGAAACAGCGAAAAGATGGCGGCGGCGGTCTCGCTGTCCAGATTGCCCGTCGGCTCGTCCGCTAAGATCAGTGCGGGGTCGTTCAGCAAGGCGCGGGCGATCGCCACACGTTGCCGCTCACCGCCCGAAAGATGACGCGCCTTCTTGCGCTTTAAGTGCGCGATGCCGACCTGCTCGAGCAACGGTGTGACCGCGGCGCGCGCTGTGCGCAAGGGGCGGTCGTTAAAGTACGCAGGCAACAGCACGTTGTCCGCCACGCTCAGATCGTTGATCAGTGCAAATTCCTGCAACACGAAGCCCATATAGCGGTTGCGCAGTGCCGCCAGTTCGCTGTCGCGGCATTGGGTGACGTCAGTACCGTTCAGCAGATACGTGCCGACGGTGGGCGGCTCCATTGCCCCCAGAATGTGCAAAAGTGTGGATTTGCCCGCACCCGACCGCCCGACGATGGCGGTGATCTCGCCTTCGTCGATGGAAAGCGTAACGTCGGTCAGCGCGTCGCAAAACGTGGTTTTGTCGATGGTATAGCGCTTGCCGATACCTGTAAGTTCAATAAACATATCGTCACCCTTTCTATCGATTTTCGGTAAACAACTGCATGGGACTGCGGCGGAAGAAGCAAGCAATCACGATGCTGATACAGAGCATGGCGACCGCTGCGACACCAACCACGCACCACCGTGCTACCGAGATCATGACACCGTGTTGCAAAAACGACCACAGAATGCCGAGCGGAACGCTGATCGCTACCGCCAAGCCGTACAGCGTAATAGTGGTGGCGGTGAGCATGTGCCGTGATTGTCCCAACAAATACATCACCGCGTAATCCCGCCGTGTGTGCCCGAAATGAATGACGGCGGTGCTGATCGTAATGAGTATCGCCAGTAACATGAAATACAGTTGTATCTCACCCTCATCAAATATACCGCGAAGTTTGTTTTTCGTATATGCTTTTGTCAATTGCTCCGCACTCATGACCGTGCCGTATTGTTTAAGGCGGGTTTGCATCTCCTTTACGGACACCTCGGTTTGAAACCACATGGTGGAAGCAGGTAAGGTAGCGGGGGTCGTTGTTATCACAAAGTCGCCTTCATACATCAGATCCACGCAACGGTCGAAGGTGATCGGTGTACCGCGTGAGAGGTTGAACACCATCGGGTGTTCGTCTTCGTCCAATATCCCTACCACTTGATACGAAATGCTCGTTTCCCGCAGCCCGTTGGGCGCGCTCTCATCTTCAACGTATGTTGGACGTGAGAAGGTGGAACCGAGCGGGTAGGCCGTTGCCAAACCGTTGCTTACAACGCAGGCAAGAGTGCCTTCATCCGCATCGGCGGGGGTGAGCCATCGTCCGCTTTGCAGTGAGGGGGTGATGCCCAACAGGCCGGGATCGTATTCGCAATAGGAGAAAGTGCCGTCATAATTTTGAGTGAACGAACCGACAAGCGGCCGCTCCCCACATGCATCATATACTTCCTGCCATAGCGATTCGGGAGGCATAGTGTCGTACCGTGAGTTCAACGACAAGGCGACGTAGGGCTTTTCGGTGCGGTCAAAATAGTGGCCGATATAATCGTAATGTTCCAGCGATAAACCGACGGCCAGATCTACCGAATACGCGAGTAGAATAAGCAGAAATATCAGTGCCCAAAAGAGTGGCCATTGCTTTTTTAGCGTGTGGCGCGCGTTAAGGTGCAGGCACTTCAAAAACCGTCTCATCGTCCTCCTCCTTTCCCGACGTCGGATAGCACGCGGCCGGTGACCCGCCGTGCGGCGGCAGCGCCGATGACGGCGCCGACCACGAGCAATGCGCCGAGCAAGCGGAGCGCATCCCCACACAGCAGCAGCGCGTTGCGGGGCGTTTTTTCTACCACCGCCCACCACAGTGCGTAACCGCTGAGGGTGATTGCAAAGGTTAGGAGGGTGTTAAACATCGCCTCTCCCGTCAATGTCAAGAACAGCGTGCGCCGCCGACAACCCAGCAGGCGGGTGATCGCCAGTTGACGGGCGCGTAGGTCGATCCAATGACGGTACAAAAGGAACCACGCGAGCAGTGCGGCACACACCACGCCAATAAACTGTGGGTCGTAGAACAGACCACCTGTGACTTTCACGCCGAGTGAACGGTCAAATGTGATAGAAAAACGCGCTTGCGGTAAAATTTTCGCCAACTCACGGTTCAACTGTTCCACCGCACTGCGGGTTGCAAAGGGGGAGATGCCGTAGATAAAACTGCTCGGTGCTTGCTCAAGAGCGGCAAAATCCTTTTCGTTGATTAAAATGTCGAACAGGTCGTCTCCCCAAATGCCCACAACGTAGGTCAAGGACAATTCATCCGCAGAGAAGACATCGCCATCGCTTAAATTGAGCGTACCTGCAAAGGCATGCTCTCTGTTTATGTAGGCACAGCCGGGGAGGGGCTCGCCGTATTGGCTGTCGCACAGCAGATCACGGTTCAGTTTTTGCCATGCATACGGGTTCGCATTGGTCGGTATTACGGTGGATATACTGTTCAGCGTGCCGCACGCCGGCTGTTTCAGCGGCTTTTTCAGTATGTAATAATCCACAACACGGCTTTCCTCCAACAGCGTGCACACCGCCTCCCACTGTGAGGCGTCGGGTGTGCCGAGTCGTTCGACTGTCGTGTGGCGATAGGCGAGGTTGGAATAGATGGAGTTGCGTGCTTCGACAAACGGTGTCATATACATATACAGCAACAACAAAAAACAACTGAGCACGGTCACGGTGGTGAGCCACCACAGACCGCGTGCAGCGCGGTATCCCGCCCGCCACAGTTTGAACAGTAAGAGAACGGATTTCAAAAAAACACCTCCCGCGGTCAACGAATGTTTTCGATGTTTTCCTTTCCGTCACCATTGTAGCATATTGTGATGGGGATTGCAAGGTCATGCCAATCTGGTCATATAAAAATATATCCTTCTGGACATTTACTTATTACCAAAAAGGGCGTATAGTGGCGTACAAAGGAAGTGTGCGTTATGGATTATAAGAGAGTATTAACGGTGCAGGATATCTCCTGCGTGGGGCAGTGTTCGCTCACGGTGGCGTTGCCCATCATTTCGGCGTGCGGGGTGGAAACGGCGGTGTTGCCGTCGGCGGTGCTGTCTACCCACACGGCGGGTTTCAGCGGGTTTACCTTCCGCGACCTCACCGAGGATATGCCCGCGATCGCCGCTCATTGGCAAAAGGAGAATCTCGCGTTTGACGCGATCTACACGGGGTATCTCGGCAGTACCGAGCAGATCGACTACGTGAAAGCACTGTTCGATACCGTGCTGAAAGCAGGCGGTGTGCGGGTGGTGGACCCCGCGATGGCGGACAACGGCAAACTCTACCCGCTGTTTGACATGGCGTACGTCGAAGCAATGAAAGGCTTGTGCGGTGCGGCGGACGTGGTGGTGCCGAACCTCACCGAAGCCTGCTTCTTGACCGATACGCCGTATACCGAGCAGTATGACCGCGCGTATATTGACGACGTGGTGGCAAAACTGCACGCGCTGGGCGCGAAAACGGTGGTGTTCACGGGCGTTTCGTTTGCCGCGGGCAGGACGGGCGTGTTGGTGAGCGAAGACGGTGCGGCGCAGTACTATGAACACCCCAAACGCCAAAACAGTTGCCACGGCACGGGGGATATCTACGCCTCGGCGTTCGTGGGCGCGTTGGTGCGCGGCAAGAGTGCGGTGGACGCCGCCCGCATTGCGGCGGACTACACGGTGGCGTGTATCGACACCACGGCGAAACTCGACAACCACTGGTACGGCGCGGCGTTTGAGCCGGTGCTGGGTGAACTGATCGACCTGTTGAAATAAGCAAAACAAAGGCAAGCGAAATCTCGCTTGCCTTTGTTTTGTGGTGGTTTGGGAGGGTTGTGGGGGAGAGCCTTTGTACCCTTTCACGATCGGACGGTGTACCGCAGAACTTTTCCCTTTTACAAAAAATACTTTACAAATGCGGTGTTTTTCGGTATAATACTAAGGATACCAATGCAAAGGAGCATACTATGCTGGCATTTGAAGAATTGAAGTTGAAACTGGAAGCCCTGTGGCCGGACATTGACGATCTGCAAAACGCGATCGGTCTTCGCCAGATGCGCACCGAGGTGGAAGAACTGGATATGCGTGCGGCGGAGGACGGCTTTTGGGATAATATGGAGCGTGCGCAGGAAGTTACCCAGCGTGCGGCACGGCTGAAGGGTAAGATCGAAGCGTACGAAACGCTGGTGGCATCCTATCACGATACCGTCACCTTGATCGAACTTGCCAACGAGGAAGAGGACGAGTCGCTTTTGGAGGAATGCGCGACGGCGGTGGACGGCATTGCCGCTTCGCTCGAACAACAGCGTTTGGCGACGTTGCTTACGGGTGAATACGACAGCCGCAACGCCATCTTGTCCTTCCACGCGGGCGCGGGCGGCACCGAAGCGCAGGATTGGGCGTCGATGCTCTACCGCATGTACACCCGTTGGGCGGAAAGCCACGGTTACAATTATAAATTGCTCGACTACGTGGACGGTGACCCTGCGGGTCTCAAGAGCGCGAGCATTATGATCGAAGGCGAAAACGTCTACGGCTTTTTGAAGGGCGAAGCGGGCGTACACCGTTTGGTGCGTGTGTCCCCGTTTGACGCGTCGGGCCGTCGTCACACCTCCTTTGCGGCGGTGGAAGTGATGCCGGAACTGGACGACACCATTCAGGTGGATATCCGTCCCGAGGACGTGAAGATGGATGTGTTCCGCTCGTCCGGCGCGGGCGGCCAGCACATCAACAAGACCTCGTCTGCCGTGCGTTTGACCCACATTCCCACGGGGATCGTGGTGGCGTGCCAGACCGAGCGCAGCCAGTTCCAAAACCGCGATACGGCGATGAATATGCTGAAGGCGAAGCTGCTCGAGATCAAAGAGCGCGAACATCTCGACAAGATCGACGATATCAAGGGTACGCAGGCACAGATCGAATGGGGCAGCCAAATTCGTTCCTACGTCTTTATGCCGTACACTTTGGCGAAAGACCACCGCACGGGCTTTGAAATGGGCAACATCAACGCGGTGATGGACGGTGACTTGGACGGCTTCATCAATGCGTATTTGAAAGCCTCCGCCAACGGCACGCTCGGGTATAAGGAATAACAAAAAGGTCGGCTTTTGCCGACCTTTTCTTTTTCTCATTTTTTGCTCATTTCGTTGTGTTCCGTTCGATAAAACGGGTGGTGACCCGCCGATGGCGTGGGGTCACCTGCTTTTGTTGCAGATCGTGCACCACGTCGTTGATTACCGCTTGGAACACGTCGCCGTAATCAAACGCCACCGCCGACACACCGCCGTGTACCCACTCGGAGGCATAACTGTTGTTGATAGCGATAACTTCGGTATCTTCAGGAATTGCCACGCCGTGTGCGGTGAGGTGTGCGATCAGTCCATAGGCAATCTCGTCGTAGGTGCAGATGATCAGGTCGGGCAGTGTAGAGCGTGCAAGCAACTGCGTGGCGGCGTCGGCACCCGCCTCATCATACCGTCCGCGGCCGACCACCTCGTCACACGCGAGCCACGGAGCAATCTGTTGGCGATAGTTGCGGGTGAGTTGTTCCCCCGCGATCGTAACGGTGCGCCCGGCGTATTTATCGCGAATGGCACCGAAAGCGGTGCTAAGATCAATATGCACGGTGGAATAGATGGCGGATGCTTGTTCCGCAAACACCACCACGGGCACGGAGGTGGTGGTGAAGTCGGTCAAACTCGCGAGCGAGAGTACCGCGTCGATATGCGGGTCGTCCACACACCCTTGTGCGATAGCGAGAATTTCTGCGCGGTCGAAACCCGTGTTGTAGATGACGGTGTTGCACCGTGCGGCTTTGGCCGCCGCCGCGATCTCCTGCACCGCCGCGGAATAACGCGGGCTGATGACCTCGGGACAGAGTACCGCAAAGGTCCACCCGTCGGGACGGCGGTTGCCCGTCGCAACCTTCTTCTTTTCGTGAAAATAGCCGAGTGCTTGCGCTGCTTCGAATACCCGCCGGCGGGTATTCTCCGACACGTCGAAGGATCGGCGCAGGGCTTTCGAGGCGGTGGAGACCGACACGTTGGCGCGTTTTGCTACTTCTTTTAAGGTCATGCCGTCCCCTCCTTTTTGTTACGGATCATGCCGAAATAGAGGAAGAGCGCCACCGCGAGCGTGAGGACTAACGCCAGTGCGGAGGTGACCTGCTGGGCGTAGACGGGGATGCCGAGAAAACGGTTGCCGTTTCCTTGGATATACGCGATCAAGGGACTGACCGCCACGGCGGCAAAGAAACCGCCCAGTCCGTACACCGTGCGTTGCAGGGCAAGCGCTTCACTGCGCAGGTCGTACGGGGCGTAATCAAATACCAGGTTGATGAGGGCGCTGTTGATGCCCGCATTCGCAATGGCGCACAGCACGGTGTATACCGTGAAGAAAACGTAACCGTTTTGAGGAACGGTGAACATCATCACACAGAAAGAACTTGCCATCAACAGAATGCAGAGCAGCATCATCTTTGCAAAGGAGTGGCGGTCGGCAAACCGTCCCATACGACGGGAAAAGAGGGCGCGTACGATGGAGGTGACGACCCCCAACACCGCGACGAAGGAGAGGGAAAAGCCGAGTTCGCTGATCTGATAGGTGGCGTAAAACGGGGTGGCACAGTGGGTGGCAATGTTCCACAGCACACCGACAGCCACGGCTTTTACGTACAAGCGATTTTTGAGCAGGGCGCGTACTTTAGGCAAAAAGGCACCGCTGTTTTCCGTTGTCTCTTGCGGTTTTTCTTTTGAGAAGATAAAGGTCAGCGTGTGACTTACCATCAGCACGAAGAGGGTAATGCCGCACACGACAAACCCGCCGATGAGATTGCCTGCCGCTTCAAAACGGTCCATCATATTGCCCATCACGGTGGTGAAGACCATACCGCCGATAAGCGAAATGATTTCCTTGTTGGCGGTAAACACGCCGCGTTTGTGGTCGTCCACCAGCGACATATACCACCCGATCTTCGGGGAGTTGAACATTTGATGTATAATGTGCGCCGCCATCATACACACCACAAACACCGCCGCTTTTCCGCCCGAAGGCAACGGCACGAACGGGGTGAGATAAATGCCCGCAAAGAGCAGTTCATTGAGGATCGACGCCGCGATCACCATGCGTTTTACGCCGTTTTTGCGGTTGATGAAGATGGAGAGCATCTGGAAGCTGCACCCCAGCGACACAAAGGCGGTAATGATACCCGTAAGGCTGTCCGAAATACCGAGATGGGTGGAGACTTTGGCGAGGAACGCCCCGCTGACGAGCAACGACACGAAATATTCGAGTGCCGCTTCAACAATATACAACGTGCGGCTGGTCTTATAGATGTCACGGGTACACGACGGCACCGTCTTGTGACGGCGACGGTATTGCATATAATGCCAATACGCGCGCATACGATGCATCCAAACCACTCCCCTTCCGAGGGTACAGCATACCACAAATATCGTGCGGTTGCAATCCCGAAAACATCGAAATTTTTTCGAAATATCTTGCTTTAAGCAGAGGAGGCGCATCCGAACACGCCTAAAACGGCATAATTTCCGCGCTTTTTGATTTGTTGTCGGTGGCAGGCGACAGCCTTGCCACCTTCGCCGCACCAAAAATCGCACGAAATTCTACTCGTTTTAGGTCGAAGAATTTTAACAGAGCCGATTTTTTCATCGGCAAGGCTAAAAACAGTATTTTAACACAGCCGAGGGGAAAATCGGCCCGTTAAAATCGGGTTCGGATATGCCTCCTCTGCTTAGGGTTCGGCATTCTTTGCGTGTCTCATACGTATTACGTGCTCTACGAATGCAACGTTTGGAGACAACCCCTCCGTCTTTTTATGGTTGTACCATAAAAAGACACCTCCCCTTACACAGGGGAGGTGAGGTTGCCGTTGTTAAATTTCAATGTATTACATCGGATCGTAGGTGGAGTCGGGACGTTTGTTCAAAAGCACCGTCAGGTTGCCGTTGCGGGTGCGGATCGCATCGATCATCGCTTTTTCGTCGGCGCTCTGCTTCAGGGTGATGTCATACATCAACTCGAAGAAGGAACCGAGTTCGATCGTCTTCACACGCGCCAGCGTCGCACGGCGGGTATAGGTCTTCAGCACTTCGTCAAACGTCTTGTCCCAGCACATGTTTTCGGGCACGGTGATCTTCAACTTGCAACGCGAGCGGGTGGTCTGACGGGTGAGGCCGATCAAGAAAGCCGCCACCAAGAACACCACGAACACACCGGTTGCCGCCGCAGCGTAGGCAAGCAGTTTCGAGCCACCCGCAAGACCGATCGCCATGGTAAAGACCACACACGCGAGGTCTTTCGGGTCGGCGGCAATGCTGCGGAAACGCACCATCGTGAAGATGCCCGCCATACTGAGAACGCCGATGAAGCTGTCCCGCGTGAGGTAGACGAGCATCGCAATGATGCCGGGCAGCAGCGCGAGTGCGATCATAAAATTCCACGAAAGGGGCTCGTCCCGTTTGGTGAAGCCGTACACCGCCGCCGCGACACTGCCGAACAGACAGCAGAACACGGCGATGACGATAAACGCCAAAAACGGGTGGGATGCCACCGCGCTGGCCTGTCCCGTCACCAACATATTGGCAAGGGCATCGGCAGATGAGGTGGGGGACGTGGCAAACAATTCAGCGATCAGATCAAACAGCATAGCGGATACCTCCTAATCATTTCGGAATATACATTCCGTGGGCGTAGTTGTTGTGCAAAAACTGACGGTACTCGTTACCGTATTTGGAATAACTGATACGGGACAACGCCAATTTGGAAAAGGTGTCCGCCAGCCACAGAGGATAAGCGGTACTGACCTTCACTTCCATAATATATTTCTCCCGCGGGAGAATGTACGCACCGTAGGTCTCGTGGTCAAAATCCAGCTCGGTACGGCGGGCGCGCAGGTTGTAATCGAAGGTGATGCGCAAGTCGTCGTCCTGCGGCAGGAAGAAGGCTTGGCGGTCGTAAAACAGCGCGACCTTCGGGGTGGGGGATTTTTGGTCGAGTATGTACTGTATCTCCCCGTTGATCTGGCGGTTTTTCTCCGACGTGTCGGGAGATTCGTGGGTTTCGATAAACTGCATGGCAGACGCGAAATCCGTCTTGACCCGCCGCTTGTTCACACGGCGGTTGATCTTCTTTTTGATCTCGAAAAACAGGGCGGATTGGTTGCCCACCTCGCCGTAACAGCGCAACCTCAACTTTTCCTTGTACCGCGGTTTTTGCAGGGAGTCACGGATGAACCAATCGTCCTCCGTGTCGAGATACAGGTTGTTCACGAGATAAAAACCGTCGCCCGTACTGTATTTGTCGGGCACCATGTATTCATACAGTTGCTCACGCACGCGGCGGTAGGTGTCTTCGTCCAGCAGATATTTCTTTTCAAACCGATTGAAAACCTGTCCCATCGTGCCCTCCTTTCTTACAACGCGGAATAGAAAGCGTCGAGTGCCGTTTTCCGTTCGGCAAGATAGTTCTTAAGATAGGTGACCTGCTTTGCGTAGGTGTCCGCCTTCGCGACGGCGGCGGGTTGCCCTGCCAGCGCCGTGCCGAGAATGTCCCAGCGGGTGAAATTCAGCGCTGCGGCATCCTTCAACTCAGCGGCCGTGTCGTCGATGACCTTGCCGATGCCGTCCGCCGCTTTTTTCATCGCCGCCCAACGGGCACGCAGGATCTTCTTGGCTTCGGGCATTTTGAAGAGATAGGAGAACCAGCCGTCTTTGCTGTCGTACAGCGGATGGGCCGTTGTCGAGACGGTCTCGGTGTGGTTGCCGGCACAGTTATCCAAGTCCCACAGCGGGCCGAGCTTCAACTTGCCGCCCACGTCGATGTACATATAGACGCTGCTTTCCATATCCGTATCGGTGTTATTGAGGTATTCCATGATGAGATACCAGTTGACGAAGGATTCCACGTCCATCCATTTCGACGCGGTGGCCCAATCGCCCGATTTCAGCGCTTTCGCCGCCGTTTCCACCACCAGCGCGATGTAGGTCACGTGGTTGGCGGTGAGGTTTTTCGCATTGGTGGTACGTACCGTCAGCCAGTGGCCGCCCAGCGCTTCGGAATAGAAGAACACCTCGTTGGTGGCGGCATCGTAAAAGCCGTTGCCCAGTACCGTCCACTTTTTGCGGTCGGCTTCGGTGGTGCTGTTGTACAAATGCTTGTCAAACTCCAGAAGATACCCCATCTCGTTCACGGGAACGGTGGGGGAGACGTAGTCGGTGATGTTCACACGGGCGGGTTCCACTTCGATCTTTTCCACCAGTGCGTACACGCCCTGATATTCGCCGTTCAGCCACAGGTCCACGAAGGCAGAGCCCATCGTGAACTCCAGCCCCATCGCTTTACTCAAATATTCACCCAAACGGTACCGCATCAGCGTGCGGTCGGCGTGCAGGGCAAGCAATACGTAGTTTTTGCTTTCGCGCAAGCCGAGCAGAGAATACTTGGTATCAAACCGCAGGGTATAGCCTTTCTTATCATAACTCCACGTGGTGTTGCCGCGGCCCTTGACCGAGCAATCGGCACCCTTGACGGTGGCTTTGGCATCGCCGACCGAGAAGGTAGCGGCTTTGTAATCCACCGTGTTGTCGATGGCGGCGTAACCCGACGTGGAGAGTGAGAAGGAGGGCAGACCGCTGCCGATCGTTTCAATATGTACCGTGACGGTGCGGGTGGAGCCGTTGTTCGCTTTAAGCGTCAAGGCGGCGTCTTGTGTCAGATCCATCGCCGTCGAGCGGGAGGTCAGCACCGCACCGTTATACAGCACGCTGTCACCGTAATAGGTGAAGTTGGGTTTCAGCGCCGCAAGGTCGGCGTTGGCGGGGAGCAGGGCGGTGATGCGGTCGCCCTCTATGTGGCACGCCACGTTGAACGGCAAACTCTTGTTATCCGACGTGGTGAACAAGAACCGCCCGAACTGTTTGGTGTCCGCTCCGACGGACACCGCGTTATCCTGCGGGGCACGTGCCAAGGTGGCAAACGAGGTGCCCGCTTCGGGTGTGCCCGGCAAGAGCCCTGCGGGCACGACGGGCGCATCCGTGTCGGGTGCCGTCGCGGTGGTGGTGCCGCTTGTCGTGTTGGTCGTCGAGGCGGTGCCGTCACCGCGGGTCGTAACGGTGGTCGTGGTCGTGCTGCCGCTGCCCTGCGTGGTCGATACGGGCGGTGTCACACCGTTCGTGGTGGTGTGCGATCCCGTCGCCGTGGTGTTCCCGCTTGTCGGGACGGTGCCGCCTTCCACGGTGGTGGCACCGTGGTTATCGGTCGACGAGCCGGTCGGATCACCGCTTGGGACGGTCGTCGTATCGTCGTTGGTGGCGGTGTTGTCGGGAGCGGTCGTGGTGTTTGTCGTTGTCACGGCGGTGGTGACGTTGGCGGGGGCGTTTACCTCGTGTTGCGGGGCACAGCCGCCGAGCGTTGCCAGCAGACAGATCACGGCACAAAACAGCGCCAAACAGCGAAAAAACATAATCGAGCCTCCCTTAAATACGGATTTTACACTTCATATTATCATACGGACAGGAGTGTTGTCAAGAGAATACGACAGATACGGTGGGGGAAGACGACGAAAAATCGGGTTTGCTGCTGTGCATACTGCCCAAAAATTTACTACTCTTTTCATTTTCCCCTTGCCAATTGCAAAAAAGTGAGGTATACTGGTGCTGTGGAAAGGGAGAGAGACCCTTTTCCGTACTATAGCAAAGGAGAAGCGAAGAAATGAAACGACGCAGTTACAAACAAAGAGTATTGGCACTGGTGACGGCTTTGCTGCTGTTGCTGGGGCTCGTGCCGTTTACGGCGGCGGCAGAGAGCATGGAGGCCGTGCTGGAGCTTGATACGCCGCTCACGGTGTCGGGTACGCGGGAAGAGCCTGCCTATCTGTTCTTTACACCGGAGGAGACGGCGGTATATGCTTGCTGGTCTTCGGACAACGATCTGGATCCGGAGTTGTATTTGTACGAGGCGGACAGTGTGGGTTCCTTGGGGGAATCCCTTGAGTATTACGACGACTACAAGGATTATCAGTTCTACATGGCAGAAGAACTGACGGCGGGCGTGACCTACTGTCTGGCGGTGGACGCGCGGGATTATGCCGACGCGTTCACGGTGACGATCACCAAAGCGACCCCTGCGACCGCGCTGTCGTTTGCGGAGGGCGAGGCGGCAACGGTACCTTACGGCTATTTCGAAGAGGCGTGGCTTACCCCCGTCTTTGAGCCGATGGCATCCATCCCCGAAGAGCTCGTCTGGACGTCTTCGGACGAAACGGTTGCGACGATAGAAGAAGACGGTATGTTCACTATCGTCGGAGCCGGTGTTACCGTGATCAAGGCGACGAGCGAAAACGGTCTTGAGGCGACCTTTGAGTTGACGGTACAAGAAGTCGAAGAGATCGCGTTGGATACGGATTATACCTTTGAGACGTCGGTGTTCGCGCAATATACGGTCTACAGCTTCACGCCGGCGGAGAGCGCGTACTACAACGTGTGGCTGGATTATGGGGGGTACGGTGCGGTCGTGATCGGGACGCGGGAAGAGCTTATTTGCAACACTTCTCAAAAGCTTTCCACGGTTTGGTTGGATGCCGACGTGACCTATACGGTGGAGTTCGGTGCTATGGGTGAAGACACGGTCACCTTGCGCGTCGAGAAAGCGCCCGCAGCCGAAGGTATCGAGCTGGGTGAGGACTTCTCCGTGCAACTGACGGACTGGCCCTGGATAGAGTATGAACTGCTGCCGAAAGGCGCACTGGAGACCGCGATCACCTTCACGTCTTCGGACGAGTCGGTGCTGACGGTGGACGAAGGCGGCAATTTGTGTCCTATGGCACCCGGTGTCGCCGTGATCACGGCGACGCTCGAAAACGGTGCGTCCGATACCGTCACCGTGACGGTGAAAGAGCCGCTCGTGTGGGACGGTGTCGGCACGAAACACATTATTCTGAACCCGATCAACCCCGAAAAGGTGTATCGCCTGACGGTGGAAGAAGACGGTTGGTATGCGTTTACGACCGACGGCAGCTGCCATGCGGAATTGGTGCTGTTTGTCCAAGGCGAGGACGGTATTGGGGATATCGGTGATGCCGAAAGCGAAAACGGTGAGCCGCTTTCCTTGGTCGTCGAACTCTTTGCCGACGAGGTGTATTACGTTGCGATCGATGCCGATGAAGAGTTGGTTGCGTTCGATGTGACGCTGCAAACTTGTGAAGAGCCGGACGATACGGACGATCCGGCGGTAGAGCAGCCTGAGGAAGGCATTGTCGTATTGGATACGGAGATCGCGGCGACGGTGGGCGACACCCTCTTCCCGGATTGCCGTATAGCAGAAAACGAGTGGCTTGAGGAAATACGTATTGCCGACGAGACCGTCGTGATGCATAACGTGAATGATACGCTGATGGCTGTGGGTGTCGGTACCACGACGGTGACGCTCGTGACCGATCTTGGCAACACGGCGGAGGTTACCGTTACCGTAACGGAGGCGGACGTGCTTACGTTCGGTGAGCCGCAAACGGTCGTACTCGGCGGTGGCATCGATGGCCAGGGCTTTGCGTTTATCCCCGAAACGGACGGCACATACGCGTTCTACACCAAAGGCGACGCGGATACGGTCATTTCCTTGTATGACGATGAGTTTGACCTCTTTAGTTACAACGACGATACTATGGCGGGTTACAACGCGTGGTTGGCGGAAGAACTGACGGCGGGCGAGACCTATTACGTCGTGTTTGGGGCGTATGGCGGCCAAGAGGCAGGCGCATTTACGGGTGCGGTCGGAACTCCCGTGCCCGCTGCGTCGCTGGAAGTGGTGCCGGATCCGGATGACTATCTCTTCTTTGAAGACGGCGTGTACTTCGTGGAGAAGAAAAAGGGCGTCGATTTTGAGGTGAAGTTCAGCCCGAACGATGCCGTAATTCCGGAGGAATTCCTTGTAGAAGCGGATGACGAAGACGTTGTAGAGGTGGATGGTTATGGCTATGTATACACCACGGAGGTGGGAGCCGTAACGCTTACCTTTACCACCGAAAACGGCTTGACCGCGACGGTGAAGTTGCAGGTCATCGAGCCCCTGCTCGGCGACGTGAACACCGACGGTGCGGTGGACGAAGCGGATGCGGCGTTGTTGCTCGCGCATCTGCAGGGCAAGAAGGACATCGGTCGCCGCTTGTATTTCGCACAGATGAACGACGACGAAGCGGTGGATATGACCGACTACATTCTGTTGCTCAAGAGCATGGGAGAGACGGCATTCCCCGGCGTGGGCGACGTGAACGGCGACGATAAGACCGATTCCACCGACGCCCGTCTGGTGCTGCAGTACGCGGTGAAGAAGATCCCCGCAGAGGCGATCAGTTTGGCACTCGCCGACGTGGACGGCAACGGCAAGGTAGACTCCACCGATGCGCGTCTAATTTTGCAGTACGCGGTGAAAAAGATCAACGAATTTCCCGTAACGAAATAAACCAACGATAAAAACGGCTGTCGAAAGACAGCCGTTTTTATCGTTGTAGAAAATTAGAAAGAAATTTGTAGGGTGCGGCGTTTACGACGCACCGCAAAAGGAACGCTCATATCCGAAATATCCGTGCCAGGCGGGGATGTACCGCCAGCATGTACCACTCCCACAAGCGGGAGAGACAGAGGTCGTACAGCAAAAAGGTGACGTTCGCGAGTGCCAACAGCAAAAGCGGCATATTGACACCGAACAGTTCAAAGGAGTTGTCCTCCAGCCCGAACAGGAGAAGCATCAGCCAATAGGCAGCCACCACCGTCGCGTTAAACAGCAGGAATTTAAGCGGCCACGCGAGCAGAGGCGGCAAGGGGTCCAGCGACAGTTTCAACAGAGGATAGTACCCTAAAAACGCCACGAACAGGATCTTGGCTTCCATCGAGGGGGTGAGCAACACGTTCAGCACCGCCACCGCCGCAAACGCGAGCCAGCCCCACCGCCGTCCCGTTTCCATTGCCACGGGAACGAGCAACAATCCCGCTACGGCGGGCAGGGCAAAGGTGGCGTAGGGGAACACGGTGCCGAGCAAGCATATGACGGCGAGGGAGCCGAACACCCCGCCGAGTGCGACTTTACCACTGGTCTTCATGTCGCTCACCTTAACAGCAGTGAATGAGGTCGCCGCCCATGCATTCGCAACAGCAATCCGCGCAAATAAGGGTGTTGCACACGTCGCATGCAGTACAACCGCCGCCGACGGGGGTGGTGGTATAGGTACCCGTTTGCCGTCCGCGGGACATCTGGTTGTATGCCGCGCGGTATTCCGCGTTGGTCGGGTCCATGCGGCAGGCGGTGGAAAAATGCTGGAAGGCATCCTCCAGCCAGCCGCGCTTATACAGCACGCTGCCTTTTAAGAAATGCCACTCCGCATCGCGGGTGACGGCGGGAATGCCGTTTAACAGCGTGTCGGCATCTTCGATGCGCCCTTCGCTCACCATACGACGGATATCGGCGTACCGTCCGCCGCGGTTGGCGTGGTTGGTGCTGCCGCCGCCCTCTTTGCGCATACGCACGATGGTGTCGTACGCTTCGTTGATCTCCTGCATCTTTTCCTGCGCGAGATCCGAGAGCGGGTTGTCGCCGTACTGGTCGGGATGGTACTTGCGTGCCATCTCGCGATAGGCGGCTTTCACCTGGTCGTCGGTCGCATCGGGCGAAATGCCCAGTACCTTATACGGATCGTTCATATCGTTTACCTCTCTTCACCGTTCGGCGCGGTCACCCGCGTGATGGCGGCGGGCATACCGTAACGTAGTATATTTTGCAGAATTTCGTCGAATTGATAGCGGGTGAGCAGATGATACGCAGCGAGACACTCCGCAAGGGAGGAGTTGAGCGCTTCCCGCATACGGGTGCGTGGTTTCTCACCGTTTTCATCGGGCGGGAAGGGGTTGAAGCCGCCTTCTTTGCGGTCGTCCTCCCAATCGTCGGCGGCATCCACCAAGTAGATCCACCGCCCGAGGCAGTAGCCGAAACGGGCGCGTGCGTCGCGCTCTTCCCCTGCGGCGGTATCCCGCGCGGTGAGTGCCGCCATCAATGTGGCGGTCGGGTGTGCTGCCGCATCGAGCGAGCCACCCTCCCGTTCCGCCGCTTGTTGTGCGTCGTAATACGCCGCCATGCTTTCCGCCACGGTGGGGGCCAACCGCACGGCGCGGCGTTTCATCGGGGTGAGCAACCATAAGAGCGGGCGGCGGGTGATGCGTTTTAAAAACCGTCCGTCCGCCACGTCGTCCTTCAGTTTGTAGTAAGAAAGCAACACCGCCGCATCCGCCGCGAAGGTGAGCGCCTCTTCTCCGTGGCAACGGCGGCACTTCTTGAGCGGGTTGAACGGGCAACGCCCTTTCGAAAAGGCGGCGGGTGTGGAATCCAGTGCCATGTGGAAAAGTGCCAGTACGGTGAAATCGTAATTCAGCAGGAAACGGGCACCCACACCGTATCGCTTGCCGAGCGCACGGCAGAGCGAGCAATACGCCCCACGGTAGTCTTCCCATTCCCGCACCTTCAATTCGGGCTGAAACACCCGCACGTAACCGAACACATTCTCACACCCTTCATAACGGCACTATCATACTACACTTTTACGGGTATTGTATGAAAGAATTGTAAATTTAACAAGGGCGTTTCCTCTTGTGGAAACGCCCTTGCCGGAGTCTTATTTCTCGTTCAAATATCGCTCGACCGCGCACATGGCGGCGGCACCGTCGCCCGCCGCGGTGATGAGCTGGCGGCAATTCTTCGCGCGGATATCCCCCGCGACGAAAATGCCGTCGGTAGGGGACACACCGTCCTCGTCTGCCAGCAAAAATCCTTGTTCATCGTGGGGTAATTCGCGGAATAACGCCTTGTTCGGTATCACACCGACCGCGACGAACACACCGTCTACTGTCAAGGTGCTTTCCTTGCCATCGGTGAGCAGAGCAAGCCCGTTTACGCGACCGTCACCCAGCACCTCTTGCACGGTAGTGTTCCAAATGGGGGTGATGTTTTGGGAGGCAAAGACCTGCTCTTGCAACGCACGCGACGCCCGCAACGTGTTACGGCGGTGAATGAGGAACACCTCTTTGCACAAGCGGGAAAGGTACAGCGCATCCTCCACCGCCGTGTTGCCGCCGCCCACCACGGCAACCGTCTTGTCTTTATAAAACCGTCCGTCGCAGGTGGCGCAGTAACTGACGCCCTTGCCGCGATACAAGTCCTCTCCCTTTACACCGAGCGGACGGTGGGTCGCACCCGTCGCGATCAGTAAGGCGCGGGTGGTGAGGGTCTCAGCGGCGGTATGCACCGCAAAGCCGCCCTCCACCCGCTCCCACGCGGTCACGTCGGCCGTGCGAATATCTGCCCCCAAGTCTTTTGCCTGCTCGGCAATGAGGTTCGAGAGGGTGATGCCGTCGGTGTGCGGCACGGCGGGATAGTTTTCAATCTCAGGCGTTTCCAGTGCCTGCCCGCCGGGGAAAGCACGTTCAAACAGCACCGCATTCAAGCGGGCGCGTGCGGCGTAGATCGCGGCGGTCATACCCGCCACACCGCCGCCGATGATGATAACGTCCAACATAGGCTCACTCCTTTTTGAGCAGGGGGCGCAGATACCGCCCCGTGTGGGATCTTTCGTTTTGTGCCACCTCTTCGGGCGTCCCCACGGCGATCACCTCACCGCCGCGATTGCCGCCCTCGGGACCGAGGTCCACGATGTGGTCGGCGGTCTTGATGACGTCCAGATTGTGTTCGATGACGAGTACCGTGTTGCCGCCTTCCACCAACCGCTGTAACACGTCGATGAGCTGGCGCACGTCGTCGGTATGCAGACCCGTGGTGGGCTCGTCCAAAATATACACCGTGCGCCCCGTGGCGCGGCGGGCAAGTTCGGTGGCGAGTTTCACCCGTTGTGCCTCACCGCCCGAAAGGGTGGTGGCGGGCTGGCCAAGTTTCACGTACCCGAGCCCCACGTCGTACAAGGTCTGCAACTTGCGGGCGATCTTCGGCAGGGGGGCAAAGAATTCACACGCTTCCTCCACCGTCATGTCCAATACGTCAAAGATGCTCTTGCCCTTATACAACACTTCCAGCGTTTCGCGGTTGTAGCGCTTGCCTTTGCACACGTCGCACGGTACGTAAATGTCGGGCAAAAAGTGCATTTCGATCTTCACGATACCGTCGCCCTCGCACGCTTCGCACCGTCCGCCCTTCACGTTGAAGGAGAAACGTCCCGCACCGTAGCCGCGCGCTTTCGCGTCGGGCGTGGTGGCGAACAACTCACGGATGTCGTTGAACACCCCCGTGTAGGTCGCGGGATTGGAACGCGGGGTGCGCCCAATGGGGGCTTGGTCGATGGCAATCACCTTGTCGAGGTGCTCCACCCCTTCGATCGCGCGGTGTTTGCCGGGGAAGGTGTGCGCGCGGTTGAGTTTTCCCGCGAGTGCTTTATACAATATTTCGTTTACCAGTGAGGATTTGCCCGAACCCGAGACCCCCGTCACGAGGTTGAGCGCCCCCAGTTTAAAAGAGACGTCCACGTTTTTCAAATTGTTTTCCGCAGCGCCGCGCACGGTGAGTCGGTTGCCGTTGCCCTCTCGTCGCACCGTCGGCACGGGGATCGAGCGGCGGCCGCTCAAATACTCGCCCGTGAGCGAGCGGCGGCTCGCCATCAACTGCTTGGGGGTGCCTGCAAACACCACCTCACCGCCGTGCACGCCCGCACCGGGGCCGATGTCCACAATAAAGTCGGCGGCACGCATGGTGTCCTCGTCGTGTTCCACCACGATCAGCGTATTGCCGAGGTCGCGCAGATGGCGCAGGGTGGCAATGAGTTTTTCGTTGTCCCGCTGATGCAGGCCGATGCTCGGCTCGTCCAGCACGTACAGCACCCCCGTCAAAGAGGAGCCGATCTGGGTGGCAAGACGAATACGCTGTGCCTCACCGCCCGACAGCGTGCCCGCCGCACGGGAAAGGGTGAGGTATTCCAGCCCCACGTTTTGCAAAAAGCCCAAACGGGAGCGGATCTCCTTCAGGATCTGGTGCGCGATCATCTCTTCCCGCTCGGTGAGGGTGAGGGTATCCAAGGCGGCAAGGGCGTCCTCTACCGAAAGGTCGCAAAACTCCATAATGTTGCGTCCGCCTACCGTGACCGCCAGACTTTCGGGTTTCAAACGTCCGCCGTGACAGCCGCCGCACGGGGATTGGCTCATATAGGTTTCCAGTTCTTCCCGCATCCAACTGCTCTTGGTCTCGTGATGGCGGCGGGCAAGGTTATTCAGAATACCTTCAAATTCGTGGTGATAGGTGCCCGTGCCGTATTCGCCCGTGCGCACCATGGTGATGCGCTCACCGCGGCTGCCGTACATCAAAATATCCACCACGTCGTCAGGCAACTCGCAAAACGGCACGTCCAGCGAAAAGCCGTAATGCTTCGCCAGCCCGTCGTAATACATCCGTGTGATGGTCGCACCCGTGCGGTAATCCCATCCGCTGGCGCGGATCGCGCCTTCGCGAATGGAGAGCGCGCTGTCGCGCACCACCAAACGGGCGTCCATCGCGAGTTTCACACCCAGACCCGTACACTGCGGGCACGCGCCGAACGGGTTATTGAAGGAGAACATACGGGGGCTAAGTTCTTCCACGCTGATCCCGTGTTCGGGGCAGGCGTAATTGAGCGAAAAGGTGAGTTCCTCGCCGCCCACCACGTCCACCGTGAGCAGACCGTCCGAAAGTCCCGTTGCGGTCTCGATGGAATCGGTGAGACGGCGGGCAAGGTCGGCGCGGATGACCAAGCGGTCTACGACGATCTCAATGGTGTGTTTGATGTTTTTTTCGAGTTTCGTAAGGTCGGCGAGTTCTTTGAGTTCACCGTCCACGCGGGCGCGTACGTAACCCGCCTTGCGCGCCGCTTCAAACTCCTTCGCGTATTCGCCCTTCTTGCCGCGGGCGATGGGGGCGAGCAGTTGAATGCGGGTGCCTTCGGGCAGTTCCAGTAAGCGGTCCACGATCTGATCCACCGTCTGTTGACGGATCTCCCGCCCGCAGACGGGACAGTGGGGGATACCGATGCGGGCGTACAAAAGACGCAGATAATCGTAAATTTCGGTCACCGTACCCACGGTGGAACGCGGGTTCTTGGAGGTGGTCTTTTGGTCGATGGAAATAGCGGGGGACAGCCCGTCGATGGAATCCACGTCGGGTTTGTCCATCTGTCCCAAGAACATACGGGCATAGGACGACAGGCTTTCGATGTACCGCCGTTGCCCTTCGGCGTAGATCGTGTCGAACGCCAGCGAGGATTTGCCCGACCCCGACAGACCCGTGAACACCACCAGTTTATCCCGCGGGATGGTGAGGTCGATGTTTTTAAGATTGTGCACCCGCGCACCGCGGATGATGAGTTTATCGTTCATTATTTCACCTTTTTCAATTCTTCGATCTTATCGCGCAGTTCCGCCGCCCGTTCGAATTCCAACAGCGAGGCGGCGGCGCGCATCTCGCGGGTCAACTCGTCGATCAACTGGCGGCGTTCGGCGGCGTTCAAGCGGCGGAAGGCGGCTTTGGTCTCCCGTTTTTCTTTGCCCGAGATATCCAAAACCTCGCGCACGTCCTTTTGAATGGTCTGCGGGATAATGCCGTGTGCCTCGTTGTACGACTGCTGAATGGAGCGGCGGCGTTCGGTCTCCCGCAGGGCACGCTCCATCGAGGGGGTGACGCTGTCGGCGTACATGATCACTTCACCGCCCGCGTTACGTGCGGCACGGCCGATGGTCTGGATCAGCGAGGTCTCCGAACGCAAAAAGCCTTCCTTGTCCGCATCCAAAATCGCGACAAGCGACACTTCGGGGATATCCAACCCCTCGCGCAACAGATTGATGCCGACCAGTACGTCGAATTCGCCCAGTCGCAGGTCGCGAATGATCTCCATACGTTCCATCGTGTCGATATCGTGGTGCATATACCGCACCTTGACACCCGCGTTTTCGAGGAACGCGGACAGGTCTTCTGCCATCTTTTTGGTGAGGGTGGTCACAAGGGTGCGCTCTTTTCGCCCGACCCGTTCGTGGATCGCATCCAGCAGATCGTCGATCTGCCCCTCCACGGGACGCACGCTCACGGCGGGGTCCAAAAGACCCGTGGGGCGGATCACCTGCTCCGCCAGCACCGCGCTGTGTTCCCGCTCGAACTCACCGGGGGTGGCAGAGACGAACACCGCCTGATGCACGTGGTCGTAAAACTCGTCAAAATTCAACGGGCGGTTGTCGAACGCGCTGGGCAGGCGGAAGCCGAATTCCACCAAATTTTCCTTGCGGGCGCGGTCACCGCCGAACATACCGCGTACCTGCGGCAAGGTCACGTGGGATTCGTCCACGAACAAGAGAAAATCTTCGGGGAAGTAGTCGAGCAACGTATACGGCGTGGAGCCTGCGGGACGGCCCGACAGCACGCGGGAGTAGTTTTCCACGCCCTTGCAGATGCCGATCTCGCGCAGCATTTCCAGGTCGTACCGCGTGCGTTGCAAAATGCGTTCTGCTTCGAGCAGTTTGCCTTCGGCGGTGAACTGTGCCACCCGTGTCTCCAATTCATCTTCGATATTTTTTAGTGCGTCTTCCATTTTGTCGGGCGGTACGATGTAGTGGGAGGCGGGATAGATCGCCGCGTGGGATAGGGTGCGTATACACTCGCCAGTCAGCGGATGCACTTCCGAAAGGCGGTCGATCTCATCGCCGAAGAACTCCACGCGGATGACGCTTTGCTCCGCACCCGAAGGGTAGAGTTCCACCACGTCGCCCCGCACGCGGAATTTGCCGCGAATGAAATTGATGTCGTTGCGCTCGTACTGCTGTTCCACCAAACGGGCGATCAGCTCGTCCCGCTCCATCGTCATCGAGGGGCGCAGTGACAGCACCATCTGCCGATAGTCCGCAGGGTCACCGAGTGAGTAGATACACGAAACGCTCGCGACAATGATGACGTCCCGCCGCTCGGATAATGCCGAGGTGGCGGAGTGGCGCAGACGGTCGATCTCGTCGTTGATAGCGGAATCTTTTTCAATATACGTATCGGTCGAGGGGATATACGCCTCGGGCTGATAGTAGTCGTAGTAGGATACGAAATATTCCACCGCATTTTCGGGGAAGAATTCTTTAAATTCACTACACAGCTGTGCGGCCAGCGTTTTATTGTGAGCGAGAACGAGGGTCGGACGGTTGACACGGGCGATGACGTTTGCCATCGTGAAGGTCTTACCCGAACCGGTAACACCGAGCAACGTCTGCTCGCGGTGACCCGCTTCGATGCTCTGCACCAACTGTTCGATCGCTTCGGGTTGATCCCCCGTCGGGGCGTAGTTCGATACCAGTTTGAATTGATCCGCCACGTTCTCACTCCTTTCACCAATTAGAACAGATGTTCTTTAAATTATACTATATATCCCTTAAAATGTCAACTGCTCGTCCGTATTATTTTGTCTTGCATTTTACCGAAAGATACCGTATACTATGTCGAAGAAACGGGGCGATGACGTGCAAACGATATGGATATGGATGGTGCTGGCGTACGGACTTTTAAAAGGTACGCGTGAAGGTATGAAAAAAGCGGCTCTTCAGAAGAGCCGCTCGACCGAGATCTTGTTCTTTTACACCCTCATCGGGTGGGTGTTCACCCTGCCGACGTGTATCGAGGCATTTGCGCTCGCACCGCATTTTATCGTGTTTGCCTTTATCAAAGCGGCGGTGGTGTGCGGAGCGTGGCTGTGCGCCTTTGCGGCGCTCAAACACATTTCGGTGAGTTTATACGGCATTATGGACCTTTCGCGTATGGTGTTTTCCACCCTGCTCGGCGTGTTCGTGCTGGGGGAGAGTTTTACGTGGGCGAAAGCGGTCGGTATGTTGCTCGTGGTGACCGGATTACTGCTTGTGAATTTGAAACGCGGCGGCGAAGGCGGGGAGTTGACTCTCACGGTGCTTGTCGCGGCGTTGATGAATTGCTTTTTGAACGCCGTATCGGGCACGATGGATAAAGTGCTGATGCAGTATATGACCTCGGCACAGTTGCAGTTTTGGTTTATGCTGTTTATGACGGCCATCTACGGTGCGGTGTTGCTCTGCCGCCGCGAGCGGGTGGCGTGGCGCGCCCTTGCCGCCAACTATTGGGTGCCGCTGATGAGCCTTTCGCTGATCGTGGGCGATCGTATGCTGTTCGAGGCGAACGCCAACCCCTACAGTGAGGTGACGCTGATGACAGTAGTGAAGCAATCGTCGGTGCTGGTTACGGTGCTGACGGGGTGGCTGGTGTTTCACGAAAAGCACATCGTGTATAAACTCTTGTGTACCCTGCTCGTGTTGGCGGGCATTTTCGTGGCGTTGCTGTGAGAGGGAATGCAACAACGGCAAGCGAATTTCGCTTGCCGTTGTTTGTTACTCAAAATCCACCGTGAGGGCGCCGACACCGCCGCTGATCTCGACGGTGTTTACACCGCTCCCGATGACCGTTTCGCCCTTCACGGCGTTACCGTCCGCGGTGGCGTTACCGAGCCCTTTTGTCACTTCCACACGGTAGGTTTCGCGCCCGCCCGTGAGGGTGAGATTGACTTCGCCCACGCCGCAGGCGATCTCACTTTCGCCCGTGAGGGTGGCTTGCATATTGAGTTTGCCAACCCCCATCGACAGTTCCAGTCCGTGCAGGGTGCTGTCTTGCACCGTCAGCGTGCCCGCACCGCCGGCAATCTCCGCCTCGTCCGAAACGGTGAGGTTGCAAAGCGTAGATTCACCTGCACCGAGTACCAGTGACAGGTCGCGCACGGTGAGAGCCTCTACCGTTACGTTGCCCGCGCCCGCGGTGATGTCCGCTTCGTTCGGCACCACCGTGGCGGGGAGGGTGAGGATCACCGCGCCGTGTTCCCGTGTGAACAAGCGACGCGGTTGGCGAACGATGAGCCGTCCGTTTTTCTCCTTCACCGTGAGGTCTTTAAGGTTGCTCTCCACCCGTGCGGTGTCACCTTGCCGTATGGTGACGTGCGCGGCGTGTATCTCCAGTTCCAATTCACGTATCGCGTCGGATACGTCGTAGATCTGCATTTCACCGTCGGTGCGGTCACCGAGTGCGCCGAACAGACCGAGCAGTCCGAGAACGCCGCTGACGATACCGATGATCAGGGCGACGGCCAGCGCGATCGCCAGATATTTTATAACACGTTGAAACGTCGTCATTGGATATCGATCCCTCCAAACAGACAGGTGGCGGTGACGTACACGGTAACCGCGCCGTCGGTGTTCTTCACCACGTTGTCCACACCGCCGAAGATCGAAGTAGAGGACACCTTGACGTTCACGTTCGGCGGGAGACGCAGGTCGATCCCGCCGAAGACGGCGGTGGCACGAATGGCGCAGTCCTGCGGAATGATGGCTTCACGCAGGTCGCAATCCAGCCCGCCGAAGACGGCGTTCAATTCGCCGCCGACGAACTCTTCACCCGACACCTTCATCTCACAGCCGGAAAACACGGCGGTGCCGTCTTTAAAAACGTGTCCCTCCTGCCGCATACGGTTGTAAAGGACAACCCCTTGATTGCGGAACAGCGAGCCGAACAGCAATTTTACACCTGCGACCACGAGGAAGAGGGGGATCAACAGTTTCCACAGCATGGAGAACGACAGTACGTTCTGACAGCACAGCAGCAATAACACGCCGAGTGCCAGTCCCGTGAGATTGCCTGTTTTGCTCCGTTCGGTAAACAGACCGACGGCGCAGGGGATGATGATAAACAGCGTCCACCATCCGTCGAAGAACAGGTCGATATCGGCAACGCCGATAACGTTCAATGCCACGACGACACCGGCCGCGATCAGCACAATGCCCCACAGTATACGGTTGGTTTTGTTCATAGTATGTACCTCCTTATGTATGTAAAATAACCAATGATTGACAACCCATGGCGGAATAACGGTCTTCCGCAAGCGTGCGGTCGTAGGCGACCCGCAGACCAAGATACGGGTCGTTGAAATAGTATTTTTCGGCATCGTAGCCGACGAGCACCATACAGTGTTCGTTACCCGGCCAGGTGAAACGTTCGCCGTTTGGCAGATACCATGACGTGTGATATTCCACCTCGCGCATGGCGATGGTCACCCACGTAAGTACGGGAATTCCTTCGGTTACGTACTGTTCACACAACGCTTCGAGTGATTTGCCGCCCGTGTTCACGGTGCGGGTATCGGTGCCGAAATGGGTGTCGATCGCCCGCTTGATAACGGGGGACATACAACCGTAGGACGATTTCGTGCGTGGGTCGCCCACGAAGACTTCATAGGGGTCAGGCCCGTAATAACGCCCGTCCTTTTTGATCAGTGTACTGTCCGCTTGCGGGAGATAGCCGTCAATGAATTCATCTACCGTGATATCTTCGCCCGCGTACTGCAACGCCATCACGGCACTGACCGACTCGCACCCCGTGGGGTAGGTGGGGTTTTGCGGGATGACGGGCACGTTTTCGAGCAAAAACCGTGTACCTGTGCGGGTGGAGGTGTCGGGCGGTACCGCCCCGTCGTGCGGGGTGAAGCGGCTGACGGTGAGGGTCTCACCGTCGGTGGTGACAAGCAGTGCGCCCGTGTCGGTACAAGCCGCGTGCAACAGCCGTCCGTCCACCGCAGCGCATGCCGTGTCGGCGTACGGGCGGTACAGCCGTACCGTGTTACCTTCCGTGGTAAACCAACCGCTTTCGCCTGCCGCAATCAACTCTTCACCTGTGGCGGCAGAGGGGAGGTTCAAGGCTTTTTCGGGTTGATCCGCCGAAACGGCGTGCCAGCCGTCCTCGGCCTTGCCAACGCAGTAGTAGGGGGTGAAACGATGCAGGGCGTTGTCCACCACCAACGCTTCAGCATACTCTTTTGAGGGGTCGATACGCAACAATTCCTCGGTATTGCAGCATAGATAAAACGCGCCGTCCCGCCGTCCCACCGATGCCACGTGTCCCGAAAAGGAGAGAAGTTCTTTTTCTTCTCCCGTTTTTAGACGGCGCAGACGCACGGTGGCGGTCTTGCCGTCACCGTACAGCAACCATTCGCCGTTCGTACTCACCTCGGCAAACGCAAAGGCGGTGTCCAGTTTCCACGAAAAGCGCGGTTTGCAGGCGGTGTTGTACAGCGTGACGGTGCCGCTTGTAAGCGACACGGTGTACATTCCGCCGTCCAAGCAACCCGTCGCCCACGCATCGGCAGGGAGGGTCAGTTGACCGCAGACGGTACCCGCGGAACGGTCGTACAAAAATATATCCCCGCTCGCGGTATCTAATCCGCTTTGCCACTGTACGACTTGTAATATGTCATTGTGCAGATCGGTTTCCACAACGTCACCGTAAAGGGAAATGCCTTCCTTTATGGGTGTAATATCCGCCGTTTCGGGTGGCATGACCGACGGTTTGTGGGCGTAGCAACCGCTGAGCAAAACAGCCGCCAAAAGCAAGCAAACGGTTACTGAACGCAGGAATTTCATACTAACGACCCCTAACGTAAGGTTTGATAAATGAGCGGATGAGCGGCAGGTCGTTCGAATGTAAAGGATAACGCCTTTACGTAGTTCGACGATGCTTCGGGTAGGACGTATTCACGTTCGGTGTATAAAACGCACAAGGGGTCACCTTTTCGCACGGCATCGCCGCTTTTTTTGCAGAGCAAAATGCCCGCGCCGTGGTCGATAGTATCCTCTTTGTTCTCGCGACCGGCACCGAGAAGCACCGCAACACGTCCGATGGCTTCGGTATCCATCGCAGCAATATAGCCGTCGGTGGGTGAGAGGACGGTGAAGGTGTGGGCGGAACGGTGAAACCGCGTGGGATCATCGATATACCCGCCGTCACCGCCTTGGGCGACCACCCATTCCCGCATTTTGGCAAGTGCAGTGCCGTCTTGCAACACGGCGTTCACCCGTGCTTCGGCTTCGGTCTCTTCCCATCCGAAAATGAGGATAAGCATTTGCGTGGCAAGTGCGACGCACACGTCGCGCAAGTCGCCCTGCACCTCGCCGCGCAGAACGCCGACGGCTTCCTGCAACTCCACGGCGTTGCCCACCGCCGCGCCGAGCGGAGCGTTCATATCGGTGATGAGCGCCGCTGTGCGCCGTCCGCACATGTTTCCGATACGCACCATCTCTTCCGCCAATTTTACGGCGTCTTCGGGCGTTTTCATAAACGCGCCGCTGCCCACTTTTACGTCGAGTACGATATTTTGGGAGCCTGCGGCCAGTTTTTTACTCATGATACTGGAGGCGATGAGCGGAATGCTGTCCACCGTGGCGGTGACGTCCCGCAGGGCGTATAACTTTTTGTCGGCGGGGGCGAGGTCACCGCTTTGCCCGATGACCGCCATACCCACCGTTTCCACCTGCTCTAAAAATTCCGCAGGGGAAAGGGTGGTGCGAAAGCCGGGAATGGATTCGAGTTTGTCCACCGTGCCGCCGGTGTGTCCCAGCCCGCGCCCCGACATTTTGGTGACTTTTCCGCCGAGCGCCGCCACGATGGGGGCAACGATGAGGGAGGTCTTATCACCCACGCCGCCGGTGCTGTGCTTGTCCGCCGAAAGGGTGCCGAAACGGGACAGATCCACCGTGTCGCCCGAATGCGCCATCGCGTCGGTCAGGGCGGCGGTTTCCTCGGCGGTCATGCCGTTTAAGCAGATCGCCATCATAAGGGCGGAAGCCTGATAGTCGGGAATACGCTCTGCGGTATAGCCTTCCACGAAAAAGCGTATCTCTTCGGCACGCAATTCCTCGCCGTGTTTTTTCTTGGTCAAGATATCGTACATCGTCATGGCGTATTCTCCAATGAAAAAGAGTAAGGCAGCAATTCACCGAGGGTCACGCGGCGGAAACGGTCGGGTGTTTCCGCCAGCAAAACGGGGAAGTCGGGCGGGCAAAACTCGGAAAGCACCTGACGGCACACGCCGCACGGCGGGCAGACACCCGTAAGTTTTCCGCTTTTACCACCCGCGATCGCAAGCATTTTGAAGTCACGCACGCCTTCACTCACCGCTTTGAACACGGCGGTGCGCTCGGCACACACCGTGGGGGTGAAAGAGGCGTTTTCGATGTTGCAGCCCGTGAACACCCGCCCGTCGGCGGCAAGCAGTGCCGCACCTACGAAAAAGCCGGAATAGGGGGCGTAGGCGCGCTGCATCGCGGCGACCGCCGCTTGCACCAGTTGTTGTTCGGTCATCCCTCGGTCAACTCCTTCCAAAAACTTGTGCCGTCCGAGGCGAAGGGCACCCCCAAAAATTCCGCTACGGTTGCCGCAAGATCGGCAAAGGTCGCGCGCGTGCCGAGATTTTTGGGAGGCACGAGGTCGCCCACCGCCAGCAGGGGCACGTATTCCCGCGTGTGGTCGGTGTGGCTGTCGCCGGGGTCACAGCCGTGGTCGGCGGTGATGAACAGCACGTCGTTCGGTTGCATTTTCTCCAAAAACTGCGGTAACCACGTGTCAAACGCGGCAAGAGCGGCGGCGTAGCCGTCCACGTCCTGCCGATGCCCGTACAGCATATCAAAATCCACCAGATTCACGAAGCACAACCCCGTGAAGGGCTGTTCCTGAATGGTCAGGGTTGCCGCCATACCTTCCTCGTTCGAATGGGTCAGCACCGATTCGCGAATGCCGCGCCCGTTGAAGATGTCGTAGATCTTGCCTACGGAATGCACCGTTTGCCCGGCGGCAGACACCGCGTCGCACAGGGTCGTGCGGGGCGGTGCCAGCGAGAAATCGCGACGGTTGGCGGTGCGGGTGAAATCGGGTGCCGTGCCGGTGAACGGGCGGGCGATCACCCGTCCAACGCCGTGTTTACCTTGCAGGATGCGGCGTGCCGCGCGGCAATATTCATACAGTCCAGCGGGCGGCACGATATCCTCGTGAGCCGCAATTTGAAACACGCTGTCGGCGGAGGTGTATACGATCAACGCACCCGTTTTGAGATGCTCTTCGCCAAAGTCGCGGATCACCGCCGTGCCCGAATAGGGACGGTTGCACAAAACGCCGCGTCTCGTGGCTTTGGAAAACGCGTCCAACACCTCGGCGGGGAACCCGTCGGGATAGGTGGGAAGCGGCGTTTCGGACACGAGACCTGCGAGTTCCCAATGCCCGATGGTGGTGTCTTTGCCCGCACTGCGCTCTTGCAGACGTGCCACGGCGGCACGCGGGGCGGCGGCTTTCGGCAGGCAGGTCACCCCGTCGATGTTGCCGAGTCCCAACGCACACAAGGTGTTCGCCCGAAAGGCGGGAGAAGCGGCGATACGGGCGAGGGTGTTGCAGTCTTTGTCGCCGAAGCGGGCGGCATCGGGCGCTTCGCCGATACCGAAGGAATCGAGTACGATAATAAACGCACGTTTCATATCATTTCTCCATAGCAACGGCGGTTTTGAGTGCCAGTTCCATCATTTCGGTGAAGGAGGTCTGTCGCTCTTCGGCGGTAGTGGCCTCACCCGTGAGAATATGGTCGGACACCGTACAGATGGCAAGGGCGTTTTTACCTGCGCGGGCGGCGTTCATATAGAGAGCCGCCGCCTCCATCTCCACCGCGAGCACGCCCAGTTTACCCCATGCGGGGGTGGCGTTGTCGTCCGCATAGAAGGTGTCGGAAGACAGCAGGTTGCCCACGGTGTACCGCAATCCCATCCCGTCGGCAATATCCGCCGCGGTGCGCAGCAAGCGATAACTTGCGAGCGGGGCGAAGGTGCCGTTCAAGCCGTACTGTGCGGCGTAGTTTGAATTGGTGCAGGCACCTTGCCCGAGTACGATATCCCGCACCTTTAAGTCGGGGTGGATAGCCCCTGCCGAGCCGATACGCAGAATATTTTCCACGTCAAAAAAGTTAAACAGTTCGTACGAGTAGATGCCCATCGACGGCATACCCATACCGCTCGCCATCACCGACACGCGGGTGCCGTCGTAGCACCCCGTGTACCCTTGGATGCCGCGCACGTTGTTGACGAGTACGGCATCGGTCAAAAAGGTCTCGGCAATGAATTTGGCGCGCAGCGGGTCGCCCGGCATCAGCACGGTGCGGGCAAAATCGGCGGGAGTGGCGTTAATATGCGGTGTTGCCATGGTCGTTCTCCTTTCCCTCTTTCGCAAGTTTTACCAAACGGCTGGTGCCGAGACGGTCGGCACCGAGCGACAGGAACTCTTCGGCATCCGCCACGGTGGCAATGCCGCCTGCGGCTTTGATCTTCACGTGCGGTGCGACGTGAGCGGCAAACAGCGCAATATCCGCCGCCGTCGCCCCGCCGGTGGAAAAACCGGTTGACGTTTTGATGTAATCCGCACCTGCGCGGGACACTACGCCGCACAGCGCGATCTTTTCGTCTTCGGTGAGCAGACACGTTTCGATGATGACCTTGAGGATCTTGTCGCCGCAGGCGGCCTTCACCGCCGCGATCTCGTTTTGAATATCCTCCAATTTGCCGTCTTTTACCCAACCGAGATTGATGACCATATCCACCTCGTCCGCACCGTTTTGTACCGCATCGGCGGCTTCGAAGCATTTTGCAGCGGTGGTGGTGTACCCGTTCGGGAAGCCGATGACAGTGCAGATGGCAAGGCGGTCGCCGACGTACGCCTTCGCTTGCGCGACATGGGCGGCGGGAATGCACACCGAGGCGGTGGCGAAACGCATACCGTCATCGCACACGGCGCGGATCTCCTCCCACGTGGCGGTGGGGGTGAGCAACGTGTGGTCAACGTGGGCAAGAATGGCAGACATATCCATAAGGGCAACACTCCTTAACCATTTCTGACTATAGTGTACCACAAAGTGCATAAAAAGAAAAGAAGAAAATAAAAAAAGTAGTGCTTGACAAAATGCGGCAAGGGTGATATACTCTATCGGTGGCTGTGTAATATTTTCAACACGCCGCAGCGGCTCTGCAACAGAGACGCTTCCTTGCTTCGGGAAAACCGAAGCCATTTGACCGTGAGGAGGTGTAACCGAAATGCCTACAGTTAAAGCATCGTACGAGGCTGTCTTCGTGTATTCCATGACGTTGGGCGAAGATGGCATTGCGGCGATCAAGGAGAAGTTTCAGAACTTGATCGCGCAGAACGCGGAACTCGGCGAGGTGGATGAGTGGGGCAAGCGTCGCTTGGCTTATCTCATCAATGACGAGGAAGAGGGCTTCTACGTTCTCTACAACTTCGTCAGCGGCCCCGAATTCCCGGCAGAGCTGGAGCGCGTCAGCAAGATCACTGACGGTGTGCTTCGTTCTATGACCATCCGCAAGGAGAACTAATTTAGGAGGGATTGGCAAATGAATTCTGTTTGTTTGCTCGGTCGACTGACCGCTGACCCCGAACTGCGCCAGACGCAGTCGCAGATCCCCGTATTGTCCTTCACCATCGCGGTGGACCGCGCGTTCCAGCCGAAGGGCCAGGAACAGCGTCAGGCGGACTTCATCAATCTGGTTGCCTGGCGTCAGACCGCGGAGTTCATCAGTCGGTATTTCCACAAGGGACAGCGCATTGCCGTGCAAGGCTCGTTGCAGTCCCGTCAGTATACCGATAAGGAAGGTAACAAGCGCACCGCGTACGAAGTCGTCGTCGATAACGCTTTCTTCTGTGAAGCGAAGTCGGGCGGCAACACGGGGTACAACGCGGGTTACGGCGCACCCAGTTTCGGTGCTCCGCAACAGCCCGCCTACAATGAGTCGCGCCCCGCTTTCTCCACTGCCGCCGCCGGCGACTTTGAGGAGATCGTGGCCGACGAAGACCTGCCGTTCTGATCACGGCACGGAGTGATTTTGTAAAGGAGAATTGTCATGGCTGAAAGAACCGAAGGAGCCGAGCGCTCTGCACGCCCTGTTCGTAAGGGCCGCCGCAAGGTTTGCAGCTTCTGTGTGGACAAGGTGGAGTTCATCGATTACAAGGACGTGGCTCGTCTGCGCCGCTTTATGTCGGAGCGCGCGAAGATCCTGCCCCGCCGTGTGACCGGTACCTGCGCCCGCCACCAGCGTGACCTGACCACCGCTATCAAGCGTGCGCGTCAGATCGCGTTGCTGCCGTTCGTTGCGGACTGATAATACGATTGAAAAACCGCTGTTCTTCGGAACAGCGGTTTTTTGTTGTGAAAATAGCCGAAGTTTCAAACGATTTTTTGGTTAAAGTGTTTAGCACTTTAACGTGCTGTCATCTTGACAATTTGTGAACGGTTTGTTAATATGTATATATAGGTTTTAATACCCGTTAAAACAAGGAGGAAACAAGGCTATGAAACTGGGTAAACGTATGTTGGCGTGGTTACTCTCGCTGACGCTGCTTCTTTCGGTGACACCGTTTTCGGTGTTTGCCCTTACGGAAGAAGAGGCGGCAGAGGCTGTCACGCTGGTTTGCGGCGAAGAGTGGGTGCTCGATGCAGCGGAGGATAACCGCGGCAAGCAGACCTTCGTGTTCGTGCCGGAGGAGAGCGGACGTTACGTTTTCTACTCCTACGACAACGATTACGATGTATATGCGTACTTGTATGACAGTGAGCGGACAGAGATCGCGTCGAACGATGACGGCGGCGATAACCTAAACTTTCGCTTGGCGTCGGATCTTACGGCGGGGAAGACGTACTATTACGTTGCCGAGCCGTACGGCGACCCAGGCAGCGGTACGTACTGTGTGCAGGTGGTGTGCGAGTACGTGGTGGAGACGCTCGTGTGCGGCGAGGAACGGGTGCTCGATGGCGAGCAACTTTTCAAGTTCGTGCCGGAGGAGGATGGACGTTACGTCTTCTATTCCTACGACAACGATTTTGACGTGGAGTGCTATCTGTATAACAGTGATTACGATACGCTCGCTCGTGATGACGAAGGCGGCTACAACCACAACTTCCGCTTGTCGTATGACCTGACGGCAGGAGAAACGTACTACTACAGAGCCCGGCCGTACGACGACCCAAGCAGCGGTACGTACTGTGTGCAGGTGGTGTGCGAGTACGTGGCGGAGACGCTCGTGTGCGGCGAGGAATGGGTGATCGATGGCACTGTGAACGACGGCGAGCAGCTTTTCAAGTTCGTGCCGGAGGAGGATGGACGTTACGTCTTCTATTCCTACGACAACGATTTTGACGTGGAGTGCTGTCTGTATAACAGCGATTACGATACGCTCGCTAGTGACGACGACGGCGGCGACAACCACAACTTCCGCTTGACGTATGACCTGACGGCAGGAGAAACGTACTACTACAGAGCCCAGCCGTACAGCAGTGCGAACCGCGGTACCTATTGCGTGAAGTTGGCGCTTGAAGCGGTGGCGGACGGACTTGTCATTTTGGAAGGGGATACCGCCACGCGGTACAAATACACCGACAGCACGTTCCATGCGCGGTTGACCCCCGACGGTGCGATCCCCGAGAGCATCACGTGGGAATCGAGCGACGAATCGGTGGCGACCATCGAATCGGACGGTTTGGCTGAATTTTACAAACCCGGTACCGTCACCTTCACGGCGACGAGCGAAAGCGGTCTTACCGACAACATCGTGGTCACCGTGTCCGACGGCGAGACGATGGACTACGGGTATTCCGTCAGCGGTACACTGCCGGTGCGTGAAGGTGTGCTTTACAAACTTACCGTACCCGAAGACGGTCAGTATACCTTCATGGTCAGCGGAGAAGGAAAAAAACAACTTAACGTTTACAATGAGTACGGCCAATATGTGACCGCTTTTTACGGTGATACGGTTAACGATTACAACGTGTGGCTGGACGTCGAATATACGTATTACATCGTCCTTGAAAGCCGTGAGGATATCCTGCAAGCGGAGTATTCCATCTACGTCACCCCCACGGTGGAAGCGGAATCGGTGTCGATCCGCCCGACCTATCTCGTGGGCAGTGAGATGAGTGAGATCGCGCTTTCGGTGGACTTCCTGCCGTTGGGGGCGGCACCGCAGTCGGTGACGTGGAAAACGACCGACGAGTCGGTTGCGTACGTAAACAGTGATATCCTGTATCTCGACAACGTGGGTACGACCCTACTGACCGTGACGACCGAGGAAGGTCTTACGGCGACGCTCCCCGTTGAGGTGCGTTCTGTCACCCAATTGCAGGCGGGCGGTCAGATAAGCGCGATGCTGAACTACGAGGAGTACGTGGTATTCCGTGTCGACGTGGAGGCGGAAGGGTATTACAACTTCACGTCTTCTGCGGAGTATTATCACGAAGTGCAGGTGCACGACGCGAATCGCGAGAGTGTCTATTACACCACGGACAGCTATAACGAATTCGGGGTGGAATTGCAACCCGGCACCTATTACGTGCGTGTGACGAACTGGGACTACAGGACGGTTTCGGGGGGAGAATCGTTCTTCCTCGAAATGAACATCGTGCCGTATATTGAGGACGTACAGATCGCGTTGTACAATCACGACGACGACTCGTATGAGATCATTACGGACACGCTTGTGGGTAAAGAAGGCGATGACCTTACACTCGTGAAGGTGTTCTCACCCGAAAATGCGAGGGAAGAATCGTTCGCGTGGGAATCGAGCGACGAGTCGGTCGCAACGGTGGATCACTGGGGCGAGGTACATTTGTATGCTCCCGGCACCGCCACCATCACCGTGACGAGCGACCGCGGTGTTACCGACAGCATCACCGTGACGGTGGAAGCGCTTCCCGAAATTACGCTTGAAGAGCCTGTGGTCGGCACGCTGCTTTACGGCGAAAACGGCGAGACCGTGACCTTCAAGTTTGTTCCCGAAGAAGACGGCGTATATGCCGTGTGTGAGTCGGGCAGATGGTATAAACATATCTCCGTTGCCGATCGGAACGGTTACGGCACCTCTTCGTCGGGGTACGACGTTTCTTGCCAATATCCGATGACGGCGGGCGATACCTATTACATCCGCTTGTATAACGGCTCGGGCGAAGATCGCGAGTATTCCCTGTCGGTCAAAAAAGTGCCGCCCGCCGAGTCGATGAACATCGAGGGCGGTTACGACGCGGTGCAGATCGGCACGCGGTTTACGCTCTACACCACGTTCAGTCCCGAGGATGCGATCACGGAATCGGTCACGTGGGAGTCGAGTGACGAGACGATCGCGACGGTGACGAGTGGGGGCTATGTCAGTTTCTATGCGGCAGGTACGGTCACCATTACCGCCACCAGCGAAAACGGTTTGACGGCGACCCGTGAGTTTACCGTCAGCCCCGCTGTTGAACTCGTGTACGGTGACACGGTAAGCGGTGAAACGGACGAGTACGGCAACGTCACTTTCCTGTTGCGTGCGACCGAGGCGGGGACGGTGCGCGTCGAAGGCCGCGGAGATTCCTGGGCAGAGATCCGTATGTTGGATGCCGAGGGCTGGCAATTGAACGCCTTCGGCGGTTCGGCGTTGGAAACGGAACATACCTTCTATGAAGCGGGCGAATGCATCTATTTCCGAGTGCAATCCTATTCTGAAGACAGTCGTTGGGAATTTACCGTGACCCCGTTGGTCCCTGCCGAGTCGATCACCATCCTTGGCGGTGACGTCACCGGATTTGTGGACGAAAATCATGACGTAGACGTGGAATTTGCACCTGAAAACGCGATTACGGAATCGATCACGTGGGAATCCGACAATGAGTCGGTCGCCACGGTGGATGAGTGGGGTTGCATCTACTTCCACGTGCCCGGCACGGCAACCATTACGGCGACGAGCGAAAACGGTCTTACCGACAGCATCACCGCCACGGTGAAAGCCCCCGCGCTGCTTGAAGCAGGTGTAGAAGCGAGCGGTACGCTGGCGTACCTGCAAGCCGACGTGTATCAGTTTACACTCCAAGAAGATGCGTGGTGCGTGTTCTCCAGTTCGTTTACGAGTGATGCGGACGAAGGCGTGCAACAGTATCTGAGATTGGAAGATGAAGACGGGCATTCCTATATTTCGCATTGCGGTTGGTCGCTTTCTGAGTTCAGACTGTTGGAAGGCGGCAAAACCTACACCGTGCGCGTGCAACACGACGATTACGGGTATCAGGAGACGGTCGGTAATTACCGCTTGGTCCTTGACGTACATACGCTGTCGGCATTGGATACGCTGAGCGTCGGACAGACGGCGGAGGGCTCGTTGCATTACAAAGGCGTTCATTTCTACGCCTTTACGCCCGATGCAGACGGCGCGTATCGGTTTACTGCCGAATATGCTAACGAATACGATTACGATACGTACATCGAGTTGTACGATGCCGACGGTTATGAGTTGAATAACCGTTGGGGCAACGGTTCGATGGATATCCGTCTTACGGCGGACGAGACCTATTATCTCATCGTTTGCTGCCGCACCGAAGACGGTGAGACGTACAGCGCGACAGTGGAGTATCTGCCGCCTGCCGAGTCGCTGACCATTGAAGGCGGCGACTTTGAAGGCTACGCGGGTGAGGAACGCGCCTTACAAGCGGTGTTTGCACCCGAAAATGCGGTGCATGAGTACGTTACCTGGCATTCGAGCGACGAGTCGGTCGCGATGTTCGATCACGGCTCGAATTGGCTGGTTTTGCGTAAAGAGGGTACCGCCGTTCTTACGGCGACCAGTCAGAATGGACTTACCGACAGTATCACCGTGACGGTGAAGGAGCCTACTCCGCTTGAAGCGGGGGTACAGGCGAGCGGTACGTTGGCGTACCTGCAATCCGATGTGTATCAATTTACGCTCGAAGAAGACGCGTGGTGCAGTATCATCAGCACGTCGGTCGGCGAAGAATTCGATCAGTATCTGCGCGTGAACGATGAAAACGGCTACGGTTACGTTTCGTGGAGCGGCTGGGCGGTGTACCCGTGCGTGTTGCTGGAAGGCGGGAAGACCTACACCGTGCAGGTGAAGCACGATGATTACAGTCAGTCGGAGTTGGTCGGCAACTACACGATGGTGCTCAAAGTGATGCCGCTTTCGGAACTCCCCGCGATCGGCGAGGGCGAGGCTGAGACGGGCACGTTGCCCTTCGGCGTCAGCGACGTGTTCGCCTTTACGCCCGAAGAAGACGGGACATACAAGGTAGAGATGGAGTCCGCCAACTACGGCTGGAACACCGCCGTGTACGATGCAACGGGCCACAACTTCAACAACGTGTGGGGCAACGGCTCGATGCAGGTGACGCTGACGGCAGGTGAGACCTATTACCTCTCCGTTTGCAGCACGAGTAGAGACGGTGCTTCCTATAATTTGAATGTGACCCGCTTGATGCCGGCGGAATCGCTGATCATCTATGCGGACGAGATCGAAGGCTTCGTCGGTGAACGGCTCGATTTTGAGGCGCATTTCGCACCCGAAGACTGTGTTTTGGAACGGGTGGAATGGACGTCGAGCAACGAGACGGTCGCGACGGTAAATGCGTGGGGCGAAGTGCATCTGCTCTCGGCAGGCACGGCGATTATCACCGCGACGAGTGAGAGCGGCCTTGCCGCGAGCGAGACGGTTACGGTGAAGGCGGCACCGTCGCTCTCGTTGAACACCACGGAGTACGGTGTGGTGTCTGTAGGCGAAACGGCGGCCTACGTCTTTACGCTTCCTGCGGACGGCGGTTACCGCTTTACCTACGGCGGCGACTACAAACACGTTATCGTGCGTAACGAGTGGGGCGGCGAGCTCGTCAACAGCTGGACGGGCAACGGCTCGGTCAATATGCGCGGCGTAGCGGGCGAAAACTACTACGTCTATTTCAGCGGTGTCAACGAGGAAGAAGACGCGGCGTACGACATCACCGTGACCGCGTTGGTGCCTGCGACGGGTATGACGATCGTTGGCGGTGACTGTACGGGATACGTTAACACCTCTTTCCATCCCTCGGTACAATTTGCGCCCGACAACGCGATGGCGGAATCGGTCACGTGGGAATCGAGCGACGATACGGTCGTGGCGATAACCGACTGGGGCGAAGCATATCTGGTGAATATCGGTACGGCGACCATCACCGCGACGAGTGAAAATGGGCTTACCGACAGCATCACCGTGACGGTGAAAGATTATGAAGCCATGTCGTTGGATACGGAATACGTATTGAACAACGAAAACGGTAACGTTGAGACGGTGTATGCCTTTACGCCCGCCGAAGACGGCATCTATATGTTCTATTCCACCGGCGACGAGACCGACCCGTACGCAGCTCTGTACGATGCGGATTGGAACTGGCTGGGTGAAGCGGACGACAACGCGGATCACAACAACTTCCGTCTGCAACGGACGATGACGGCGGGCGAGACCTATTATCTGCGCGTGAGTTCGTATACCGGCCGTGTCGGCACCTACCGCATCGCGGTGAAGAAACTGCAGCTTGCCGAAACGATGAACGTTCACTACAACTTCGATGCACCGGTGGAAGGCGAAAACTGTTATATCGAGGTCACCTTCGGTCCGGAAGGGTGCGCAAGGGAATCGGTCACGTGGCACAGCAGTGACGAAAACGTGGCGACGATCGACCGATGGGGTTACTTGCTGTTCGTCGGTGCGGGTACGGTGACCATCACCGCCACCAGCGAGCGCGGGCTGACCCATCAGCAGACCTTCACGGTGAAGGGCGCGATCCCCTATCTGGGGGACGCGGAAGCACAGGGCACGATCGCCCCGAACGACGCCTGCTCCTACAAGTGGACGGTGCCCGAGGACGGCAGTTACCGCATTACCTTCGGCGGCGGTTACAAGAATAACGCCGTCCGCTATGAAAACGGCGGCTACTACAATAACTGCTGGGCAGAGAACTGGTCGGTTTTCGTCGAGCTGGAAGCGGGCGACGTGTACTACCTCTATATGTACAACAACCGTCCGGCAGCGACGGACTACACCCTTTCGATCACCCGTCCCGGTGTTGCCGAATCGATCACGATCGAGCAGGACAGTCCCCTGATCGGATACGTAGGGGATTACGCGGGTCTGAACGTCAGCTTCTATCCCGAGGACGCCATGCCCGAAGCACTGACCTTTACCTCGGCGAACGAATCCGTCGTTCGGATAGTGGACGGCAGTATGATGCACTTTGTCGGGGCAGGTACGACGGTCGTTACCGTCGTGAGCGAGAACGGCTTGCGTGACGAGATCGTCGTCCGTGTGAAAGCGCCCGTGCCGCTCGTTCCGGATACGGAAACGAACGGCACGATGGAAGCGCACGACATGGCTGTCTACTCCTTCGTTGCGGATACGACGGGCGATTATGCCTTTACGGTTGACAGCGGCTTTTACAAGTATTGCCGTGTCTACTGTGCCGATAACGACAATATCACGAGCGAGTCCGGCTACGGGCCGCTGGCGTTGCAGGTGCATCTGCAAGCGGGTGAGATCTACTACCTGCGTGTGCAGAACTACGAAGAATACGGCGACTATTCCGTGCGTGTCAAGGAAGCAGACGCGGCGACCGAACTGGTGATCGATCAGGGGGACACCGTGCAGGGCTTCGTTTCCGGCTCGCTGGATCTTTCGGTCACCTTCGGTCCCGAGGGCGCACGGGAAGAAGAGATCACCTGGACGTCGGATGACCCGTCGGTGGTATACGTCTCCGAGTGGGGCGCGATCTCGCTTGTGGGTGAAGGTACGGCGACCCTTACCGTTACCAGTGAGAGCGGTCTTACCGACAGTATTACCGTGACGGTGGTGCAGCCGCCCGCCTTGACGCTGAACACTCCTGTGAACGGCACGATGATCGGTTACGATGTGCCGACCTACCGTTTCGTGCCGACGAAGGACGGTCAATACGCCTTCGTTCTGCAAAAGCAAGCATACGGTGAACTTGTGATCACGGATGCGAATTTCGAGCATGTCAACGGTTACGGCGACGGCGGTGAGATTACGGTGCAGGCGTACCTGCTCACGGGTGAAGTGTACTACATTCACATGTACCAGTACAACGTGAATGCACAGATCGAATTCACCTTGAAGGTGACCGACACGGTACCTGCCACGTCGATGACCATCAACGACGGCGATACGTATGCCGACTTCCCCGGCTCGGGTCACCGCTTCGACGTCACCTTCGGTCCCGAGAACGCGGCGCGTGAAGAAGTCACGTGGACTTCGAGTGACCCCGACATTGCGGATATCTTCGAGGACGGTTACGCGGAATTCTATCAGTCGGGTACGGTCGTCTTCACGGCAACGAGTGCGAGCGGCTTTACCGATCGCATTACGGTGACGGTGCTCACGATGGCGGAGACGGCGGAACCCTTAACGAGCAACCGTGTAGAGATCGACGTGAATAAGGGGATCACGGTCTTCTCCTTCACGCCGACCGAGAGCGGCAAGTACGCCTTCACCTCCTCGCCCATCGACGGCGCGGTAGACCCGATGATCCGCCTGCTCGATGCCGAAGACAATGAACTGGCGCGCGCCGACGACGAGCTGGAGGATATGCAGTTCCGTCTGGAATACACCCTCACGGCAGGTGAGACCTATTATCTGTTCCTGCGTACGTACGAGATGCAGGATCAGGCTGACAGCTATCTCCTGACCGTTGAACGTGCACAGACGCTGACCGATATCACCATCGTGGAAGGGGATATCACGGGCGATATCAACGACGAGTATCAGTTGTCGGTGTCCTTTGCACCCGACGGCGCTCTTCCCGAAGGCTACGTTTTCACCTCCGCCAATTCGTTGGTGGCGGTGGTGACCGATGACGGCTGGCTGTGGCTGCGCGGTGCGGGTACGACCACCGTCACCGTGACCTCCGACAGCGGTCTTACCGACACCATCACCGTGACGGTGAACGGCGTGGTGGAACATGTGTACGACAATGCGTGCGATACCGACTGTAACCTCTGCGGTGAGGTGCGCGAAGTGCCGCACGCCTACAGCAGCGCGTGCGACGCCACGTGTGATCTCTGCGGCGACGTGCGCGTGGTCGCGGCGGCACATACCTACGACAACGCGTGCGACGCGGTGTGTAACCTCTGCGGTGCGACCCGCACGGTCGAGCATACCTACAGCGGCGCGTGCGATCCGCTGTGTAACGTCTGCGGTGCGCCGCAAGCGAACGCGGCGGCACATACCTACGACAACGCGTGCGATACCGAGTGTAACGTTTGCGGCACGGTGCGTGCGATCGTCCACGCCTACAGCGGCGATTGCGACGTCACGTGCAACGTCTGCGGTGACGAGCGCGAAGCGTTGGCAGAACACACCCACGACAACGCGTGTGACACCTCGTGTAACGTCTGCGGTGAGGTGCGTGTGACCGAACACACCTATGCGGGCGATTGTGACACGGTGTGCGACGTCTGCGGTGACGTGCGTACCACGGCGACGGCGCATACCTACGATAACGATTGCGACACGAGCTGTAACGTCTGCGATGCGGTGCGTGAGATCGTCCACGCCTACAGCGGTGACTGCGATACGAACTGTAACGTCTGCGGCGAAGAGCGCGACGCCCTCGCCCTGCATACCCACGACAATGCGTGCGATACGGTGTGTAACGTCTGCGGTGCGACCCGTACGGTGGAACATACCTATGCCGGTGACTGCGACACGGTGTGCGACGTCTGCGGCGCGACGCGTGAAGCCTTGGGTGAGCACGAATACGAAGACAACGCCGACACCGTCTGCGACGTCTGCGGTGCGGAACGCGACGCGGTGCACCAGTACAGCGGTGTGTGCGATACCACCTGTAACCTCTGCGGCGAAGAACGCGAAGTGAGCGCACAGCACACCTACGACAACGCGTGCGATACCAACTGTAACATCTGCGGTGCCGTTCGTGTGACCGAACACGAGTATACGGCCGCGTGTGACGTCGATTGCGGTATCTGCGGCTTCGTGCGTACCGATGCGGCGGCACATACCTATGACAACGCGTGCGATACCGAATGTAACGTCTGCGCGGCAAGCCGTGCGACGGTACACACCTACAGCAGTGCGTGCGATACGTCCTGCAACGTCTGCGGCGAAGAGCGTGCCGTGGACGAACAGCATACGTATACCAATGCGTGCGATACGAGCTGTAACTTCTGCGGCGCGACCCGCACGACCGAGCATATCTACGATGCCGTGTGCGACGATATCTGTAACGTCTGCGATTTCGTGCGTACCGATGCGGCGGCACATACGTACGAGAATGCGTGTGATACCGATTGTAACGTTTGCGGTACGTACCGTGTGACGGTGCATACCTATGCCGCACCGTGTGACCGCTTCTGCGACGTCTGCGGCGAGGAACGCGAGCCGCTCGATGGGCACACGCGTGAAAACCTCTGCACGCCGAACTGTGCGCTGTGCGGTGAGGCACTGGAAGTGACGCACGATTACAGCGGCAGCTGCGATCCCTCTTGTAACGTGTGCGGTGCCGTTCGTGACGACGCGGCACAGCATACGTACGACAACGTCTGCGACACGGCGTGTAACGTCTGCGGTGCGGAACGTGCGGTGGATCACGTGTACACCGCCGCCTGCGATACGCAGTGCAACGTTTGCGGTGCGGAACGTGCGGTGCAACAACAGCACAGCTACAGCAATGCGTGCGATGCGAGTTGTAACCTCTGCGGTGCGACCCGCACCCCTGCGGCACACAGATACGACAACGCGTGCGATGCGAACTGTAATGTCTGCGGCGCACCGCGTACGCCGTCGGCACACGTGTACGACAACGCCTGTGATGCAAGCTGTAACGTCTGCGGCGCGACCCGCACGCCTGCGGCGCACGTGTACGACAACGCCTGCGATGCGAACTGTAACGTCTGCGGTGCGACCCGCACGCCTGCGGCGCACGTGTACGACAACGCGTGTGATGCAAGCTGTAACGTCTGCGGTGCGACCCGCACGCCTGCGGCGCACGTGTACGACAACGCGTGCGATGCGAACTGTAACGTCTGCGGTGCGACCCGCACCCCTGCGGCGCACGTGTATGACAACGACCGCGATGCGGATTGTAACGTCTGCGGTGCGGTGCGTGAAGTCGAAACCGGTATGATCGGTGACGTGGACGGCAACGGCAAGATCGATTCGACCGACGCCCGTTTGGTGTTGCAGTACGCGGTGAAGAAGGTCGGTGCCTCGGCACTCGACGTCGATCTGGCGGACGTGGACGGCAACGGCAAGGTCGATTCGACCGACGCCCGACTCATATTACAGTACGCGGTGAAGAAGATCAACGCCTTCCCGAAAGCGTAAGACAACATAAGCAAGACCGCCCGAAGAGGAAAACCTCTTCGGGCGGTCATTTTTGTGGTGTGGGTGCACCGTAAGGCCTCCCCTTGAGGGGAGGCTCCCGCGTAAGCGGGTGGTGAGGTGTAGGCGGCAACGCCGCCGTGGTTGTCATACACCTCATCCGTCACGCGCTCGCGCTCGTGCCACCTTCCCCTCGAGGGGAAGGCAACGCACCACCGCGGGTGGGTGGCGGTTATCTATCACATAAACGTCGCGATATCCTCGAGTGCGCGTTTGGGCACCACGTAATCACGGTTATCGTCCAGCGCGTATTTCACCGTGTCGGTGAGCGGTACGACGCGGCTTTGATGGGCGGGGTAGCCGACGGCGATCATCAGCCGCAACTCGTCTTCCTCCTTGATCGGCAACAGCGCTTTGATAGCGGGGCGGTCGATCGCCCCCATGATGCAACTGCCGACCCCCGACTCCCACAGCACGGCGGTCATGGCGTGCACCGCAAGACCTACGTCGATATCCGCCCAGGCGTTCGCATCTGCCGTTTTTACCACCGCCACGAAAGCGGTGGGGCGTTCATTCTCCTTCGGAACGCCGTCCTCGGGCGGCAGATACCCCGCCCACTTCACGTGCGGTTGCAACGCCGCGACGGTCGCGGGGTCGGTCACCACGACGTAGCGCAGCGGCTGTGCGTTGGCGGCGGAAGCACACAACCGTGCGGCGTCCACGGCGTCCCGCAACACCTCGACAGGAACGGGTTTTTGCGTAAAACGGCGAATGGTGCGAAGGGTCGAAAACAGTTCGGACAGTGTCATCAAAATCATCCTTTCTTTGAGTTTCAGTATAGCGGAAAGCAAAAAGAAAATCAAGTGTACGTTTCTTGCGGTTGTTTACACAATTTTTGCGATTTTTTCGTGCTTTCACTTGCTTTTTTTGTGGATATTCTGTACAATAAACTCACGATATTATATCATGAGGTGATATATATGGATTGGAAACTGGCGGCATTTGCCGATGAGGCCAGCGGAGAACTTGCGGGTCAAATAGCGGCGATGAAGCGAAACGGCATCGCAGGGTTGGAGATCCGCTTTATCGACGGTCAAAATGTGGCAAAAGTCTCGAAAGAGAAGGCGACGGAGATCCGTGACCGTTTGGCGGCAGAAGGGTTGCACGTCTGGTCGATCGGCTCACCTACGGGGAAGATCCAACTGACAGACGATTTTGCTCCGCATCTGGAGGAATTCAAGCATCAACTGGAGCTTGCCCACATTATGGGGGCGGAACACTACCGCTTGTTCAGCTTCTACGGTGCGGACGACAGCGACGGCGCGTTCAACGCGGTGTGTGAGCGCACGGCGGCGTTTTTGGATGCGGCGCGCGGCAGCGGTGTGGTCATCTGCCACGAGAACGAAAAGGACATCTACGGCGATACCGACGACCGCTGTGTGAAGTTGCTCACACAGTTCCCCGAACTGCGTGCCATCTTTGATCCCGCGAACTTTCTGCAGTGTGGGGTGAAGATCCTGCCCGCGTGGGAGAAACTGGCACCCTATGTGGAGTATCTGCACATTAAGGATTGCAACCAAAACGGCGAGGTCGTGCCGCCGGGCGAAGGCGAAGGGCAACTGCCCAAATTACTCGCCGCCTACGGTGCAAAGGGCGGACGGGTGCTGACACTGGAGCCGCACTTAAACGCCTTCGTTGGTCTGGAACAACTGGAAAACAGCGGCTCTGCCACCCGTTCGGCGTATGCGTACGCCAGCGCGGACGAAGCGTTTGACGCGGCGGTGGCAGCGCTCAAAAAGATCTTACCGTGAAAGGAGAACGGACTATGAAGATCGGTGCACAAATGTATACCGTCCGCGATTTCTGCAAGACCGCCGAAGACGGCGTTGCGACGTTGGAAAAACTTGCGGCAATGGGGTATAAGCAGGTGCAGTATTCGGGGTGCGACGCCATCCCGCCCGCTCTGATGCGGGAGACCTGTGACCGCTTGGGAATGGTCATTCCGTTTTCCCACAGCCCGTACCAGCGCATCATCGGGGACACCGAAGCGTTGATCGAGGATCACCGTCTTATGGGGTGTGATTGCATCGGTCTCGGCTATATCGGTGAGGCGCACCGCAACACGGTGGAATGCCTCGAGCGGTTCCGCCGTGAGATGACCGAGCCGATCAAGAAGATCCGCGACGCGGGTATGACCTTCGCGTATCACAACCACTCCTTCGAATTCGCGAAGGTAGAGGGGAAGATGATCTTCGATCATCTGCTCGATATGTTCCCGCCCGAAGAGATGAACATCGTGCTGGATACCTATTGGGTACAGCACGGCGGCGGCGATGTTTGCCAATGGATCGAAAAGTGTGCGGGCCGTCTGAAGTACGTGCATTTGAAGGATATGGGTATGACCCTGGATATGAAGCAGATGATGACGCCCATCGGTGAGGGCTCACTGAACTTCCCCGCCATTCTGAAGGCGTTTGAGAAGGCGGGCGCGGTTGCCGCGTTCGTGGAGCAGGACAACTGCAACGGGGAAGATCCGCTCGATTGTATGGAACGCAGTTTGCGGTATCTCGAATCGATCGGTCACGAAGCATAAGGTTTACGAACATATCAGCCGAGGAGGAAAAGACAATGAGTAAAGTAAAACTTGGTATTATCGGTGTGGGTAACATGGGTTCCACCCACGTGAACAACCTGACCGACGGCAAATGCCCCGAGATCGAACTCGTCGCGGTGGCGGATGTGAAACCCGAGCGCTTGGAATGGGCGAAGGGTCGCAACGAGAATCTGACCTGCTTTAACACGGCGGAGGAGATGCTGGACAGCGGTCTGATCGACGCGTGCCTGATCGCGGTGCCGCACTACGACCATCCCCGCTATGCGATCGCGTGCTTCGAGCGCGGTATCCACGTCATGTGCGAAAAACCCGCGGGTGTGTATACGAAACAGGTGAAAGAGATGAACGCCGCCGCCGAAAAAGCGGGCGTGGCGTTCGGTATGATGTTTAATCAGCGCACCAACCCGATGTACATTACGATGCACGACATGATCGCCAGCGGTGAACTCGGTGAAGTGCATCGCACCAACTGGCTCATCACCGACTGGTACCGTCCGCAGTCCTATTACGACAGCGGCGCGTGGCGTGCCACGTGGAGCGGCGAGGGCGGCGGTGTGCTGCTCAACCAGTGCCCGCACAATCTCGATCTGTGGCAGTGGATCTGCGGTATGCCGAGCAAAGTGGACGTGAAACTGAATTTCGGCAAATGGCACGATATCGAAGTGGAAGACGACGTGACCGCGTACGTGGAGTATCCGAACGGTGCGTCGGGTATGTTCATCACCTCGACGGGCGACTGCCCCGGTTCCAACCGCTTTGAGGTTTGCTGTGACCGCGGCACCCTGGTGGCGGAAGGCAGAACGCTGAAGATCACCCGCTTGAAGGAAGCGATGAGCGAGTATACGGGTGAAGAGCGCGGCGCGTTCAGTTCGCCCAACCGCGAGGTGGAGACCATCACCTTTGATACCGACGGTGAACAGCACGTGGGTGTGCTGAACGCCTTTGCGGCGCACATCCTGCACGGCACTCCGCTGGTGGCGGACGGGCGCGAGGGCATCAACGGCCTGACCATTTCGAATGCGATGCATCTGTCGGCGTTCACCGACCGCGTGGTGGAACTGCCGTTTGACGACGACGAATATTACAACGAGCTGATGAAGCGCGTGGCGACCTCCCGTCGTAAGGAAAACGTGAACGAGGTCGTGAGCGATACCAGCGGCTCGTACAACGGTGCCAAATAAGATGATGAAAGACGTTAGAGTAGGTGTGATCGGTGTGGGCGGCATGGGTTCCGCCCACGCTCGTCACCTCTTTGCGGGCGGTGTAAACGGTGCGGTGCTGTCGGCGTTGTGCGATACCGACGCTGCCCGCCGCGACCAGTTGAAGGCGCTATTCCCCGAAGTGCCCGTGTATGAAAATGCTGAGGCACTGTTGGCGGCGGGTGTGTGTGACGCGGTGGTGATCGCCACCCCGCACTATTTCCACCCCGTCATCGGCGTGCAGGCGTTCGAACACGGGGTACACGTGCTGTCCGAAAAGCCGATGGCGGTGCAGGTGAGTGAGGCACACCGCTTGATTGAAGCCGCCGACAAAAGCGGCCGCGCGTTTTGCGTGATGTTCAATCAACGTACCGACCCGCTGTTCCAAAAAGCGCGGGAACTGGTGCAAAGCGGTGTGTTGGGGGAACTCAAACGGTTTCACTGGATCATCACCAACTGGTACCGCACGCAAGCGTACTACGACAGCGGCGCGTGGCGTGCCACCTTCTGCGGTGAGGGCGGCGGTGTGCTGATGAATCAGGCACCCCACAATCTCGATCTGTGGCAGTGGATCTGCGGTATGCCCGACCGTGTTTTGGCGCGGTGTCCCGTGGCGAAATATCACGACATTGAGGTGGAGGACGAAGCGCTCATCGTCGGTGAGTATGACAGTGGGCTTGTTGCCCTATTCCAAACCACCACGGGGGAATACCCCGGCACCAATCGTCTGGAGATCACGGGCGACGGCGGCAAAATGGTGCTGGAGGACGGCAAACTGAAACTGTGGCGTTTGAAAGAGCGCGAGCGGGAGGTCTGCTTTACCGCGAAGGAAGGCTTCGTGCAGATCCCGATGGACTACGAGGAAATGACCTTTGAAGCCCCTCCGAACGCACACGGCGCGGTGTTGCAGAATTTTGTGGATCACATTCTGCACGGCACACCGCTGTTGTCGGATGGGCGTGAAGCCTTGAACGAAGTGATGCTGTGCAACGCGGCGTATTTGTCCGCGTGGCAGGGCGGCGTGGTGGCGTTGCCGGTGGATGCCGCGGCGTTCGACCGCGAACTTGCGGCACGCCGCGAACAGTCGGCGATGCGGGAGGCGGGGTCGGCCCCGATGCACGACGGCTATCAAACGCGCTGGCAGGTGCGTTGGTAACGTATAACAAGGAGTGAAGTGATATGCGTCAATATGGATTGCAGTTGTATTCGGTTCGACGATTTATGGAAAAAGATGTGGCTGCTACTCTGCGTGAGGTCGCGGCGATGGGGTACACCATGGTGGAGCCGGCGGGCTTCTTCGGCAAAACGGCGGAGGAGTTTCTGGCGCTGTGTGAAGAAAACAGACTGACCGTGTGCAGCACCCACACCATGCTGAATGCATTGGTGGACGGCAAGCACGAGGAGACGATTCCGTACTTGCAGACCATCGGTTGTAAACGGTTTATCGTGCCGGGTGCGCCGTGGGATACCAAAGAGAATTTGGGCGAGACCATCGCACTGTTGAACGAATGGCAGCCGATCCTTGCCGAAGCGGGTATCGAGCTTATGTATCACAACCACGACGGGGAATTCAAACCCAATGCCGACCGTTTGATCCCGCACGTGGAGATGCAAAAACAGACGAACATCCGCTTTGAGATCGACGTATGCTGGGCGTACTTCGGCGGCGTAAGTCCCTTGTACGTACTCGAGCAGTTGGGCGAGCGGGTCGGTATGATCCACTTGAAGGATACCACCCGCACGGAGTGCAAACCCCTCGGACAAGGCGAAGTGCCGATCCGCGAGGTGGTGGAATGGGCCGAAGCGCACGGTGTGGCGATGGTCGTGGAAAACGAGACCGTGCCCGAACGCGAAATGATCGAGGCCAAAATGTGCATCGACTACTTGAAGAGTTTAGAAGGATAACGAAAAAGAAGAAACCTCTTGTTTGCCGTTTAAGCAGACAAGAGGTTCTTGGTTTTGATGATGGAATGTCATCTATTTTAACGTGTATCGGCATTTCGGATAGTTGGGACATCCGTAAAACTCTCCAAATTTCCCATGGCGTAAAACGAGGGGAACGTTACAGTACGGACAGACCTTTTCAGCTTTTTTTGTTTCTAAACTTTCTTTATATGCTATCACGTTCTGTTTATGCTGTATACGGGCATCTTTCCCGATATGCTGATTTTTTTGAATGTAGTCAAAAATCTGTTGCTTTTTGGCTTCGTCCCAAACAATGGGGTGATCCTGTGCAATGATTTTTATTGCCTTTTCCATTGTAGGGAGCGAACTGCAAACGGCAATTTTGCGATTTCCTTCTTCCTGTTGCAGATTGGAGATTTTAAAGTTGTTACATATAAGCGTTATAATAGAGAAGCAAGGGATATCCCCAAACTCTTTCAAAAATTCTTTCAGGTAGAGGATGTGCTTTTCATTTTGTTTTAGGGGGTTGTAAATGTTGTAACGTTTTTTACCGGCATAATAGTACCATTGGCTTTTCTTCGCATCGCCGTATATGTTGGCATCGGAAAACATTTTCACCTCAACAACATACAGCCCGCGAATGCCAACCAGAACGAGGTCGATCTGCGAAGTTTTTCCGTCGTCCCCGTCGATGAGTACGTCGTGCAAAACCAGCGTGTCGGTCATGGCTTTGGCGTAATATTTCGTTAATTGTTCTCCTAAACTACCCTTAAGTTCATTCACACTGGGCAGCTGCTTTAAGAAATCCAACAACCCCATAGTATCACCTCAAAACCAGTATAGTAGGTATCTGTTGGTTTGTCAATCACACAAAGCGGAACGCACCGTCTTGCAAGACGGTGCGTTCCTTTATCGGTCAACTATTTCTTCCGTTTCTTCTTCACAGCCGCAGCAGCAGGTGCATTTGCCGTTACAACTGCCGCCATCGGGGCAGCCGATGCATTTTTTGCCGCTTTTCTTCGCTTTGTATACGTAGAATGCGGCGAGAGCGACGATGGCGACGATGACGATCACAGCGATCACGGTATCCATCGAGACACCTCCTTATTTCGTAAGGTTTGCGGGCGTTTTGCTCGCCCTATGCGCATTTTCGGCTTTTACCCGTTTGTCCGCACGGATGCACAGGAACACCACGACGGCGACCATCGCAAGCACCGCGACGAGCCCGCCGACGAAGCCTGAACCCACCGTGCCGAGAGTGACAAGCGTGCCCACCTGATACACCAAAAAGCCAACGGTAAAGCCGACACCGAGTTGCAGGGCGATACCGCTCCACAGCCATTTGGCACTCTTCATTTCGGCGTTCATGGCACCGATCGCGGCAAAGCAGGGCGGGGTGAACAAGTTGAACATCAAGTACGCCAGCGCCGCCGCTTTCGTGATAGCGAAGGCGGCGGCAACTTCCGTGCCCGCGCCCTCCATCAAAGTGAGTTCTTCGGTGTCGATAAGGTTTTCGAGTCCCACGAAGCAGACCGCGAGCGTGCCCACCACGTTCTCCTTCGCAATAAATCCCGTGATGGCGGCGGCGGCGAGTTGCCACGACAGCACGCCCACGACGGGTAACAGCAGATAGGCAAACGGTGCGGCAACGGAAGCCAGAATAGAGGTGTCCGCCGTCTCGGCGATCTGGAAGTTCCAAGTAAAGGTCTGCATGATCTGTATCGCCGTGTTACACAAGAGAATAATGGTGGCCGCTTTCACGATATACGACCAACCGCGGCTGCACATCGATTGGAACGCACGGCCGAGGGAAGGGACTTTGTACTCCGGCAGTTCCATAATAAAGAAGGAGCGGCGTGCTTTGTTACCGGTAATGCGGTTGACCAGCAGGGCGCCGATGAGGATAATGACGATGCCTACGAAATACATCAACGTACCCACCCACGAGGCATTGCCGAAGAAGGCGCCCGCAAACAAGCCGATGACCGGCAGTTTGGCACCGCAGGGCATAAAGGGAGCCAGCATCGCGGTGGCGCGGCGTTCCCGCTCGTTGCGGATGGTGCGGCACGCCATCACACCGGGAATGGCGCAACCCGTGCCGATGACGAACGGAATGACCGATTTGCCCGACAGACCGACCTTCTTGAAAATGGGATCCAGTACCACCGATACGCGTGCCATATAGCCGCAGTCTTCGAGCAGGGCGATGAGGAAATACATCACCATCACGAGCGGTAAAAAACCGACCACGGCACCCACACCGCCGATGATGCCGTCCACCAACAAGGCGGACACCAACGGGTCGGCATTCGCGAGCAGACCGCCGACCCACGCACCGAACAGATCAATGAGGGCGACGAGACCGGGAACGGTCGTTCCGTTTTTGAAGGTATGTCCATCGGCGATAAGCGGGCCGACCCACGCCTGTGAGATCTGGAACACCAAGAACATCACGACGGCAAAGATCGGAATGCCGAGCCATTTGTTGGTCAGCACCGCATCGATCGTATCCTGGTAGTTTTTGTCCTTGGTGAAGACTTTGCGTGTTTCCGCTTTTTTGACCAACGCATTTACGAAGGCGAAACGGCGGCGGTCAGCCTCACGAACGGCGGCTTTGTCGGTAAGGTCGACGTTGCCCTGCACAAACGGGGCCTTTTGTCCCTTACCGACCAAAGAAAGCGCCGCCCTTACCACTTCGGTGAGGTCTTGATGGCTGTGGTCGGTCGATACCGTTTGCACCACGGGACAGCCGAGTGCGGCGGCAAGCGTTGCCGCGTCAATGACCGTCTCTTTCTTCTTGTTGATGTCACTCTTGTTCAGTGCCACTACCACGGGAATGCCGAGTTCCAACAGTTGCGTGGTAAAAAACAAACTGCGGCTGAGATTGGTCGCATCCACAATGTTAACGATCACGTCCGGCTTTTCGTTTCTTACGTAAGCGCTGGTGATGCTCTCCTCCGAAGTGAACGGCGACATGGAGTAAGCACCCGGCAGATCGACCGCTACAAGGTCGTCTCGCCCGTCGGCGTACACCTTCTTGATGCGGCTCTCTTTCCGTTCCACCGTAACACCCGCCCAGTTGCCGACCTTTTCACTGCGGCCGGTGAGCGCGTTGTACATGGTGGTCTTTCCGCTGTTGGGATTTCCTGCAAATGCGATTCTCATAGTACCCTCCTTGAACTTGCTTTCAAGTTAGCGGAGGCTAACTTGAAGACGTAAAAAAAGCGGACACAACGGTCTGCGTTTTTTTAGATAGTAATGGCGCCTGCCAACTGCGTGTCGATACTGTAGCGGGCATCCTTGATGCATATGACACAACTGTTTTTCTTGCGGGAGATAACGGTGATCGGCTCACCGCTGTAACAGCCGAGCGAGAACAAGAAGGCATCCATCTCCTCGTCGTCCGTTTCGATGGCGCGGATAATGTACTCTTTACCCTCGACAGCGTCGTTCAAATTCATACGATATTCCACCTTTCGCAAGAGTTAGCAAAGGCTAACTGCTACGCATTATACCACGCGTTACGGTGTCTGTCAAGAGGAATTTCCAAAAATTGCCCAAAAAATTAGCAAGGTGGAAAATGATGCCTTGCAAACGGAGGATATATATGGTATACTATAAGATAACGATACGAAAGGAGGCGAGACAGTGGGTTTGCAAGAATCGGGACAGATGTATCTGGAGAGCATTTTCGTCCTCTCCCGTGAGCGCGGCACGGTGCGTGCCGTGGATGTGTGCGACTATATGGGGTATTCCAAACCCAGTGTCAGCCGTGCCATGGGGCTGTTGCGGCAGGGCGGATTTATCACGGTGGACCGCGACGGCTTTATTTCGCTGACCGATGCGGGACGCGAGGTAGCGGAAAAGATGTACGAACGGCACACCCTGCTTACGGCGTTGCTGGTGCGCCTCGGCGTGGACGAGGTGACGGCGGCGGAGGACGCCTGCAAGATCGAACACAATTTGAGCGATCCATCCTTTGCCGCCATCAAGCGGTATATTGAGCAAATTTAACGAATTCCCAATCGCCCGCACCTGCGGGCGATTTTATGCAAAAGCCGATATTTAGGAGGTGGAAGGTATGGCGACACGCGAGTGGACGGACGCACAAAAACAGTGTTTGGCGGCAAACGGTACGGTGCTGGTCTCGGCGGCGGCAGGGTCGGGTAAGACGGCGGTGCTGATCGAGCGCATCATCCGTTTGATCACGGCGGAAGAATCCCCCGTGGATGTGGATCAACTGTTGGTGGTGACCTTCACCAAAGCCGCGGCGGCGGAAATGAAACAACGGCTCGGAAAAGCGTTGCACGCATGTTTAGCCGCCCGTCCGAACGACCGCCGTCTGCGCCGCCAGCTGATGTTGTTGCCGAACGCCAACATCAGCACGGTACACGGTTTTTGCGGCAATCTGATACGTGAGCATTTCCACCGCTTCCCCGAAATCTCGCCGCTGTTCCGCGTGGGGGAGGAGAGCCAGACCCGTCCGTTGATGAACGAGGCAATGGACGAGGTGCTGGAAGAGGCGTACGCCGCCGATTCCCCTGCGTTTTCACAGCTGCTCGACCTGCTCGGCGGTGATCGCCACGACAAGGCGCTTGCCGAACGGATACGGGTGACCTACCACTTTATGCAGGCACACCCACAGCCTGCCCGCTGGCGGGAGTCGGTGACAGCGCTCTACCGCACCGACGTGCCGTTGTCCGATACCGTGTTCGGGCAAGAGATACAAGCGGAGATTCAAGGACGCCTTCAGTGGTATGCCCGCAAACTCGAAAATCTCGCCGCGCTGGCGGAGAGTAACGATACCTTGACGCGCTACGCCGTGTGTTTGCGTGCGGACGCCGCGGGGTTGCGCGAAGCGGCGGATGCGCTTGGCACTATGTCATGGGATGAGCAGATCGTGCGACTTTCGGAACTTTCTTTCGGCACGTTGAGTCCTGTGCGCGGTTGCACCGATGAAGAACTGAAGGAATACGTAAAAAACGAGCGCACCCGCTTGAAAACGAAGGTAGGGGCACTCGCCGCTTTGATGGTAGAGGACGAAGCCTCCGCCACTGCCCGCACGGCAGCGCTCGCCCCTGCGGTAGAGATGTTGATGACCCTGACCGCGCAGTTTGAAGCGCGGTATACCGAAAAGAAGACCCGTGCGGGTCTGCTTGATTTTAACGATCTGGAGCATTTGGCGTTGCGCCTGCTGACCGATGAGGATGAGGACGGCACCATGACCCCTTCGGCTGTTGCCGCCGAGGTGAGCCGCCGTTTCGTTCACGTGATGGTGGACGAATATCAAGACACCAATCCCACGCAGGAATGTTTGTTTTCCGCGATATCGCGAAAGGAGAGCAACCTCTTTTTCGTGGGTGACGTGAAGCAGAGCATCTATTCTTTCCGCAACGCGACTCCCTCACTGTTTATGGCGCGGCAAAATGCGTACGCCCCTTTTGACGGCGAGACCTATCCTGCACTGATTCGGTTGGGACACAATTTCCGCAGTCGATGCAGTGTGACCGAAACGGTAAACCTGCTGTTTTCGCAGTTGATGACCGCAGAGACCGGCGGTGTGAACTACCGCGGGGGTGAGGAACTGACTGCGGCGGCGACCTACGCCCCGCACGAAAACGACGCTGCCGAGCTTATTTTGGTGGAAAAGGAAAAGCGTGCTGCCGACGACAGCGACGATGCCGCTGAAGCGCGGGTGATTGCCGCCCGCATTTCGGAAATGATGGCGGAGGGGATGACCGTGCGGGACGGCGACGGCGAGCGTCCGCTGGCGTTTCGCGACGTGTGCGTGTTGCTGCGCAGTATAAAGGATCACGCCGCCGTCTATGCGGAGGAACTCAATCGCGCGGGTGTGCCTGCCGTGACCGATGCGGGCGGCGGGTTTTACGAAACGCAGGAGATCGCGCTCGTGCTGTCGCTTCTGCGATTTTTGGACAATCCGCTCGAGGACGTGTCGATGCTTGCGGTGATGATGTCGGTGCTGTTTGCGTTTACGCCCGACGATCTTGCCGATATACGAAAAAAGCGCCGACGCGTGCCGCTGTATACCGCGGTGCGCCGCCGCGCACGTGAGGACGACCCGTTGGGACGTCGCCTTGCCGCGTTTTTGAAAGAGACCGAGCGTCTGCGTACCCTTTCGGCGGCGATGCCCGCCGACCGCTTGTTGCAGCAAGTGTACGAAGAAATGAGTTTGACCGCCGTGATGGGTGCCCGCCCGCACGGCGAACAGCGGGTGGCAAACCTGCAAAAACTTCTCGATATCGCCCGCGGATTTGAAAGTCGCGGTTTTCGCGGACTTTCCGCCTTCGTGCGGTTTGCGGAACGCGATCGCAAGCAGGACGGACAAGCCCCCGCGACGGTGGTCGGCGGCGAAAACGCCGTGCGCGTGATGAGCGTCCACGCCTCGAAAGGGTTGGAATTCCCCGTGGTGTTTATGGCGGCAATGGGGCGCGGGTTTAACGACCGCGCATTGTCCGACCCGCTGCTTTTGCACCGCACGCTCGGTGTGGGTATGGATTGGCGTGACCCGAAAGGACTTGAATCTTGCAAGTCGGTGCAAAAAAACGCACTGGCACTGCGTCTGCGCCGCGATGCCCGCGCAGAGGAACTGCGGGTGTTGTACGTGGCGCTGACCCGTGCGAAGGAACGCCTCTGTATGGTGGCGACGGTGGACCGTTATGATGCAATGATGAAGGCGTTTGCGCCGACCGACGGCACCGTGCCGCTTCAATCGGTGATCGAAGCGGGCAGTTACGCCGATTGGGTGTTGCCCGTTCTGCTTCGCCATCCCGATGCGGCGGCTGAGTGGCCGCCTGCACTGGCGGCACGGATCACCCCCTTTTCGTGTGATACGCGGCTTAGCCTTTTGTTGGTACGCGCACCCGACGTGACGGAAGAGGAAACGGTGACCGACACCCCCGTCCTGCCGCCCGACGAGCGGTATTTGGCAGGGCTCAAAGAACGCACGACGTACGTGTATCCGTATAAAGAACTGGGTAACGTTCCGGTAAAACTTGCGGCGTCCGCCTTGGCACACCGTGCCGTGCGCGACCGCTTTGTGGCGGTCACGCGTCCCGCCTTCTTCAGCGATACGTCGCTGTCGCCTGCCGAACGCGGCACCGCGATGCACCAATTTATGCAGTTTGCGGATTACGCCGCGGCGGCAGAGGATGTCGAGCGGGAGATCGCCCGTCTGGTGCGAGAGGGTTTCCTTTCGCCGATGCAAGGGGCGTCGCTTTCGCGTCCGCGTCTGGTTGCTTTCTTTAAAAGCGAGTTGTATCGGCGTATCGGCAATGCCGAGCGGGTGCAAAGGGAATATGCCTTCACGGTGGAACGCCCCGTCAGCCTTTGTGCGCCCGTGTCGGAGGACGTGGCGGCAGGAGAGACGGTGTTGGTACAGGGGATTGCCGACTGTCTGTTTTACGAAAACGGACGGTGGGTCATCGTGGACTACAAGACCGACCGTGTGGACACCCCCGAAGAACTTGTCGAACGGTACCGCCCGCAACTGATGCTGTACAAAGAAGCACTCGAAAACGGTTTGGGCGAGACGGTTGGGGAATGTCTTTTGTATTCCTTTGCCTTGCAACGAACGGTCGAAGTGTAAAAAGGTTACAATTTTGTTTCTTGACTTTTCGACAGCAGGTTGTTATAGTAAAGAAAGAAATTCTCGGAAAGGGTATGAGAAAATGGCAAAACATGCTGCGCCGGAAGCGGTTGCAAAGAAACCGCGGCGGCGTTTTAAAGGAATCATCATCACGTTGGTGTCGATCCTCGCCGTGCTTGGCGTGTTGTTTGCGGCGGCGGGAATCTTTATGTGGCAGTATCTGGACTACGATTACGATTCCACCATTCAGCATATGACCGACGAACAGCTCGGTATCACCAACATCACCTTGACGAAAAAGGTCACCAATATTGCGCTGTTTGGTGTGGACTCCCGCAACCCCGAAGGATACACGGGCAACACCGACTCCATTATGATCGTGAGTTTGGACGAGATCCACAACAAGGTGAAGATCACCTCGGTGATGCGGGATACGCTGGTACACATGGGGGATCACGGTTACCGCAAGATCAACTCGGCGTACGCGAAAGGCGGTCCCGAACTGGCGCTCAAGACCTTGAACGAGTCGTTCGATCTGAACATCCGCCATTACGCGACGGTGAACTTTGCGGGGATGATCGACATCGTGAACGCCATCGGCGGCGTGGAGGTGGAGATCACCGAAGCGGAGCGTGTGGCGGCGAACCGACTGATCGTGGAAAAGGGGCCGAATCTCGGCACCGAAAAGGATAAGATCCAAAAAGCAGGTCTGCAGACCCTAACGGGCGTGCAGGCGGTGTGCTGGTCGCGGTTGCGTTCGGTCTCCACGGCAGACGGCGTCAGCAACGACTTCGGCCGTACCGACCGCCAGCGCGTGGTGATGGAAGCGATGTTCGACCGCATTACGGGTATGGGTGCGTCAAAGTATCCCGCTTTGGTGGAAGCCCTGTTGCCGTACGTGCGCACCTCGCTGTCCTATTCCGATATCCTTGGCATGGCGAGTGCGGTACTCGGCGACACCACGTTCGAGCAGACGCGTATTCCGCAAAAGGAGTATATCATCAACGCGGATTATCGCGACAAGACGGGCAGTTCCACGGTGTATTACAATCTGGATTACGCCGCGAAGGTGTTGCACGCGTTCGTGTACGACGATATCCAACCCGCGGACTATATTGCACAAAACGGGGTGGATAAGACCCCGTGGGCGAAGTGACGTTATGCGTATTTTAGCAGTAGATTTAGGATTACAGCGCACGGGTGTGGCGATCTCGGACGAGCGGGAGGTGCTGGCGTCACCCATCGGCACGGTGACCGAGCATAACCGCGACCGCCTGCTTGAAAAAGTGGCGGCGCTGGCGGCGGAGCATAAGGCCGCTCATCTGGTGGTGGGACACCCGCGCAATATGGACGGCACCCGCGGCGAGAGTGCCCGCCGAGCCGAGGAATTTGCCGAAACCCTTTCCGAGAAAACGGGGCTTCCGTATACCTTGTGGGACGAACGGCTGACCACCGTGTCCGCCATCGGGTTTTTGAACGAGACCAACACCCGCGGCAAAAAGCGCAAAGCGGTGGTGGATACCGTCTCGGCGGTCATCATCCTACAGGACTTTATTGACAGTCGTAAAAAGTGAAAAACATGAGAATATCCAACAAAAGCGCCGTTCGCCGAACGGTGCTTTTTGTTGCGGATGTACTAATTTGCACAAGTTCTGAATTACGGGTTGAAACTGTTTGTGCACATCGCCGATCGATTGGTTGACAATACCAAGAAAATATGATATACTTCAAGTGTGGCAGTGCCACAAAATTTCAGCCAAAGGGAGATGAAGAGGATGAAACGAACAACTATGCAAAGATCGAGGCGGTGGACAGCGACAATTATGGTGCCCCTTTTGTTGCTTATGGTTGCACCCACCTCATATGCTGCCAATGCTGTGGTTGAAGCAGACGTAGATCTTACTCTCTCGGGTGTGGTTTCACAAGATGTAATTGATGCTAACGGTCATGTGCGTTTGACTGAAAACTTTAAAGATAGTCTATACCAAGCAGAATATGAGAATACCGATGGAACGTACACTACATATTTCTTTTCAACTCCTGTGAAATATGTAAATGATGACGGGAAGGTTGAGTATATAGATACTTCACTGAAAAACACAGGAGTGGTTGATCGTCTAAAAGGATATAGTCATAAGACAACGGCGAACGCGATAGATGTATACTTTCCCGCTTCAAGTAACGGCAAAATACTTTTGGAAGGAGAGGACTTTTCCTTCACTCAGCAGTTGCTTAACACGGGAAACACTGTAAAGAACGGTTGCAGTATTGTCTCGAATACCATGCAATTTACAGCAATGGATACAGCGGTTCCCGTTGTTGCTTACCAACCGACAACAACGGGATATATGAGCACGATAACATTCAATAGTGCAGAGGATATTCAACCGGTTACGCTTCTTGTTGTGAGCGAGGATATTACGGCTTTATCGTTAGCAGAGAATATTGTTTCGATTATAGTTGAAGATGAAACGAAAGCTACGATATATGTCGATGCATTGAAGGATGCCACAGATGGATTTACTCAAATGCCTGTAACAGATGTTCGGAAGACAGAAAAAGGATATACGCTAACATTTACTTTTTCAAACATTCCCAAAGATGCGGAGTACCCATTGTCATTTTCTTATTACAGCAGCGTAACCGCATCTTTGTGGGAACGTACAATGGTACAAAGTGAAAACCCAACACGCGGCGTCTCAATAACTACGGCAACTATGACAGGATCGGCCATACAAGATACTGTGGTGTCTGAGGCGCATCCTAATACAAATTACGCGAATGAAATGGTGTTAACACTGGACGGAGGTGTAGGGGCAACTTATCGTATCTATACTAAGTTCGATTTGAGTAGTTTGGTGGCGGCAGGAATACGATATGATCGTATTTTGAGTGCACGGTACAGTATTTATCAAAACTTTAATTATCCCGCATTGACACAATATGAGGTGGGTGATTATTTTGATATTACTTTGCACCAAGTGAGTGAAAATTATACGACATCCACTGTGACGTGGAATACAAAACCCGATAATTACGAGAAAATGTTATGTGGTGCAAGCATCGTGTGGATGAATTCGGAGATTTCGAATGATACCTCCTACTGTCGATATTATGATTTTATGCTTACCTCGTTGGTACAAGGGTGGATGCAGGGGATTCCTAACTACGGAATTGTGATTCGTATGGCGGATGAAGCGGAGGCGGCAGTGGGATATCGTCGGTTCGCCTCTAGCTATTTTACCACGAGTGCGAATGCTCCGTTATTTGCGGTAACGTATACGGCAGATACAACTTCGTGCGACAATATTGGTATTGAAAGTGGTGCACAATATTATATTAAGTGTAAAGGTAGTGTGGTAGAAGGAAGTACTTCATCCGAAGGATTGTATCTTACTGCACCAAACAGTACGAGCCAATATGTAACACAAACACCGTTTACAGGTGCTACTTCACAAAAATGGCGTATCATGTCGGCAGGAGACGGATATTATTATTTGTTGCCGGGGAATTATCCGTCTGCATATACTCTATATGCTACGGGAGATGCGTTATATGAAATAAAAGTTGGTAACCTTAGTGATCCCTCTTATGCGGGTTATGACGATTATAAAAAATGGAAATTTGTTCGCAATTGGGACGGTAGTTACCATATTGTTTCTAAGGCCGGGAATGGAAGTCTTGGATTGTGGACAGAGCAAACGTTGTCCGGGTCGGTAGTGTATCATTATTATCCCAAAGTAAGAATGGATCATTTGGACGATTGGACGTTGGAGAAGGTTGCAAAGGGAACCGCCACATTGTATTGCTTTGATGATAATGCTTTGGAATATAATTTGAATTCTAAAGCGTGCGCCGATCTTTATTTCAAATCCTACTTTTCGACTTTGGGTTACACGTTGCAAGAAAGAGTGAACCGAACGGCGCCGGAAGGCCGTCAAGATCTGAATACAAGCGATTTGTGGATTTTCTCCGGGCATGGGGGAAGTGGTTGTATATGGTATGCCACTGATTCAACATCGACGTATATGACAATGAGCGCAGGGCAGATTACAGGGTATCCAAACTCAAGTCAATATGGCGTGGGGGACTATTATCAAAAACACGATTTGTCCAACTTAAGATTTGTAGTGTTGAATTCGTGCCACACAGGCAATGATTACGTCAAAGAGGATAAGAACTATAGCCTAAGCGGTATTTTATACGCGTATGGTGCCCATTTTGTGCTTTCGCATACGGATTACTCAAGTGCACCGCCGCAAGATCAATGGTTGGGATATTTCTTTGAGGCGTCGTATGAAGGGAAAACGATACAACAAGCTATGGAATATGCGGATAGTTGCGTGTTTTCTATGACCTATCATTATCATGATCTAAGTAACCCTATGCGAAATTTGCACATTTTGGGCGATACGGCGATGTGTTTGTATCCGACACCATAATTCCTTAAAAGGAGGGATGAGTTGTGATGATGAACATGAAGAAAACCATGTTGCGCGTGCTTGCGCTTTTGGTGATAGCGGCGTTTGTGGTGGCTTTTTCGAGTGTGGCCGGCAGTGCCACAGGCTTGGGTGTCACGGAAAGTTACCGTTTGCATCCCGACGAGCCGCAATCCGGTTTCAGCGACGATGGATTCCGTTATGTGAAATATAAAAATTATGTCGAAATTGAAGGGATCAACGGTGAGCGCACGATCGTCTTTCCTGCCGTTATCGACGGCCTTCCCGTAAAGACGGTGGATACGAGAATGGCCTATTTGGGGGATTGCTTCCCCGAACGGTTGGTGTTTGAAGAGGGGATCGAAGCGATCGGTAATGTTTTATTGCATAAGGTTACGGCATTGAAAGAGGTCGTGTTCCCGAACACGTTAAAGGTGATCGGCGGTGTAGGGGATCACGCGGCGTTCTATTTGGCAGCTTCACTGGAAGAGGTCATTGTTCCGTACAGCGTATCGCTGATCTGCGAAGGAGCATTTCATCCGAATACGTTGCTGAAGGTGTACAAAGGCAGTTACGCCCATCGTTGGGCGATCGCCAACGGCCATCGGTTCGAGGTGATTACCCACACCCCCGCGGGTGGCGACGTGAACGGCGATGGCGTGTGCGATTCCACGGATGCGCGGCTGGTGTTGCAGTATACGGTGGAGAAAACGGCGCTTGATGAAGGACAGATCGTGTCTGCCGACGTGGATAAGGACGGCGAAGTGAATTCTACCGATGCCCGCTTGGTGTTGCAACATGTGGTTGATAAGGCCGCGGTGGCAGCTATCACCGCACCGAAAAGTTTTGATACGCCGCTGATCGCGCCGCAAACGGTACGCAGTGTAAACGGGGAGATCGTTGTGCGATTCGGTTCGGGCGTGTGGCCGTATGAAGAGATGGGGTATTTGCCGCACGTGCCCGGCAACACAAATTATGGGCTTGTGCGTAAGTATGGGCCGGTGAGCGATCCGGAAGGTGCGGTGCAATGGCTGAACGAACAGGTTGCCAACGACTACCGTGCCAAAGGTTGTGAAGGAGGGGATATAGACTATATCCCGGTTTTGGAAATACAAACAGAAGAGTCGATCATTCGCTGCACGAACTATCTGATCTACTACAGCCTAGCGTGCGAAATTACAACCGACGGCACACTGACACAAAAAATAATGGCATGAAAACAAAAGAGAACGTTTTCTATTCGCCCACACGGCTGTCGTGGCCGATGAACACTTGGATCTCACCGGGGTCCCACACGAACGCCATATCTCCGTTGTAAAACCGCAGATCGTCGGGGGTGAGGGTGAAGGTCACCTCGGTGCTTTCGTCTTTGGAAATGCACATGCAGATTTTTGAATGAGACCAACACCCGCGGCAAAAAGCGCAAAGCGGTGGTGGATACTGTCTCGGCGGTCATCATCCTGCAGGACTTTATTGACAGTCGTAAAAAATGAGAAAAAGGGCTGTCGCGTTAAAGCAGTAACGCGACAGCCCCTTTTTGCATCTTATTCTTCCAAACGGAACGTTTTGTATTGGCTTACGCGGCTGTCGTGGCCGATGAATACCTGAATCTCACCCGGCTCCCACACAAAGTCCACATCTTCGTTGTAAAACCGCAGGTCGTCGGGGGTGAGGGGGAAGGTCACCTCGGCATTTTCGCCTTTGGGAATGAACACCCGCTTGAAGCCTTTCAACTCTTTGACGGGTTGCGAGACCGAGGCGAACGGATCGCGGATATACAGCTGCACCGTCTCTTCGCCGTCCCGCTCGCCGACGTTTTGCACCGTTACGGTGGCGGTGAGTGTCTCGCCCGCGTGCAGGGTGGCTTTGTCCAAGCGCACTTCGCCGTAGGCAAAATCGGTATACGTCAGCCCTTCACCGAAGCAGTAAAGCGGGTCGAGCGGGCAGTCCACGTACCCCGTGATGTAAATGGGTGAGAATTCGGGGGCGTGATCGGTGGGCAGGCGGTTGTAGTAGATCGGCTCCTGCCCGACCGTGTGGGGGAAGGACATGGTGGTGCGCCCCGTCGGGGCGGCGTCACCGAACAGCATGTCGGTGATGCCGGCCGCCCCCATCGTGCCGGGAAACCACACGTTGAGCAGTGCCTTGGACGTTTCGGCAATATCGCCGAGTTCCACGGGGCGGTGGTCGAACACCACCGTGACGACGGTATCGTTCACGGCGGCAACCGCACGGAACAGATCGCGCTGGATCTTCGGCAGGCGAATGTCGGCTCTTGCCGCCAGTTCGCCGCCGCACTGCGGATGCTCACCGAGGAACAGCACGACCTTGTCGGCGGCTTTCGCGGCGGCAACCGCCTCTTCCAGCATCGCACAGCGGCGGTCGGCATCGGTTTCAAAGGCGGCGTGTTTTTTCTCTGCCATCATGGCATCTTCCGCACCCAGCAGGGCACAACCCGCGGTGTAGGTGAAGTCACGGGCGGGGAAGCGCGCTTGCAGTGTTTCCTGCAAGGTGGCGGCGGTGATACGCCCCACTTTTTGGTTTACCCACCCACCGAGCAGGTCACTTTCATTCAAAAACGGGCCGATGAACGCCACTGTTTCGTCTGCATCGGGCGACAGCGGCAACAGCTTGCCGTCGTTCTTCAAAAGCACCGAGCAGCGGGGGACAGACTCCCGCGCCAGTTGCAAGAAATCTTCGCAGTTTTGCAGTTTCGCCGCCTTTTCGGGGGAGGCGAAGTGATACGGATCTTCAAACAGACCCAAGCGGTTTTTAAGATTCAGCACCCGCCACACCGCACGGTCGAGCTGTTCCGTTGTGATCTCCCCGCTTTCCAGCAACTGCGGCAGACCGCGGCGGTAGTGGTGGATGCACATCTCGATATCCACCCCGCCGTCCATCGCGCGTTTGGTGGATTCGAGCGGGTTTTGGATCACGCCGTGGCTGTACATCTGGCTTATCGAGCCGTAGTCCGAAATGACCGCGCCTTCGTAGCCCCATTCGTCCCGCAGAATGGCGTTCAGCTCGCGACTGCCCGAGGCGGGCACGCCCGCGATGGCGTTGAACGCGGTCATCAGCATACCGCTGCCCGCGTCACACGCCGCTTTGTAGGCGGGCAGATAGTATTGACGGAGCATACGTTCCGACATATCGACATAGCCGTATTCGCGGCCGCCCTCCACCGCGCCGTAGGCGGCGAAGTGCTTCACGCACGCGCTGATGGTACCCTCGGCGGTAAGGTCGTCCCCTTGGTATCCTTGCACCGCGGCGGCGGCCATTTTCGCGTTCAAATACGGGTCTTCCCCGCTGCCTTCCATCACGCGGCCCCAACGGGCATCGCGCGAAAGATCCGCCATCGGAGAAAAGGTCACGTGTTGTCCCGCGGCGCAGGATTCTCTGGCGGTGGCACGGGCGAGGGCGCGCACTAAATCCGGCTCAAACGAGCATGCCTGCGCCAGCGGAATGGGATAGATGGTGCTGTAGCCGTGGATGATATCCAGCATAAACAACATCGGGATCCCGTGCGGATGCCGTGCGATATGCTGTTTTTGGATCTCGATGATACGGGCAGGGTCCAACACGTTCAGTGCCGAGCCGATGCACGCCACCTCTTCCTCGGTGAAGTCAAAAGCGGCGTTGATGCCCGTTTCGATGCAATCGTCGGTGTAGTATTGCCCCGGCATCTGTTGCAACTCGCCGAATTTTTCGGCAAGCGACATATCGGCGAGCAGGGCGCGCAGTTGTTGTTCGGTCATGACTTATTCCTCCAAACGCATTGTCAGTGTGCCTTTGCCGTCCTTGGCCTCAAGCGTGGCAAGGGCACCGTTGATCATGGTCATACGCGGCGGCACGTGCCCCACGTCCGCTTCCAGCACCAACGGGACGTCGGGCAGGGCCTGCTCGATCATTTCACGGTAAGAGAGATCCATAAAGGACGAGGGGAAACACACCCGCCCTACCATCACGGCGCGGGCGGTGGCAAACCACCCGCATTCCCGCATACGCCACAAGGTGCGATAGGTGGCTTCGGCAGACAGAGCGAAAATATCGAAGTACCAAACGATGCCGTCGGCACGGTACCGTTCGACAAAATCCGCCGTGCCGTCGTACGGCGTGCCGAGAATATCCGACAGGCAGTCGAGACACCCGCCGAGCAGGCGGCCCGTTGCGGAGAAATCCCCGCGCGGTGTTTCCCACACCACCGCCTGTTCGCCTTCGTCGCGAAAACGGTGGGTAAAGGTTTCGAAACTGTGTTGCGGGGGAAGAGTGCTGCCAAGCAGATTTAGTGCGTACTGCGCGTGGGCGGGGACGGTATCCTCGTCAAACCCGCCCGCGTTGGCACCGTAAACGGTGGCGATGTCGTGACGGGTGGTGAGGGTGTAGAGCAGGGAGGTCGGGTCGGAATAGCCTTGTACCCATTTCGGGTGTTTCACCGCCGCTTCAAAATCCACGAAGGGGAGCATATCCAGTAAAAAGTCCCCGCCCGAGGCGCACCACACCATGGAAACGGCGGGGTCACGCAGCAGGGCGCTCAGTTCGTTTGCCCGCACGTCGGCCGCGGCGCTGACGATGCCGCCCGACCGCACGCTGGCGGTCTCGCACACGCGGTAGCCCATCGCCCGAATGCGGGAGAGGGAGAGATCGAACGCCGCGTGGTCTTCGGCGGCGATGCCCGCACTGGGGGCGGTCACGCCGATGAGATCCTGCGGTTTTAAAAACGGAGGGAAGATCATAACGCACGCTCCTTACCGATAATATACGTAATAGGCGACGACGGTATCTTCCGCCCCCGTGTGGGTGTTGACACCCTGCACCACCACGCCGTCGCGGCTGAGAAGTTCCGCACAGCGCACGGTGTCCTCCGCCGAGCGGAATACCTCGCCCGCGCCCGTATCCACCATAAAAAAGCCGTTCCCGTGCGACAGGCGTCCGCCCTTGCCCAGCACGATCTCTTCGGTGGAGCCGCTTTCGTTTATTTGACGTCGTGCCACGTATTTGATCGGTTTTTCGCACAGACGGGCAAACAGCGCCTCCCACTCTTTTTCCGCCTTGCGTTTGCCGAACCAACCCATAGAAAACACCTCATTTCTTTTAAAAAGTATAGCCGTCTTTGGGCATTTTGTCAATCTTTTACAATACGCAAGAAAATAAGGTTGATTGTTTTGAAATTATGTGATATACTATATCGTGTCTGTTTATGCTTACAGGCAAAAAGGGCGGAGGTGGCAGGTTGGCAAAACGGTTGAGACGCGTGTGCGCGTTGTGCCTTTTGTTGGTGTTACTTACTGCCTGTTCCACGGCAACACCGCCGCCCGCACCGCCCGCGACGCCGCCGGCGACCGAAGATATGTCGCCCGCGACACCGCCCGTGTTTACACTGGCGTACAGCCGTGCGGACAGTTTGAATCCCTTTTTGATGAACAGCCGTGTCAACCGTGAGTTGGTGCCGCTGTTGTACGAAGGGCTGACCACGGTGACCGCGTCGCTGGAAGCCGTGCCTTGTCTTGCCGCGTCGGTTACGGTACAAGGGACGGTCGTGACCGCCCGCCTTGCCGCGGACGCGGTGTTTTCGGACGGTACCGCCGTCACGGCGGAGGACGTGCTGACTTCCTTTGCCGCCGCACGGGAGAGCGCGGCGTACGCTGCACTGCTTTCGAACGTTTCGGAAGCGACGGTGGCGGAAGACGGCGTGACCCTTACGTTTACGCTTCGGCGGGGCGACCCGTTTGCCGCCGCCTGCCTCAGTTTTCCCGTGATCCGCCAAACGGCGGACGGCACGGTGCTTGGCAGCGGGCGTTACGTGTTCGATCACACGCCTCGCCTTACGGCAAACCCTCACGGTGACGCCGTCACCTTTTCCGAGATACGCTTGCTGGATCTTTTGAGCGACGAGGAATGCATCGGCGGTGTGGAACTCGGCCGTGTGAGCTATTTTTACAGCGATCTTACCGACGGCACGGTGCCGCGCGTGTCCTCTGCCACCACGGCGGCGGATACGGAATATCTCGTGTACCTTGGGGTGAACGCTTCCCGCCGTTTGTTCAAAGACGCGGCGGTACGCCGTGCGGTGTCGCTGGCACTCGATCGCGCCCGCTTGGCAGAGGTGGCGTTTGCAGGGTACGCCGCGGCGGCAAGTTCGCCTTTTCCCGCGCCGTTTTCCGCGGCGAACGGTCTTGCGGTGTATGCACCGAGTGCCGACCGCACGACGGCGGTCTCGTTGCTTTCTGAAGCGGGGTACGCCGTGCCGGGCGGGGAGACGGAAGATGCCGCGACGGCTTCGGTGTCGTTGCTCGTGTGTGAAGACAATGCGTTCAAAACCGCACTTGCGGATTTGATAAAGACCCAACTGGAAGCGGTCGGCTTCGCGGTGACGGTCGTGTCCTTGCCGTACGACGATTACTTCGTCGCGTTGCGTAACGGACGGTGCGACCTCTATATCGGCGAAGTGCGGATGACCGCGAATATGGATCTCTCCCCGTGGCTCGTCCGCGGCGGTGCCGTGTCCTACGGTATCGACACGAAAGGCGAAGCGGCGAAACGGTATGCCGCGTTTTGCGAAGGAGAGATCACGGCGGCAGAGTTTGCTGCCGTGCTGGCAGAGGATGCGCCGTATATTCCGCTGTGTTTTCGGCGCGGTATGGCGGCGTATGCACGCACGTTGACGGGGGTCTCTCCCGAAGCGTTCGATGCGTACGCAGGACCTGAAAATTGGAAATGGAGCACTGCGGGGGGCTGACCTCGGGTGCAGAAAGGTGTGTTACTATGATCCGTATTGAGAATCACATGGGAACCATTGAGATCTCGGAGGAGTATTTTGCCAATTTGATCGGCAACGCGGCTTCGGCGTGCTACGGTGTGGCGGGCATGGTGAAAAGCGGTGCGCGGCAGGGTCTGCGTTCGCTCATTTCCCGCCGTACGTATGCCGATCAGGGGGTGCGCGTGCGCAGTGAAGGCGGCCGTCTGGTGGTGGAACTGCACATCGCGGTGAGCATTGGTATGAATATTACGGCGATCGCCGACAGCATCAAAAACAAGGTGCGCTTTACCGTGGAACAAGCGACCGGCCTTATCGTGAAGAGGGTCGACGTGTTTGTAGACGGTATGAAAGCCGAATAATTTACGCGGTGAAATTCGCAACAACAAGGGAGTGCTGAAATGATAAACGGAACGACTTTGCGGGACGCGATGGTCTCCGCTTCCAACTGCCTGGCGGCGCAAAAACAGGCGGTGGATGAACTGAACGTTTTCCCCGTGCCGGACGGCGATACGGGCACCAATATGTCTATGACGATCTCGGCGGCGGCACGCGAATTGATGCGTCTGGAAAATCCGACCGTGACCAAGACGGCGGATACCGCGGCTTCCGCGTTGCTGCGCGGTGCGCGCGGCAATTCGGGTGTTATTCTGTCGCTTTTGTTCCGCGGGTTTTCCAAAGGTCTCAAGGGTTTGGAAGAAGCGGACGGTGCGGCATTGGCGCATGCGTTGACGCTCGGCGTGGAAGCGGCGTACAAAGCCGTGATGAAGCCGACCGAGGGCACCATTTTGACGGTGGCGCGTGAGGCGGCGGAAAAGGGCCGTGCGGTGGCAGAAAGCGACAGCTCGGTCGAAGCGGTGTGGCCTGCTATTTGTGAAGAAGCGGCGGCGTCGCTCGCCCGTACGCCCGAACTGTTGCCCCAGCTCAAAAAAGCGGGCGTGGTGGATGCCGGCGGTCAGGGCTTTTTGATCATCATCAACGCGATGCAGGCGGTGTTCGCCGGCGGCGCGGTGGTGGAAGGCGACGTGTCGGCGGCGGTGAAGTCCGCACCGAAGCAGAGTGCCGCGGCTACGTTCGAGGTGGATATCGAATTCCCCTATTGCACCGAATTTATTGTGGCGCGCGACAAGAAATGCGATAAAGATCCGATGCGTCTGCGTGCGTATCTCGAATCCATCGGCGATTGCGTCGTGGTGGTGGACGACGAGGACATCATCAAGGTACACGTACACACGAAGGATCCCGGCAAGGCGTTGTCGGCGGGTGTGGAATACGGTGCGTTTGAGACCGTGAAGGTCGAAAACATGCTCATCCAGCACGAAAATGCGGGCTGGGTGGAAGACGATGCGGCGGCAGACCCCGTGCCGCAGCGCGCAGAGCCCGAAAACGAAGTCGGCTTTGTGGCGGTCGCGGCAGGCGAAGGCCTGCACGGGCTGTTCACCGATCTCGGTTGCGATCACGTGGTGTCGGGCGGTCAGACGATGAATCCTTCGACGGACGATATTTTGAATGCGATCGAAGCCACCCCCGCCAAGGTGGTGTACGTCCTGCCGAACAACAAGAACATCATTTTGGCGGCGGAACAGGCGGTGCCGCTGGCGGACCGCACGGTACACGTGTTGCCCACCCGCACCATTCCGCAGGGTGTGTCCGCTATGCTGAACTTTGATCCCGACGGCTCGGTGGAAGATAACCTGCTGGCGATGACCCGAGCGGCGGAAAACGTGTCCACCGGTCAGATCACCTTTGCCGCGCGTGACAGCGAGTTCGGCGGCAGTGCCATCCGCAAGGGCGAAATTTTGGCGCTCGACGGCAGTAAGGTCGCGTTTGTGGATAAAGAGATCGAACACGCGGCGGTGAAGTTGACCCGTCATCTGGTGTCGGCGCGCAACGCGGCGGGGAAGGATACCTCCTTCATCACGTTGATGTACGGTGCCGATACCACCGAAGCGGAAGCCGAAGCGGTGTGCGAGGGCATTCGCGCGAAGCTCGGGGATGACGTCGAAGTGTCCGCGATCGCGGGCGGTCAGCCGGTGTATTACTACATCATTTCGGTAGAATAAGACGGAATACAAAAAACAAGGCAAGCGTTTATGCGTGATACTCCAAGCGGAGTATCACGCAACTCTATTCGCCTACGGCGAGTTCTATTGCTACGCAGTGTTATTCGGCTTACGCCGAGTGATATTTGCTTCGCAAGTTTAGGG